>JBAWVF010000010.1:0-44883 GCA_037147415.1 Rhodospirillaceae bacterium | reverse complement strand
ACTGGAAGCACACAACATCTAGTGGGTGTGTGCGTTAACCCGATAGGCATGGGTTTATCCTGATTGATCGATCTTTTGGAGTTTGCGATAAGAGCATATGAGTACGTCCGTTTACAAAAGCATGATCATCTGGTTGGGTGCCGCCGCTTTGTTGATTTCGGCGGCGTTGGCGGCCGCAACCATGGTTTTTGAATTGGAACGGGTTGATGATGCTATTGTCAATCTGGCGGTGGGTGAGGCGAAAACTTTCTATACGTTACACCAGGATATATTTCGAACACGGCTTGTCGACTCCCAGGATTTGCCGGCTGATGAACAGCTAAAACGCTTTCTTACTACCAGGGCAAGTAATGCGGAAGGGCATTTTATCCTCGCAGAACTTTATCATACGGATTACACATTAATCGGTATGGCTGTTAATGATATGGAAGCAGGGACCGAGCAGGCGCTATCGGCTCATGAACATGGGTTTCCGACCGGCGACCTGCCCTTGTACGATAAGATACTGCATGATGGCCGGCTCTATATCCGGGTCGTCGTATTGTTGCGAAGTCTATCGGATGCCCGGCCGCTCGGCTATTTCGAGGGCGTTTATCATGTCTCGGATGAAAGAACTGCAACAATAGAAGGGCGGATGATTACCAATGTTTTGTTGGTTATCGCAGTCGTTTTTTGCACGACATTATTTTTAGTTCCAGTTGTTTTGCGCGTCAATCGGGAACAATATGCGCTATCGCGACAGCTTATGCGCGCCAATCTTGAAACCCTCGAGGTGCTGGGCAGCGCTATTGCAAAGCGTGACAGCGATACCGGAGCCCACAATTATCGAGTGGCGATTTTTGCGATCCGCTTGGCAGAAGCGGTCGGCTTGCCGGCTAATCTTATGCGGGAACTGATCAAGGGTGCCTTTCTTCATGATGTTGGCAAAATCGGGGTCAGCGATACTATCCTGCTTAAACCCGCTCGGCTGACTGTTGAAGAATTCAATGACATGAAACAGCATGTCGCCCACGGTGTTGATATCATCAGGAGTGCATCCTGGTTAAAGGAGGCGGCTGATGTCGTGCTTTATCACCATGAAAAATTTGATGGTTCCGGTTATCTTAAAGGGTTGAAAGGTAAAGATATTCCACTCATTGCACGCATATTTGCCATTGCCGACGTTTTCGA
This sequence comes from Rhodospirillaceae bacterium, assembly GCA_037147415.1. Classification (GTDB taxonomy): domain Bacteria; phylum Pseudomonadota; class Alphaproteobacteria; order Azospirillales; family Azospirillaceae; genus BOG-933. Next base: position 43,713 of record JBAWVF010000010.1, on the reverse strand, counting down.
TGCCTTGATCGTATCCCGTCCTTATAAGGAGCCGATGTCGTTTGAGCGCGCTCTTTCAATTATTGAGGAGGGTGCCGGTTTGCACTTCGATCCCGATTTGACCGTGGTGTTTTGTTCGATTGCCCGGCCGCTTTATGATGCTTATGCCAACGGCACCGACGATACTGCGGAGCTTTGCCTGAAAGAATTGACCGGTCGCTATTTCCGGGTGGGTAAGGCTTGACGTTGTCGGGTTGCCTTCGCGCAGTCCCTTTATACCGGTAGCCTTATGATTGCGCGCAGGCCGCCCTGTGGGCTGTCGTCCAATGTAATTTCTCCGCCGTGACTGCGCACCACGTCGCGGGCGATCGCAAGCCCGAGCCCGGCGCCGCCGGTTTCCAGATTGCGTGAACTGTCGAGACGAAAGAACGGCTTAAACACATCTTCGCGCGCCGCGGCGGGAATGCCGGGGCCATCATCGTCGAAAAGTATTTCGATGGTCGCGTCGTTGCAGCGCCCGGCGTGAATCCAGACTCGATCGGCATGGCGCCGACTGTTGGCCAACAGGTTGGTCAGGCAGCGCCGAAAGGCGGTGACGCGCAACGGCAGCACCAACGGCTCCGAAATCTCCAGCTCGACGATGCCGCCGGCCCGTCGTGCCCCGGCAACGGTTTCCTCCAGCAAGCGGTTGACGTCGCAGGCCCGCATGGTCTCGGTCCCTTCCCCGCGGGCAAAGGCGAGATAGGCATCAATCATCGTCTCCATTTCAGCGACATCGTCTTTCAGCTCTTCGATATCGCTGCTCTCACCCAGCATGGCCAGGGCCAGCTTCATACGGGTCAGCGGCGTACGCAGATCGTGACTGACCCCGGCCAGCATCTCGGTGCGCTGGCGCATTTGGCGCCGGATTCGGTCCCGCATTACCAGAAAGGCGGCGGCGGCTTGCCGAACTTCGGACGCGCCTTCCGGCCGAAAGTCGGGCACGTCGCGGCCCTTGCCGAAGCTGTCGGCGGCGTTGGCCAAACGCCGGATCGACCGTATTTGGTTGCGCATAAAGACCAGAGCAATCGCAAATAAAACTAGTGCACTGCCGGTCATCCATAAAATAAAGATATAGCTGGTCGGGCTATACAGCCTGCGCTCGGGTGAGAGCACGCGCAATACGCCGGAGGGGATTTGAATGCGGATTTCATACCATTCGTGAGCGATGCGAGTATTGATCATGAAGGGGCGCCCGACCTGTTCGGCCAGAGAGGCCGCGAGCGTGCGCTGAAGCAGACCGTGCGGCGGCTCGGTCTGGGCGGGCAGGCGCGCGCCGAATTCCATGGTGACCACAAGATCGGTGACCCTGGTCACGGTCTCCAACAACCGGGTTCGAGCGGCGAAATCGGGGGCACGATCAAGCTGCTCGATCACCAGCGCGATTTCTCCGGCCACGGCAAACGTCAGGCGCCGGGTGACGGTTTCCCAATGGCGATCATAAAAAATCCAAGCCGCGACAAGCTGGGCCAGCACGACCGGGGTTACGATAATGACCAGCGTTCGCCCGAACAAAGTGTGGGGCAGCAGGCGTTTTATGACCTGCGGGCCGCGTTTTTCTTCGGTAAATCGGGCGTAGACAGCGTCTGAATCGGGCATGGCGGGTTCAATCCGGCCGCAGGACATAGCCTTCACCGCGTACCGTATGGAGATAGCGCGGCTGGCGCGGATCATCTTCGAATTTGCGGCGCAGGCGCGTCACCTGAACATCGACCGAGCGGGCGCTGCCGTCAATACGGGCGCGCTCGGTCACCTCCTCGCGGCTCAGGGTCACGCCGGGTTCGGCGGCCAGCACCCGCATGAGTGCGGCTTCCGCGGTGGTCAGACGCAGGATATCGTCGCCGCAGCGCAATTCGTCACGATCGGGGTGATAGCTCCAGCGACCGAGACGCAGCACGCGCGTCGACTCGGCGGGGGAGGGCGGCGGCGGCACCCGGCGAAGAATCGAGTTGATCCGCAACAACAGTTCCCGCGGCTCGAACGGTTTGGCCAGATAGTCGTCGGCGCCGGCTTCCAGACCGGCAATGCGGTCATCGGGCTCGCCCCGCGCGGTCAGCAGCAGGATCGGAATTTCCCCGGTGCGGCGCAACGACGCAGTCAGCTCCAACCCGTTTTCGCCCGGCATCATGACGTCGAGCACGAGCAAGTCGAAGCTCATGGCCGCCAATTGTGCGCGGGCGTCGGCGGCGTCCTTCGCGGTGGCTACCAGGAATCCGTTATCAACCAGATACTTACGTAAAAGCTCACGCAGGCGGGTATCGTCATCAACCACCAGAATATGAGCGAGGCCTTCGGTCATGTCGATGCCGTTGTTTGTGAGCCGGGGTGGTCGGCCGAGGCGGTTGGCCGGGGGTCGGCCGGGGGTCGGCCGGGGGTCAGGTTGACAGGTTCGATGTGGAATGTTAGCAAATAAGGCCATGACGCGACATGAAGTTAACGTTTTTTAGCTCGGTGAGGAAACAGGCTGATGTCCAACCTTCCCTATGACGACCGGGACGGCGTGATCTGGATGAACGGTGCGCTGGTGCCCTGGCGCGACGCTAAGGTCCATGTGCTGACCCACGGCCTGCATTATGGCAGTTGTGTATTTGAAGGTGAACGCTTTTACAACGGCCGTGTTTTCAAGCTGACCGAGCATAGCGAGCGTTTGGCTAAGTCCGCTGAATTGTTGGGTTTCACGATTCCCTGGAGCGTGGCCGAAATCGACGAGGCGACCAAGGTGACCGTGGCGGCGCAGGGCTTTACCGACGGCTATGTTCGCCCGGTGGCGTGGCGCGGCAGCGAAATGATGGGTGTCGCCGCTCAGCAGAACCGGATCAATCTGGCGATTGCGGTGTGGGAGTGGGGCAAATATCTGCCCGACGGGGTCAAGCTGGAAACCAGCAAGTGGCGCCGCCCGTCGCCCGACTGTGCTCCGGTGGCGGCCAAGGCGGCCGGGCTTTATATGATTTGCACGCTTTCTAAGCATGCGGCCGAGAATAACGGCAACAACGACGCTCTGATGCTTGACTATCGCGGTCAGGTGGCAGAGGCGACCGGGGCCAATATTTTTCTGATTCGCGAGGGGCGTATTCATACTCCACTTCCCGACTGCTTCCTTGACGGTATTACCCGCCGCACCGTGATTGATTTAGCGCGGGCGCGTGGTCTGGAAGTGATCGAACGGGCGATCTGGCCGAATGAGTTGTCCGGATTCGAAGAGATATTCCTGACCGGGACCGCTGCCGAAGTGACCCCGGTCGGGCGGATCGACGGGCTGGAGTTCAAAGCGCCCGGTCCGATTACCCGGACTTTGATGGATGATTATACGGCACTTGTCCGCAGGTGATTCATGACCTGAACCCCGATCTTCTGCTTCGCGCTTACGCCAGGGGATTGTTCCCGATGGCGGAGAGTGCGGACGCCGAGGATTTGTACTGGTTCGATCCGGAGCAGCGCGGCATTTTGCCTTTAGAGGCTTTTCATGTGCCGCGTTCGCTGCGCAAGACGGTACGGCGAGGGGCTTTTGAGGTTCGGGTCAATACGGCGTTTGCGGAGGTGGTGGCTGCTTGCGCCGCCGCCCGGCCGACGACCTGGATCAATCCCGAGATTGCCCGGGCTTACGGCGAGTTACGGTCCCTCGGCCACGCGCATAGCGTCGAGTCCCTGCTCGATGGCCGGCTGGTCGGCGGTTTGTACGGCGTATCGCTGGGCGGGGCTTTCTTCGGTGAAAGCATGTTCAGCCATGCCACCGATGCAAGCAAGGTCGCGCTGGTTCATCTGGTCGCCCGACTGCGCCGCAACGGCTTCGTCTTGTTGGATACTCAGTTTATCACCACGCATCTATCCCAATTCGGGGCGGTCGAGATTCCCCGGCTCGAGTATCACCGTTTGCTTGAATCGGCCTTAAGGGTTAAGGCCGATTTCGAAGCGGCGGCACCCGATGCCGACGATTTTGAAGGGCTGTTTCTCGAGTCCCGGTGGTCATGAGTGCGGTGCTGGAGCTTCGCCTGGCCAACCGCTTGTCTGAAATCCGGCGGGTGGCCGAGCGCATTGAATCCTTTTGCGCAATCGGCGGCGTGCCCGAGAGCGTGATATTCAAGCTTAACCTCGCGCTCGATGAGGTGCTGACCAATATCATCGACTATGCTTACGATGAAGAGGGTGAGCACGAGATTATTCTAAGAGTGGTGCTGGTCAGAGAAATTTTGAGTGCGGAGGTTGTCGATGACGGGCGCCCCTACGACCCGACGCTGACTCCCGACCCCGACACCGGTCTGTCGCTGGACGATCGACCGATCGGCGGGTTGGGTATTTATTTTGCTAAGCGTATGATGGATCGGGTCGTGTATGTTCGCGATGGCAACCGAAACCGACTTACGCTATCCAAGAGTACGGGGAAGGGTGCAGACGAGGCCGGCTGAAAAGGGACGCGGTATGGAAGTCGTGGAAACGCCCGGTGGCGGGGGCGTCGTGATCATCGAGGCGCGCGGTCGGGTCGATAGCAACTCGGCCAAGGCGTTCGAAGAAAAACTTCTGGGGGCGATTGCTCCGTCCGAACCGCGAATCGTGGTTGATTGTAGCCAACTCGACTATGTCAGCAGCGCCGGCCTGCGTGTGCTGTTGATGGCGGCCAAACGAGCCAAAACCAACCGGGGTAAGCTGGCGCTGTGCGGGCTTAAACCCCACGTCCGGGACGTGTTCGACGTCAGCGGCTTTACCGGCATCTTTTCCATTCACTCCACGCGCGAAAGCGCATTGACAGCGGTATCTTGATATGGACGCATCGGAAGTCTCGGAAACCGTTTCCGAAATTAGTGAAGATAACGACGACGCGGGCGGTATCGACCGGCAATGGGTTGCGATTTTTATCTCGGTTTTGGCCGTTGTTCTGGCCATTACCGCGATGGGCGGCAGCAATGCCACCAAGGACATGATGAATTCCAACATTATTGCCAGCAACACCTACTCGTTTTATCAGGCAAAAACCATCCGCCAGACCGCTTACAAGCTTGCCGCCGACGAGTTGCTGGCGATCAAGGCGACGTCGCTCTGGTTGCCGGATGCGGCGGCCAACCTGATCGACCAGCGCCTGGAGTCCTATAAGAGTGCGGTCGAACGCTATGAGTCGGAGCCTTCGACCGGCGAAGGTAAAAAGGAATTGCTGGCCAAAGCCGCAGAGTTCGAAGCTATTCGCGACCGTGCCGCCCGCCAGGATCCCTTCTTCGACTATGGTGAGGCCTTACTTCAGATTTCTATCGTGCTGGCGTCCGCCAGCATGGTGGCGCGCCGACGCTGGGTGCTGTGGCTGGCCTATTTCTTTGCTTCGGTCGCCCTGATGCTGACGGCCAATGCTTTCTTTCTGTGGGTTGATATGCCGTTCTAGAATAGATGTGCAACAAACACTGATGGGGAGGAAAAACAATGAGTGCCATACAAAAGAAGTCCCTCGACCACGCCGATGAAATCAGAGATTTCGATAAAGGCCGAATCGAGCTGGTCACTGTTGATGGAGTCATGTTCGGCCGCTGCCGGTTTGAACCCGGTTGGCGCTGGTCGTCTTCGCTGAAGTCGGCGGTTAACACCGAAACCTGTGAAGCTCCTCATCTCTGTTATCATATTTCCGGCCGGTTGGCTTACAAGATGAACGATGGGACGGTGGCGGAGTTCGGTCCCGGCGATGTCTCCCATGTTCCGCCCGGTCATGACGCCTGGGTGGTGGGTGACGAGGCGGCGGTCGTGCTCGACATTGCCGGCGGCTATAATTATGCCCGCCCCTATCTTCCTGAAGTTAAAAAAGCCGGCAAGAAGCGGGCTAAGCCGGCCCCGTCCGGTGATGCCGGGGTTCAGGCTTTAGTCGATGAGTTGGAAGAGCTTGACCGGGTTCACAAGGAGAAGTTCGACGAGCTGGATCCGGAGCATCTGGGCATTGAAGTGCTTCAGGAAAAGCATCAGTTTGCAAAGAAGCGCCATGAGCTGGTAAAGAAAATCAATTTGCTTTCGATTGAAAAAACCGGAGAGCCTTATTTCTCCAGTTATTATGCGTCCGGAGGCGAAGAATAGTACGGACCTGCGGATCATGGCTTATCTGGATCATATCAGGGCATGCAATGCTCACGATTTGTCGGGTTTCCGGGATTTCCGGGTGGCCGGATCATGCGTGGGTCGAGTGAGGCATGCCTTTGCCGAGCGGCTGGCCGAACATCGCGATTTGGTTTCGGTCGGGCCGCAGGCAGTTGATTTACTTCCTTGTTTTACTGAAACCGCCGCCCGTACCGCGGCGGTTTCAGAACTGCTTGATCGGCTGATTGCCGTGGGGGTAATCCCGCCCAAGCGTGGTGAACTTTATCCGGTGCTGACCGCTTGGGGCATGCCGCCTTTGTTATTGATCGATCGCGGTGCGGTCTCTTATTTCGGGATTGCCGCCTTTGGTCTTCATGTCAATGGCTTTGTCTGTCATCCCGATGGCCTTCATCTTTGGATTGGGGTGCGGGCGCGTGATCGCTCGGTTGCTCCCGGTAAGCTCGATAATTTGATTGCCGGCGGTCAGCCGGCCGGGCTGTCGCTGGAGGACAATCTGATCAAGGAAGCCGCCGAGGAAGCCGGACTCGATCCTGAAACGGCGCGCCGGGCAAAACCGGCCGGCGCGATTACCTATGTCATGGAAACCCCACCCGGTCTTAAGGTCGACTGTCTGTTCGTTTATGACCTTGAGCTTGATCCTGCGGTCATGCCGTGCAACACCGATGGCGAAGTCGAAAGTTTTGAATTGATGCCCTGGCGAAAAGTCGCCGGGATCGTGCGTGACACCATGGATTTTAAGTTTAACTGCAATCTCGTGATTATCGATTTTCTGATTCGGCACGGCTTGATTACGCCGGACGAGCCGGATTATCTGGAGCTATGCCAGGGTCGTACGCGCCGGATTTAGGCCGCCTCGAACCCCGCCATTGCTTGTACTGCGGCCGGTGTGTGCCCGGCTGCGCGCAAGGTTTGTATGCTGGTGGCGCCATCGCGCTTCGACAGGCGCCGTCCATCGGCTCCGGTTAATAACCCGTGGTGATGATAATGCGGAACCGGCAGCCCGAGTAACGCTTGAAGCAGGCGGTGAATATCGGTCGCGCGGAGCAAATCCAGGCCACGGGTGACCAGAGTAATACCCTGCACTGCGTCATCGACGGTGACACTGAGATGATAGCTGGTCGGCGTGTCCTTGCGTGCCAGCACGACATCTCCCTGCCGGTCGGACTCGACGTGCTGCACCCCGGCGCTGCGGTCGGTCCAACTCACGGGTCCGGTCAGACTGAGTGCAGCCGCGACATTCAGCCGCAGGGCAAAGGGGGCGCCCGAGTCCATGCGCTCGGCCCGTTGATCGGGCGGCAGGCTGCGGCACAGCCCCGGATAAATCACCCCTCGCTCTTCATCGGCATGAGGCGCGCCGGACGCTTCGGCTATATCCTTTCGGCTGCAAAAACAGGGATAAATCACGCCGAGCCGGTCCAGCCGGGTCAGTGCAGCGTGATAATCCGCGAAATGCTCGGATTGTCGGCGCACCGGTTGCGCCCAATTCAGCCCGAGCCAAGCCAAATCCTCGAATATGGCCTGCTCGAACTCGGGGCGGCAGCGCGCCCGGTCGATATCCTCGATGCGGACCAGAAAGCGCCCGCCGGCGTCTCGTGCCGCCCTTGCGGCAAACAGCGCCGCTCTGGCATGACCGAGATGCAGCAGGCCGGTCGGCCCGGGGGCAAAGCGCGTGATGACGGTCAAGACGCGATCTCCGGACTTTTTTTCAGTGGACGGCGAATAATTCGGCGACCACGCCTGTTCATTCCCATGAGGACGGTTTCCCGGCTATACTCACACCATCTTCTCAAGTCGGCGGATGGCGCGGTGAGCAAGTTCGGGATCGAGTTGGAAGTTCATATCACGTCGCTCCGGCGCTACGCGCGTGCTTTGGTACGTGACCGCAGCGAGGCGGATGATCTTGTTCAGGAGGCTTTAGCCAGGGCGCTGTCGCGCGCCGACAAGTTCCTGGCCGGGACCAACCTGCGGGCTTGGTTGTTTACTATCATGCACAATGTGCATGTCAATCAGGTGCGTAGCCGAGCCGGCCGACCGGCGGAGGTGACGGTCGAGGACGCGGTTCTCGAGCCGAGCCTGTCCCGACCGGCCAATCAAGAGGCTCGGGTCGAACTGGGTGAGATGATGCGGGTGCTGGAAACTCTGCCGGCGGAACAGCGTCAGGTTCTGTTGCTGGTCGCGCTGGAGGGCATGAAGTACGACGAAGTGGCAAAGGTGCTCGACGTGCCGATCGGTACGGTGATGTCACGCCTGAGCCGGGCACGTGAAGCGATGCGGGTGCGGCTGGCCGGTGGTGCCGGTGTGGCGACGACTCTGCGTCGTGTCAAGTAGGGAAGGGGAGTCGGAGCCATGCGCGACAGCGATCTGCATGCCTATGTCGATGGTCAACTGGATGTGGCCGGACGTATCGAGGTTGAGACTTGGTTGGCCGAGGATGAAGAGGCGGCTCGCCGGGTCGATGCCTATCGGAGCCAGAATGCCGCCTTGCATGCGTTGTTCGACTCGGCGCTGAACGAGCCGCTGGGGCCGCGTCTGACCGATCTTGCCGAGCAGTTGGGTAATCGGCTGGACACGGTGAAAGCGCGGCGGAACCGGTGGTCGCAGCCGGCCTGGACCCGATTGGCCGCGTCTGTCGTACTGTTACTGGCCGGTCTCGGCGGCGGCTGGCTCGGTCATGGTCAGTTGATTCCGCTGTCCGCTCCCGCGGTTGTTTCCGCGCCGGTTGCCGCCCCCGCTCAGGTCGCGGCGGTGACGCCGGCACTCGAGCGGCCGACTTTGCTGTCCTTTGCCGAGGAAGCGGCGCAGGCGCACAGTTTTTATGCTCACTCGCGCTTTGAAGTCGAGATGGGGGCCGATGACCAGGACGCGCTTAATAATTGGCTGTCGGAGCGGCTGGGCAAGCCGGTGTTCGCGCCCGATCTCGCCACCACCGGCTATCGTCTGATCGGTGGACGCTCGCTGCCGACCGATAGCGGCACCGTCGCCCAATATATGTACCAAAGCGACGATACCAACCGCCTGACCCTTTCGGTCGGCGTGCCCCCTTCCGATAAGCAGGGGCCGACTTTCAGCTATGCCAAGCGTGGCGATATCGCTAGCTTCTATTGGACGGAGGGCGCGCTGTCTTATGCGCTGGTCGGTCGCTTCGACCGTGACCGTTTGATGGCGATTGCTCAGGCGGTTCACCAGAAGTTGAAAAGCGGACCGGCCCCGCGTCCGGCCCCGCCGCAAAGCCAACCCGCCCAGGAAACCCGCCCGCCGCCGGCCCCGCCCGCGGAGCAGATGGTGCCCGCTCCGGTTAACGGCACCGACCAGAACCGCCCCAAGGCAAGCTGATTCAAACGGAAGTAGAAAATCATGAGTGTGTGCCCCTGCGGTTCCGACCGTTCTTTTGATACTTGTTGCGGCCCCTGTCTTGAGGGCACGGCGGTGGCGCCGACCGCAGAGGCGTTGATGCGGTCGCGCTACAGCGCCTTTGTCAAAGGCAATGTCGATTATCTGGAGCAAACCCTGCTGCCCGAATCCCGCGACGATTTCGACCGCGCGCAGGCCACGCAGTGGGCCGAAAACAGTCAGTGGAATGCGCTGGAAATTCTGTCAACCGAGCGTGGCGGTCCCGATGATACGGACGGCGTGGTGGAGTTCATTGCCCGCTTTCGCATGAACGAGCGTGAGCACGCCCACCACGAGACCAGCACATTTACGCGGCGCGACGGGCGCTGGTGGTATGTCGACGGTAAAGTCGGGCAGAAGCCGCGCACGGTCGTCAAGATCGGGCGCAATGACCCGTGCTCTTGTGACAGTGGCAAGAAATATAAGAAATGCTGCGGTGCGGCGACCTTATAGTTAGTAGCCAAGGTTAGTTAGTAGCCAAGGTTAGTTAGTAGCCAAGGTTAGTTAGTAGCCAAGGTGGGTGCTTGGCGAAAAATCGCCGGCCGGTCGCCGTTTCCGGAGGACAGGTCATGAGCGTCGAGATCAGTAATGCCGGCGGTATCCGGATTGCACCGGTCATCCGGTTCCGGTGCGGCGCGGCTCCGGCGGAGAATAGGCGATCGGTACCGGCAGGCGTGCATTCACATCGCAGATCCGAACGTTCATTTGCCGAACCTCACCCCGGAGTTCCGCCAGTTCTATCCGGATGCCGTCGACCTTCGTCCCGAGTTCGAGAATCGCCTTCATGATCTCCGCGTTTGTGGGCTCGCCCATTACAGTCTCCCTCTTGATTCCGCCATCATAAACCGCTTGATGCCGAGAGTCGACGGAGTCACCGTTACGAGGCATGCGGGGGTGTTTTCGCACCCCCGCCGCGCGCTCTAATCATCCCGAATCCGGGCATCGAGACGGGCGGCAAGGTCGCGCAGATAGCCGCGGTCCATGTCGGCGAATTCGTTGGACGCGATATCGGCGCGCAGGTCCAACAATTCGCGGCGTGTCTCCGGCGATAGCGTGGTCCGGGCCAACAGCGACTCGATCAAGGTCAGTTCTTCTTCAAATCGGGCGCGCTGGCGCGGCGTGATCGGCTCCTGGTCGAGATAGGTGTTATCGTCGTGACGATCACGAATTTCGAAATCGCCGGGGCCGGTGTCCAAATCTGCTTCGGCTTCCATCAGGCCGCTGCGGTCGATCAGATCCTGCCAGGAGGTCTCGGCCGCGGTAACCCGGCGGTGTAGTTCGCGCGCCGCTGCCAACACCTCGGCGTCGGCCTCGGCGCCCAGACACTCCAGCAGTTCGATAAAGCCGGCTCGATCCTTATACGGCATGCTCTGTGACCCTTCCGGCCGAACCCGGGAAGACGTGCCTCCGGGCTGCGGGCGTGCTAATGTGGTGTCCGTCGGCCCCGACTGGACGGGGCATAACGGAGCCGGATCATGCCGTCGTTCGATGTCGTTTCCAAGACCGATATTCACGAAGTTGATAATGCGCTGGAGGCTGTGCGTCGGGAAGTCGCTCAGCGCTTCGATTTCAAGGGCGCGAAATGTACGGTCGAGCGGGCGGAAAATGTTGTTACCGTTCTGGCCGATGATGATTTGAAGCTGAAACAGATGCATGAGCTGTTGCGGACTCACTTGACGCGGCGCAAGCTGGATGCTGGCGCCCTCGACTTCGGCAAGGTGGAAAAAGCCGCGGGTAACACCGTGCGTCAGGAAATAACGGTTCGCCAGGGCATCGATAAAGAGCTGGCAAAGAAAATTGTAAAATCGGTTAAGGACGGAAAGCTTAAAGTCCAAGTTGCGATTCAGGGTGATGAGTTACGGGTTACGGGAAAAAAAATCGACGATCTTCAGGCTGCGATTCGTTTGATCAAGGAGCTTCAGATTGAACTGCCGTTGCAGTATCTTAATTTCCGGGATTGATCATACTGGCGGAATGATAAGTCGGGAGCTATGATTATAGATAACTAACTTGCAGCTCGAACGGGATGAACGGATGGATCCGCATCAAAACACTGTCAATCCGGTCGATCGGGCTGCCATCGAGCTGCTTATCCAAGCCATTCAGAAACAGGATGGTGCCCCGTCTTCAGAGATTAAATTGGCTATCGGCATGCTGCGCAAATACATCGATTCGCCATCGCAGCGGCAATTCGTGTTGGCCAAGATGGCGTTTGATGAACTCGATCCGTCGGTTCGACTGGCCATCCACAAGGAAGCCAGCAGCATTGCCGTGCAATCGGCCGGCGCCATTCGGGCGCGGCTTAGCGCGATGTCGGAACGTCTTGTCGTTGTGCGCAAGAAACAATTTGCCGTCAGCCCGCTGCTGTCGGCGCTCGATCGCATTCGTTAAGTTTTTAAGAGGCGGTATCGATGAATCGGCGTGTCGTGCCCTCAAGCACGGCGGCGGTCAGGCGCCCGGTGGCGTAAGCCCCGGTATCGATACAAATTCGGTTGGGCAGAGACTCGGCTTTCATGGCGATGGTATGGCCGTGAACCACGATTCGGCCGTGATCAACCGGAGAGGTCAGAAACTCTTCGCGAATCCAAACCAGATCATCGAGACGCTGGTCTTCCAGGGCCACGCCCGGCCGAATTCCCGCATGAACGAACAGGTAGGTGCCAATCGTTTCGTACGGAGCCAATGCGCGCAGAAATGACAGGTGCCCAGGCGGCAGGGCATCGCGGAGACGCTGTTGGACGAAGGCCAAACGCCGCTGGCGCGGCACATCGACCGGCGGGCGGACGCCGTAGCTGAGCAGAGTGTTGACGCCCCCGTAAGTCAGCCAGCCCGGCCCGGCCTGCAAATCCTCTAAGAATTGCAGCATGGTTTGTTCGTGATTGCCGCGCAGAAACGTGGTTTCAACGCGCGGCAGCGGGCCGGAGACCAGCAGTTCGATCACCTCTTTCGAGTCGGAACCGCGGTCGATATAGTCACCCAGCATCACGAGCCGATAGCGTCCGCCCTCCGGCAGAGTGGCGGCATCGACGCGAATGCGCTTCAAAAGCTCTACCAGCAGGTCCAAACGGCCATGAATGTCACCGATGGCGTACACCCGTAAGCCGCCGGGAAGCCACCCGCGGGTCGGGCCGGCTGCCCGGTCGGCTCGTTTACGCGGAGCGGTCGGGCGCTTATCCAGGACAGGCACGGAAGCGCGATCCTTTCCCTGTTACAGCGCGAGTGCATCTGACTATAGCAGGATCGACGCCGCGGAATACCCGTTTTCGCTGCCGGCGGCGTCGATGTGAACAGGTTGCGACGTGAACAGGTTGGGGGGTGATCAGGTTGCGGTACCGCCGACGGTGAGGGCGTCGATACGCAGAGTCGGTTGCCCGACACCGACGGGAACCCCTTGTCCATCCTTACCGCAGACACCGACGCCGGGATCGAGTTTCCCGTCATTGCCGATCATGGCGACCCGGGTCAGCACGTCCGGTCCGTTGCCGATCAGGGTGGCGCCCTTGACCGCCGGCCCGACCTTGCCATCCTCGATCAGGTAGGCTTCAGAGGCGGTAAAGACAAACTTGCCCGAGGTGATATCAACCTGTCCGCCGCCGAAATTGACGGCATAGAGCCCGTTTTTTACCGAAGCGATGATTTCCTCGGGACTGTGAGCGCCGTTGCGCATGATGGTATTGGTCATGCGGGGCAACGGGTGGTGCGCATAGCTTTGGCGGCGGCCATTGCCGGTCGGCTTCATCCCCATCAGGCGGGCATTCAGCCGGTCTTGCATGTAACCGACCAGGACGCCGTCCTCGATCAGTGTGGTGCATTGTCCGGGCGTGCCCTCGTCGTCGATGGTGATCGCGCCACGGCGTTCATCCAGGGTGCCGTCATCGACCACGGTCACGCCGGGGGCGCCGATCCGTTGGCCGAGCAGACCGCTGAATGCCGAGGTTTGTTTGCGGTTGAAGTCGCCTTCCAACCCGTGCCCGATCGCTTCGTGCAACAGGATGCCGGGCCAACCCGGACCGAGCACCACCGTCATTTCACCGGCCGGAGCCGGTATAGAGCCGAGATTGACCAGGGCTTGACGCAACGCCTCGTCAGTCTGGGCGCGCCAGGCTTCAGGCGTGATCAACCGCTCATAGCCATAGCGGCCACCGGCGCCACAATTTCCGTGCTCCATACGGTCGTCTTCGCCGCACACCACCGAAACGCTAAGCCGGACCAACGGCCGCAGATCGGCAACCCGGCAGCCGTCGGCCCGGATGATTTGGACCGCCTGCCATTCTCCATACAGTCCGACGCTGACCTGTCGCACCCGTGGATCACGGCTGCGGGCATAGGCGTCGATATCGGCGAGCAACTTGACTTTGGTTTCGAACGGCACCGGCGATAGCGGGTTGTCGGGCAGATAGAGCGCGCGGTTGGTCCCGATCGGCGGTTCCGAAAGGGCGGTGCTGCCGTCATGGCCGGCATGAACCGCACGTACGGTCGCCCCGGCGCGGCGTAGCGCCTCTTCGGACAGCGTCGCGGCATGGGCATAGCCGGTCGACTCGCCGGCCACGGCGCGCAGCCCGAAGCCGCAAGACGTGTCGAAGCTGGCGCTTTTCAACTTGCCGTCGTCGCGCGACAGGCTCTCCGACTGCGCGTATTCCAGAAACAACTCGCCATCCTCGGCCCCGGACAGCGCCTCCGACACGATTGCTTCGGTGCGGGCGCGGTCAAGGCCGGCACGGTTAAAAAACAGGTCGTCGGTAACGGCAAGGCTGCTCACGGGGAAGACTCCGAAAGTGGGGGGCGGACAGGCTCGCCCGGAGAACATAACAGTGGTTGCCGACCGCGCCACGGCAAGGGCTTACATATATCCCTCGCTGACCATGTATCTCCACCATGGGCGGGCGTCGACCGTGGTCCAACGCGGACCATGGCCGCTGAACAGGACCGCTTTGTCGTCCAGTTGCTCTAACAGACGGGTGATCGAGGCGACCAGGGTCGGGCCGTGGCCACCGGGTAAGTCGGTGCGGCCGACGCCCTGGCTGAACAGGGTGTCGCCGGTGAAGACAAAGCCGTTGAAAACGAAGCAGACACCGCCCGGCGTGTGACCGGGCGTGAAAATGACCCGAACCGAGACATCACCGAACGATAATTCGGGCTCGCCATCAAAAAACTTGAGACGGGCGGGCGGTTTGATTTGGCGCTGCATCAGCGCTCCGGCCCACTGTACCGCACCGTCGATAATCGGCTGCTCGGATTTGTGCGCGCGGCATACCCCGCCGGGGAAAATTTCCTGAAGCTCGCCCACCGCACCCAAATGGTCGGGGTGGCCGTGGGTGAGCAGGATTTCGGGGGTGCTGGAGCCAAGCGCTCTAACCGCTGCGGCGATCCGCGTCGCTTCGCCGCCGGGATCGATCACCAGCAGCCGGCCCGAAGGCTTATGATGAACGATGTAACAGTTCTCATACCAGGGCGGAGTATTGATCACTGTCGTGATCGAGAAATCGCCGGCGACCAAAACCTCATTCTGCGGAGCCATCCGCCGCCCCCTTATAAAACTGCGTGTGGATTCGAGCCCGGTTTATATATCGATCCGGATACCGACTTCCATAACCTGATCATCGGGCAACTTGAAATAATCGGCCGGGTGGGCGGCATTACGGGCCATGAAGGCGAACAAAAGTTCCTCCGCCCCCTCCATCGACGGGTTATCGTCGTTGGGGACGATGCGCTCGTGGCCGACATAATAGGTGGCGGTGTCGGGATCGACCGGTACCCCGAGAATACCGGCGCCGCGCAGTGCCAGCGGCACGTTAGGGGTTTGCATGAAGCCGTAGCGGGCCTGCACCCGCCAGAATCCGGGGCCCAATTGCTGAACTTCGAGCCGCTCGCGCGCCCGAATTCGCGGTACTTCGGCGGTGGTGACCGACAGAATCACCAGATTCTCATGCAAGACACGATTATGTCGGACATGGTGAAGCAGAGCGGGCAGCAAATCGGCCTTGGTTTTGGTCACGAACACGCCGGTTCCGGAAACGCGCATGATCGCGCCCGAGGTCATGCGGCTTAAGAAGTCGGGCAAGGATTCGGTCAGGGACAGCAGGCGTCGGTCAACAATGTCGATGCCCTTGGTCCAGATTTTCATCATCAGGAAAATCGCGACACCGGCAACCAGCGGCATCCAGCCGCCTTCGGGCAATTTGATCAGATTGGCGACACAAAAAGCGATATCCACCGTCAGAAACAAAGTAATCAGCGGAATACGGAGTGTTGCCGGCCAGCGCCAGCGTACCCGCATCGCCTCGTACAGTAAAATGGTGGTGATCAGCATGGTTCCCGACACCGCGATACCATAGGCCGCGGCCAGATCATCGGAAGTCTTGAACATCAGCGCAACCACCAGGGTTAGCACCATGATCGACCAGTTGACGGCCGGCACGTAAATCTGTCCATAACCTTCGCTGGAGGTCTGAATGATTTTGATCCGTGGCCAAAGCCCCAGTTGGCTGGCCTGCCTGGTCAGGGAGTACACGCCGGAAATCAGCGCCTGAGAGGCGATCACGGTGGCGGCGGTGGCCAATGCGACCAGCGGCAGCGCGAACCATCCCGGCGCCAGATGGAAAAAGGGATTTTCAATCTCGCTCGGGTCTTGCAGCAGTAAGGCGGCCTGACCGGCATAGTTCAAGACCAGCGCCGGCAGAACAACCGCGGTCCAGGCCATTCTGATCGGCCGTCGGCCGACATGGCCCATGTCGGCATAGAGTGCCTCGCCCCCGGTTACCGCTAAAAATACGGCGCCGAATACGAAGAATGCGCTTAAGCTGTTGCCACTGAAGATGACCAAGGCGTATGCGGGATTAAGTGCCACCAGCACGCGCGGTGCACCGGCGATGCCGATGATGCCCATCGCCGCGATGACCAGAAACCAGACCGCCATGATCGGCCCGAATAAGCGGGCGATGCTGGCGGTGCCGAGATATTGGACCGCGAACAGGGCAACCAGAATGCAGACGGTCAAGGGCTTGACGTAATTCGCCAGGCCGGGGGCGGCAACCTCCAAGCCTTCGACCGCGCTCATGACCGAAATCGCGGGTGTGATGACGCCGTCGCCATAGAGCAGGGCGGCACCGAAGATGCCGACCAGAATCAACGCGCATTTTCGCCCCGGCGCCGCGCCGGTCCAGGGTCGCACCAAGGCCAGCAATGCCAGAATGCCGCCTTCGCCCGAGTTGTCGGCGCGCAATACGAACAAGACATACTTGATCGAAATGATCAGGACCAAAGACCACACGATCAGAGACAACACCCCTAGAATCTGTGCTTCGGTTGCGGTGCCGGTTCCGGCCGCCGCTTGCATCGCGACTTTATAGGCGTAAAGCGGGCTGGTTCCGATATCACCATAGACGATACCGAGCGCCGCCAGCATCAGCGCGGTCGGGGTTCGTCCTTCCGAAAATTTCGGTTCGACCGTCACCCTTTGCGCTTCGCTGACATCCGTCATGGCCTTACCCCTTGTATCAACGGGCGTCGCCGCCGGTCTCTTTAGCCGGTATCGCTATTCGCCCCGAAACACCGGGGGACGTTTTTCGGCAAAGGCGGCAAGCCCTTCGTGATAGTCCCGACTGCCGGCGGTCCGGTTGCGCAATTCCGAAAGCCGTTCGTATTGAGCCGGCAATAACACGGTGGCATCGGCCAGAATGCGCAGACTTTCTTTGATTGCCGCCACCGTCAGCGGCGCATTGCCGGCAATGGTCCGCGCCATATCGGCGGTAAAGCTGCCGATTCGGTCGGTCGGGACCACATGATTGACTGCGCCGAGGTGCCAAGCACGCTCGACTCCGATCGGGCGGGCGGTGAACGCCATTTCCTTGACCAGAGCCAGCGGCATGACCGCCACCAAGTTTTGCAGCCCGGTCACGTTGTAGGGCACTCCCAGCCGGGCCGGCGTAATCGCAAAGGTGACGTCGGGAGTGGCGTTGACGATGTCGCAGGCAAACACGACCTCGCAGGCGCCGCCCCAGACTCCGCCCTCGATCAAAGCGATGAGCGGGACCGGAAATTCCTGAAGGCTGCGCACCAACTGACGCAAGGGGGCACTCCAACCGAGAGCATCGCGCGCCGAGTCGGGAATCTCGTCGATCGCATAGCCGGCCGACCAGACTTTGACCCCCGGTTTTGCCCGCAGAATCGCCACCCGCACCGAACGGGCGCGCAGCTGTTCCAACCCGGCGATTAACGCGCCGATCAAGGCTTCCCCCAGCGCATTACGTTTGGCGGGACAGTCGATGGTCAAAGTGCCGACCGGGCCGTCTACTTCCACCAGAACCAAAGCCATATCGGCGGTCCTTTCAGGACGCTTACGGGTAGCCGCACCGATCGGTTGTAATCTCGATAAAGGATCGTGAGCCGGCCACTGCGGTGAAACGGTATTCAGTGTTATCGACCACAACTGAATGGTGCAGCGGAAGCACCCCGGTCGCTACCGATTCCTTGCCACCCTGTGGCGTGATGTGGAGGGTGACCGGTTGCCCCGGATCGAACCAGCCTTCGGGATTTCCTGAACTGTCGCGGGCCGACAGCCCTTCTCCGATAACGGTGAGCGTGCCGCTGGCGAAGCTGACCGAGCGATTGGGCGATTTGTAGATCTGAGTCGACGCCTGGAGTCGTTTGGTCTCGGGCTGTTGGCAGTTGCGCTTGTTCTGGGCGGACGTGATCACGAAGGCCAGCCGGTCGGCGGCAACACCGCTCGTCAGCCGTTCGGCCGCCAACTGAGCCAGCTTGGCAAGATCACCGCGCGGCACTTCCTGCTTCAGCCGTTCCTCCAGATCATTGGCTCTGGCCTCGGCGGTGCGGGCGACTTCTTGCAACTGTGTCGCGAATAACTCCAGCTCCCCCTTCTGACGTGCCAGTTGGGAGACCTCGTTACGCAACCCGGCGTCGCGGTCTTTTAGCTGCTCAACGCCTATCTGGTAGGCGAACAGGCCGACGCCAAGTACGAATAAGATAAACAGGATAAACTTAATAAAGCCGGTCCACACCCGTCGCCGGTATCGACGTTCGGAATCGTAAAGGCCGAGTGTCATCGTAAATGATCCGATTCGGGTTCCGCCCGGAAAACAAGGCTATATGACCAGGGGCTGCGGCCTGCCTTCAGACAGCCTCCGCCCGGCCAAGCCGCTGCTTCCACACACTATGGCTAGCCAGAAATGTGCCGCAATGCAAGGTGTGACTGCTATCGATCGCGTGTTGTGTCGGCGCCTCTTGACGGAACCGGCGGATTTCCGTTCATGGAAGCGCGAGAGACATGAAGATTGGAAGCGCAATTATATGCTTGATCCCGACGTCAGCCAGCGTCTGGCCTCCGATCCCGCCGCGTCGGTGTGGGTGGGGGCGTCGGCCGGCTCCGGCAAGACCAAGGTGTTGACCGATCGGGTGCTGCGCGAATTGCTGGGCGGCACGCCCCCCGCCCGCATTCTGTGTCTGACCTTCACCAAGGCCGCCGCCGCCGAAATGGCGAACCGGATCAATCACAAGCTCAGCCTGTGGGCGACCGCGGAAGAGGCGGCGCTGGAAGACTCGTTGGCGGAACTGACCGGCGAGCGCCCGTCGGTGGCAATGAGGCGGGAGGCGCGGCGCCTGTTCGCCCGGGTGATCGATTGCCCCGGCGGCATGAAGTTGCAAACCATTCATGCCTTTTGCCAGTCGTTATTGCGGCGGTTTCCGCTTGAGGCCGGGCTGGCTCCGCATTTCGAGGTGATGGACGAGGCCACCGCAACCGAGTTGCTGATCGGCGCCCGGGGCCGGGTGCTGGATGCCGCACGGGAGCAGCCCGACGGGTTGATCGGCCGGGCGTTGTCGCGCCTGACCGCTAATCTTCACGAAGACGGACTCGGCGCGCTGATGAGCGAACTGGCTGCCGAGCGCGGCCGGTTGCGGCGGATTCTCGATAGTCACGGCGGTTTGACGGCGACGATTGCCGAGGTGTATCGGACGCTCGGCTTGGCGGCGGGGCTGGACGAGGGGGCGGTGCTTGAGGCGGCCTGTGCCGAAACCGCTTTTGACGGCGAGGCCTTGCGCCGGGTGTGCCGGGCATTGGAGACCGGGTCCGAATCCGATCAACAGCGGGGACTCGGGATGGCGGCTTGGCTCGCCGCACCGCTTTCCGCGCGTCGGGCCGGTTTTGAAGCCTATTGCGCGCTGTTTCTGACCAAGGACGGCCAGCCGCGCAAGACTCTGATCACCAAAAAAGCGATGAAGGGAGCGTCCGACGCGCCCGAGATCCTGGTGGTCGAGGCCGAACGGCTGGTTCTGGTGCGGGAGCGGCATAATGCCGCAGCGATAGCCGCGTCAACCGCGGCACTGCTGGTATTTGCCGAGGCTCTGCTGGAGGGGTATGGCCGGCTCAAAGCCGCGCGGGCTTTGCTCGATTATGACGACCTGATTTTGGGGGCGCGCGATCTGTTGGGACGACCGGGGGTGGCGCCTTGGGTGTTGTATAAATTGGATGGGGGCCTTGATCACATTTTGATCGACGAGGCGCAGGACACCAACCCCGAACAATGGCAGGTGGTGGCTCGATTGGCCGAGGAGTTCTTTGCCGGCGAAGGTGCGCGTACAGGGCCGGGGCCAGTGTCGGGGGCGCCGATACGTACGGTGTTCGCGGTTGGTGACGAAAAACAATCGATCTTTAGTTTTCAGCGTGCCGATCCGCGCGAATTTGCCCGTATGCGTTCACATTTTCAGGAAAAGGTGGAGGGGGCGCACCGGGTTTGGCGTCAAGTTCGGCTTGATATCTCGTTTCGGTCGACCGCGACGGTGTTGCGCGCGGTTGATCGGGTTTTTGCGAGTGCGGAAGCGCGCGAGGGTGTCGTGCTTGATCCCGCCGGCGAAATCCGTCACTTCGCCAATCGCCGCGGCCATGGCGGCTTGGTCGAGCTGTGGCCGCCGGTCTGTCCGGTTGAGCCGCCCGAGCCGGAAACGTGGCAGGCTCCGGTAACGCGCGAGCCGGCCGACCAGCCTTCCGCCCGCTTGGCTGCCGCGATCGCCTCGACCGTACGTGATTGGCTCGACCACGGGGAAATTCTCGAATCCAGGGGCCGCCCGGTTCGGCCGAGCGATATCATGGTGCTGGTTCGCCGTCGCGGCAGCTTTGTCGCCGAACTGGTGCGGGCGCTGAAGGAGCGTACGGTGCCGGTCGCCGGCGTCGATCGCATGGTGCTGACCGGGCAGTTGCCCGTAATGGATATGATGGCGCTGGCGCAGTTTCTATTATTGCGCGAGGATGATTTAACCCTGGCAACCGTGCTGAAGGGGCCGTTCATCGGGCTGGACGAGGATCAGCTGTACGTGCTGGCTTTCGGTCGGCCGGGCAATCTTTGGCAAGCCCTGGCCGTACGTGCGGTGACAGAGCCTTTATCGGCGTACGCCCGGGCGTATGTATGGCTTGATAAACTGCTCGGTGCTGCCGATTATGTGCCACCCTATGAATTTTTTGCGGGCGTTCTGCACCGGCCGTGCCCGGCCGATTCGGAGAGCGGCTTGCGCGCGGTGCTCGGCCGTTTGGGCAGTGAGGCCCGCGATCCGCTCGACGAGTTTTTGACGATTTGCCTGACCTTTCAACGCGGCCATGCTCCGTCCCTGCAAGGTTTTCTGCATTGGCTGGCTGCCAGCGACGCGGAAATCAAGCGCGAGCAGGAACAGGGGGGCGGTCCCGAAGGCGGCGTTGTCCGCATTCTCACCGTTCATGGTGCTAAGGGATTACAAGCACCGATCGTGTTTCTGCCCGATACTTTGGCACGTCCGACCATGAGTGTACGTATTTTATGGCCGGATGAGCAGCGTACGGTACCGCTCTATCCGCCCCGCCGTGCGCTTGAGGAAAGCGTGTGCGCCGCCGCCCGTGCCGAGGCCGACCGTACGCGTGATCAGGAATACCGCCGGTTGCTCTATGTCGCCCTGACCAGAGCCGAGGATCGTCTGTACGTCTGTGGCTGGCAGGGCAAGCGTACGCCTTCGGCCGGGACATGGTATAGTCTGATTGCCGATGCGTTGCGCGCCGACGCATTGGCGCAGCCCTTTGCGTTCGAGTGGAGCGGTCCCGGCGGCTGGAGCGGGGACGGTATCCGTTTGTTTGAACCTCAGACGGCTCCGGTTGAATTTACGCAGCAAAAACAGCGGTCAAAGGTGTTGGCCGGGCTGCCGCCCTGGGCCGAGGCGCCGGCCCCGCCGGAACCCGAGCCGTCACGTCCGCTGACCCCGTCCCGACCGGATGACGATGCCGAACCGCCGGTGCGCTCGCCGCTGGGTGAGGATGATGGCGGGCGGTTCCGGCGCGGGTTGTTGCTGCACCGCTTGTTCCAGACCTTGCCCGACCTGGAGCCGGGAGTACGTGCCACGGCGGCCCGGCGTTTTCTGATGCGCCCGGTTCATGGCTTAAGCGCTGCTGTATGTGAGGAAATGGTGGCCGAGGCGCTGGCCGTGCTGGAGCATCCGGACTTCGCACCCTTGTTCGGGCCGGGCAGCCGGGCCGAAGTACCCTTGGTCGGCACCGTCGGTGAGCGTGTCCTGTCCGGCCAAATCGATCGGTTGCTGGTCACTGAATGTGACGTTTGGATCGTCGATTTCAAGACGAACCGGCCGCCGCCGCGGTCTCCGGCCGATGTGGCCCCGCTTTATCTGGGGCAGATGGCGAGCTATCGGACCGCGATTCGAATGATTTATCCTCAGCATACCGTGCACTGTCTGCTGTTGTGGACGGATGGTCCGGATATGATGGAATTGCCTGAATCGCTGTTGGCGGCAGCGCCGATTCAACGCCGCTAGCCGGCGCCTTTTCTTTGTGTGGGGTATTAAAATGTGTTAAGTGAGAGGGTAATTTAGAGTCGTCAGTCCCGGTGGCGCCCGGTCGCGGGCGTGTGTTGTGGTAAAGGAGATGGTGATGCCCGAGTTTCTGCAATTGGCCGGAGATCCTGCCGATGCTTCCGCTGCCGACGCCACGGTGTCCGATGCGGTCGAGCAGCTGAGCACCGTCGCAGCTAAGGCCGGAGCTGCCGCCGTCGATGCCGCCAAGCAGGCCGGGACGGTGGCGGGCAATGCCGCCAATGATGCCGCGGCACAATTGGGCAATGCGGCCAAAGTGGTTAAGGATGTCGTGGTCAATGCCGCCGGCAGCGATTCGGCCGGGCAGATAAGCAACGCCGCCAATGCGGCACTCAGCAAAGTCGGTGCGGCGCTCAATTCGGTCGGTGAAGCCGCCGGAAAGGCAGCCGCTGCGGCCGGCAGCAGTGCCGATACTTGCGCTTCCAACTTTACGTCGATCTGGAGCAGCTTGTGGGATGGTGCGCTTAATCAGGCCGGTTCCGACACCGTAAACACATTGTCATCTTGTTCGCAGTCGGTAGCGACCGCCTTCAAATCGCTGGTGGCGTATTTCTTTTAATGGACGGTTTCGTTTCTACTGTTTTCTCTATCGTTTTCCGGCGGGTTCAGCCTTCCATTGCTGAAGTTTGCGGTAAATGGTGGAGGGGCTGATCTCCAAAAGATTGGCCGTTTGGGGGACGTCATCGCCGCATTGACGGAGTGCCTCCAGAATCAGCTCCTTTTCCACGACCCAGAGCGGGCGGATAATAAAATCCGAAGCCTTAGCTGCGGCGGAGCGCGGTTGCGCCGAAGATGCGCCGCCGGGGACAAGGGTTGTCGACGCGGCGGCCGGGCGGGGCTGTCCCGGGGAAATCGTTGCGGCGGCGTGCGACTTCAGTGGTTCCGGTAGCATCGCCGGTTCGACGGATGGTCCGTCATGCAGCACGACGATGTTGCGCACGACATTCTGAAGTTGCCGGACATTGCCGGGCCAGTCATAGGCACGCACCACCGCTTCAACCTCCGGGCTGAAACCGGCGAACGAGCGCCCTTCTTCCGCCGTGTACTCCTTCAGGAAATGGCGGGCGATCAAAACCGCATCGTCCTCACGGTCACGTAAGGCGGGCAGATGCAGCGGGATAACATGCAGGCGGTAGTAAAGGTCTTCGCGGAAACGTCCGGCTTCGACTTCGGCCAGCGGGTCGCGATTGGTGGCGCAGACGAAACGAACGTCAACCTTGGTGGTTTTGGTTCCGCCGACCGGCTGAACGGTGCCGGTCTGAATAAAGCGCAGCAGCTTGACTTGAATGTCGAGCGGCATCTCGCACAATTCGTCGAGAAATAAGGTGCCGCCATCGGCAGCGCTGGCGGCGCCGGTGCGGTCGGCGGTGGCGCCGGTAAAAGCGCCTCGGATATGACCGAAAATTTCGCTTTCCAGCAGGTCTTTCGGAATGGCCGCGCAGTTGAGTGCGATAAACGGGCGGCTGCGGCGCGGGCTGGCACGGTGAATCGCGTCGGCGGCCAACTCCTTGCCGGTGCCGCTTTCTCCGGTAATAAAGACACTGGCTTTGCTGGCGGCGACGCTTTCAATCGTGCGGTAGGCCGCCTGCATCTCGGTTGACGCGCCGATGAAGTCATAAAAGCGGTCACGCTCCAGAGTCTTGCGATAAACTTCAACGATCCGAGTAAGCTTCTTGCGTTCCAGAGCATTACGCAAGGTGACATTAAGGCGGGCCGCATTGAAGGGTTTGACGATAAAGTCGAAAGCACCCTGGCGCATGGCATCGACCGCGGTATTAACGGAGCCATGTGCTGTAATGACGACAACCGAAGTATCGGGAGCCTGCTCGCGAATATGACGTAAAATATCTAAACCATCGGCATCGGGCAGTTTCAGGTCAAGTACAACGGCATCGGGTGCCGCACTCGCCAGAGCCGTCAGAGCGGCTTCGCCGGTTTCCACATGGGTTACATTGTATTGTTCCTGGCGCATATATTCGACATAGACACGGGCAAGCGGCACCGTGTCTTCGATCAGTAAAATATTAATGGGGTCAGATCCGCTCATGCGATCGGTCCAAAATCATGGAGCATATTGTCACTACAATAGAATATCAGACGCCGGGCTTGAACCGGTTTTTTTTACACCGTCATTCGCCGAGCGCGGCAGCGCGGTGAAAAGCCAGGCCGGCCACCAACCGGTTCAGCCACGCATCCGCGATCGCGACGCCCGCGGCCAGATGCTGTCGTCTGCGCGCCGCGGCGCTGCGGGCATTCGCGGCCAACCGGGTCTGTAAGCCGATTGTCGGGTTGCTGTTGCGGTCTTCAGTCCTCTCGCCCAACAACTCGGCGGGTATCGCGCCGTCGTAACGGCGTTCCAACCCAGGAAGGCGGGAGAGCAAAGAGGACGATTCGGCGGCGCGGGCAAGGGCGTATTCCATGACTTCATAGGACCATAGACCTAGTCGCATGTCAAGCTCTCAATGGATCTAATGCCCAGGCAGGCTCGTACTGCATTTAATAGCAGTTGACAATAGCCGTGATCGGGCACGATCATAAGACGAAGTCATCTGTATGGTTTTTTCGGGAGCGACGGGATCGGGGGAAGATCGTATGAACCGCATGGCGCATTTGACCGGACAAGGGGTGGTCGCTCTGGCGGTGTTCGTCATGAGCGCGGCTCTGTGTCTGGTTGCCGGGGCGGGCTTGGCTGCCGGGTCGGGCCTTGTCGTGTTTGAAGCTCCAGGGGGTAAATTCGCTCCCGGTGACACGGTGGACGGGACCGTACCTTTGGCGCTGGAGGTCGGGCAGACGCTGACTTTGATTGCCGAAGACGGATCGGTGATTAAATTGCGCGGGCCGTACAACGGTGTACCGCGGTCGGCGTCCGCAGCCACGGCCGGTCCTTTAAGCGCCGCATTGGCTCAATTGATTGCCGTGCCGGCTTCGACCAGTTCCGCGCTCGGGGCTTCGCGTGATGCTGCGGCGGGAACCGGTCCCGGTGGGGGTGTCGCTAAACCGGCAAAAGTTGTCGGCACGATCGGGGGCGTAATTGCGGTCGAGGGCGGAGCGAGTGACCCCTGGTTGATTGATGTCAGTGGTCCCGGTCATCGCTGTATTCTGGATGCGGGGGAGTTGGTGTTTTGGCGGCCCGATCGGAATGCTGTCGCCGATGTTACGTTGACTATCGATACCGAAGGTTGGAAAGGCTACACCGGGTGGCCGGCCGGCTTTGCCAAACTGGCGGCTCCGGAGGCGATGCCCAGGCGGGATGGCGCGATCTATACCGTTGATTACGGCCGCGGTCCGGCGGGTTTGACCATCCATGTCCTGCCCGCTAAAGTGTCCGGGGTGCCGGTGTTGGCGGCCTGGATGGTTGAAAAGGGCTGTGTCGAACAGGCTGCCGCCTTGTTGCGGTCTCGCTCATGAGTCATGGCGTGCTTGTCGTGTGTTTGAATGGTGGCACTTGAGGCTGTGGCGTTGCTCGCTTATAGGGCCCGCGGTTGCCTGTCTGTTGATGGCGGCGTGTACGCTTGCGCCGGAACCGGTCAATAGCGAGCAGGTAAAAATCCGTATTGCGGGCGATCTTCATGCCATGTTCGGCGAACAAGTGCCGGTTACCGCGCCGCTTTCGCTGGCTGATGCGCTTGCGCGGGCGCTTCGCTACAATCTGGAGCAACGGGTTAAATTGACAGAGCTACGGTTGGAGGAAAATCTCTTCGACCTGTCTTTTAATGAATTGTTGCCGCGTGTTACCGCTTCGACCGGTCCCGTTCAAAGAAACCCGAAAAATACTTCGATCAGTGCTGACAAAAATTGGGATATCGAGCAGACAACCACCTGGAATATTCTTGATTTCGGGGTCAGCTATTTCAGGGCGCGCCAGGCGGGCAACCGTATTTTGGTTGCGGCCGAGCATCGGCGCAAGGTTGTACAGTCGCTTATACAGGATGTCCGATCGGCATTCTGGCGGGCCGGGCGAGCACGCCAGCTTGATCAAGATCTCGCCGTTTTGCGTAAAGAGCATAAAGAAGCCCGGGCAATCTTGACGGAAACGCATAAGGAAGACTTGCGCTCGCCGATCGAATTGTATGAGATCGAAAAAAATTTACTGGATTCATTACGGGAACTGCAATTGCTGCATCGGGAGGTGCTGGCCGCGCCGGCTGAATTGGCTGGCCTGATGGCACTGCCGCCCGGACAAAATTTTGAATTGGCGTTACCCGGTCCGGATGAACCGGCGTCGGTTTTACCGGATCGGGCGACTTTGCCCGACCGCGGTGCTTTAGAAAATCTTGCGTTGCGCCGTCGGCCGGAATTGTTGGAGGAAGATTATCAGGCGCGCATTACAGCTGATGAAACCCGCGCTGAAATCAGCCATATTTTGCCCGGCCTGGAACTGACCGCTTCAATTAATAATACCTATAACACTGCTTTGACTTGGGCAAGTCTTGCCGGCAGGCTGACCACGACGCTGGGGAACTTGATTTCTTTGCCCAAAACTTTGGAGGTCGGTGAAGTCAAGCAAGAGGCGGGACGGGTGCGGCGTTTTGCTCTCAGTATGAGCATTCTGACCCAGACCGATATTGCCTATCAAAGATTACAGACCGCCTATGATGAACTGGGGGAAGCGGTCAGGCTCAGTGAAGTGGCGGATCAGCTTTATGTTCATACGCTTGCAGCGCACCGGGCCGGCTTGGTCAATCGATTGGAACTTGTTCGGCGTAAAAGCGACAATATCTTGTTCAGGACCCGGCGCGAGTTTGCTCAAAACGAAGTCCATGCTGCGGTTGGAACCTTGCTGGCTTCGATCGGGATTGATCCCCCTTTGCCTGAAAACTATTCGACACTTGATTTAACCGGTCTCGCGCAATCGCTGGCTCCGTATGTCTATCTTCAAGACTTTCGTCGGTGGCCGGAGTTAGACCTTACAAGTCCGGTGAAGACATCATGATCGGGGTGGCATTGCGACGACTTGCTCCGGTTCTGGCGGGTATTTGGTTGTCACTTGTGATTCCGGGTTCGACTGCCCTAGCCGCGAGCGGCACCTTGCCCTGGGTGCGGGCTTTGGTTGCGCCGCGCAATGAGACCGTTCTGTCCAGCCAGATTCTCGGCCGGATTGCCAAGCTGTCTTTGCGCCCCGGCGACAGTTTTCGACAGGGAGAGACGTTGTTTGCTCTCGATTGTCGGCTGTATCAGGCGCAATGGGGGCGGGCTAAAAGCGAGCTAAACCGGGCGCAGCGTACTCTGGAGATGCAGAAGAGATTAGAAGACCTCGGTTCAGGCAGTCGTTATGATCGCACTCAAGCGAACGCGGCGGTGGAACGTGCCGGTGCCGAGTTGACGCAAATGAGTCTTACCCTTGAAATGTGTGTGGTTACGGCGCCGTTTGACGGCAGGGTTGTTGAACGCAAGGCCCAGCCGCAACAGGTGATTGCTCCGGGCCAGCCGGTATTAGAGATTTATGAAACGAAGAACTTTGATATTCAGCTATTAGTTCCTTCGCAATGGTTATCCTGGCTGAGTCGGGGCCGGCGTTTCAGTGTTCATGTCGAGGAAACCGGTGGGGATTACGATGCTGAAGTCATGGAGATTGGCGCGCGCATTGATCCGGCCAGCCAATCGGTCAAGGTTTTCGGCCGTTTCGAGGACACGCCGGAGTCTATTCTGGCCGGGATGAGTGGCACGGCAAGTTTTCCGGAGCCGTCGATCGTAAAATCCCCCGGCGATGATGTTGCGCGCCCGCCATGGTCGACCGATCCCGGTGTTGCTCGGCCGGTATGGCGGATCGAACGGCAGGTGCGGAAATAATAAGTGCGACCCTTTAACCATCAGCCCGTTTGGCTGCGCTCGGGTCAGTTAGCGGCAGGGTTCTTCAAGCCCGGGAACTGAAACCTGGAAACCGCCATGGACGAAACCCAAGCTTTAGCCTTGATTCGTGGCCTGTCCGCTTTGCTCGAGGTCGAACGCGAGGCGCGGCGGGCTTCGTCGATGCTTGAGCTGGAATATATTATGACCAACAGGACACTGGTCCTGCTGCCGGCTGTGGTTGCGTTGTTCTGGCGCCGGGGAGGGGCCGGTGCGATGCGGTTGGAGCGGATTTCCGGCTTACCGACGGTTGAGCGTGGTACGCCTTTCGTCCAGTGGGCCGAGCGAATGCTTGTGACGGCCGCCGCCGGCCGAGAGGCTCGGACCTGTCACACCTTAACTGAGCAAAGTGATGATGAAGCGCACGCGTTGGTGCCGTCGGAATGGTTGTGGTGTCCACTGGTAACGACAGAGGGTGTTGTTTTTGCCGGCCTATGGCTAGCGCGGGAGCAACCCTGGTTGCCGGCTGATCTTGCCTTAGCTGAACGTTTGGCGGAAACTTATACTCATGCATGTGAGCATCGTGATCCGGGTTGTATCAGGCGGCTGCGGCGGGGCACTATAGTCAAGCATTGGTTGGTTGCATTGGTGGCTGTGGCAGGCATAGCGGTGTTGATGGTCCCGGTGGCACAAACAACACTGGCTCCCGCCGAAATCGTTGCGCTTGACCCGTTGGTGGTCACGGCGCCGGCAGACGGTGCGATTGAAACCGTCGAGGTAATACCGAATGAACCGGTGCAGGTCGGGCAGGTACTATTTACTTTAAACGAAACTGCGCTGAGAAATCGCTATGAGGTTGCGGTGATGGCGCGCCGGGTGGCCGAGGCGGAGCTGCACAAGGCACGACAACTTGCGTTTCAGGATAGCGCTAGTCAGGCCTCGCTCACCATGCTGGAAGCGCAAATTGCGTTACGCTCGGCTGAGGCTGCCTTTGCGGCCGAGCTGCTGGCCCGAACCAAGGTGCATGCCGGCCGCGCGGGTATCGTGTTGTTTGCCGATCCTAATGAGTTGCGTGGCAGGCCGGTCATGACCGGCGAGCGCGTGATGACGATTGCCGATCCTATTCGCGCCGAAATTGCGATTCAACTGCCGGCCGATGATGCCACCACTTTATTGCCGGGGGCCCCGGTCCGACTGTACCTTAACATTGCACCGCTGACACCCTTGAGCGGGCGACTGACCCGGGCCAGCTATGAGGCAATCCCGACCCCGGAGGGTGTGCTCGCCTATCGGTTGAAGGCCAGTCTCGATCGGACCGAAGCCCCGCCGCGCATCGGGCTGAAAGGCACCGCCCGTATTTCCGGACCGGAGGCGCCCTTGATTCTCACATTGATACGCCGCCCGCTGGCGGTGTTGCGTCGGTGGGTCGGGTGGTAAGCGGGGCGCAACCGGACCGCGTATTACCAAGGCTGCGGCCCGATTTACATCTGATGCCCGGTCCGGTTGATCCCGGCGGCGAGCCGAGTTGGACCCTCCATGACCCGGCTGCCGGGCGGTTTTATACCCTTGGTTGGTTGGAAGCCGCTATGCTGCGTCACTGGTCGGCGGGTAGGTTCGCTGCTTTGGTTGCTGCGGTTGAACATGACACCGGCCATCAGATCTCCGCCGAACGGATCGAAGAATTGGTTGCCTTCCTTGCCCGTCATCACTTGATCCGAGCCGAGTCTCCGGCGGCGCTTGCGGCTTTGAAAACCGCTGCGGAAGCACGTCGCCAGTCGTTTCAAACCTGGCTGCTTCATAATTACTTGTTTTTTCGGCTCCCGCTGCTCCATCCCGACCGCTGGCTCGGGGCATGGCTACCACTGGTCCGACCTTTGTTCAGTCCGGCTTTTGCTGTATTCGCCGGGGTGGTGGGCCTGCTTGGCTTGGCGTTAACGGTACACCGGTGGGAGGTGTTTCGCACCACATTTCTCTATTTCTTTTCTGCTGAAGGCGCGTTGGCCTATCTCGGGGTGCTGGCACTGGCAAAATTGTTTCATGAATTCAGCCACGCCTTTATGGCTAAGGCCCATGGTTGCCGAGTGCCGACCATGGGTATCGCATTCATGGTGATGTGGCCGGTGCTTTATACTGATACGACCGAGGTCTGGGCGCTGGCTTCGCGGCGGACCCGGCTGGCGATCGGGGCGGCAGGAATGGGGGCCGAGCTGGTCTTGGCCGGGTTTGCCTTGTTTTTGTGGGATTTCCTGCCGCCCGGCCCGGCGCGCAGTGCGGCGGTGCTGATGGCCGGCACGATTTGGCTGATGACGCTGGCGATTAATCTTAACCCGTTCATGCGTTTCGACGGTTACTATTTGCTCGCCGATTTTCTGGGTGTCGACAATCTTCAGCCGCGTGCGTTTGCCTTGGCGCGTTGGCGGCTGCGTCGATTACTTTGCGGTTTCACGGAGCCGGCACCGGAATTCTTCTCACCGCGCTTACGGCGATGGCTCGTATTATATGCTTGGTTGACTTGGCTTTACCGGCTGGTACTGTTTCTGTCGATCGCCTTGCTGGTTTATCATTTCGTGGTCAAACTGGTCGGCATTTTGCTGATGGCGGTGGAAGTGGTGTGGTTTATCGGACGTCCGATCCGGCTTGAATTGTTGGAATATTGGCGACGACGGCATGATCTGCGCGTGAACGGTAATACAGTGGCAACCGTGCTCGGTCTGGCCGGGCTGATACTGTTGGCCGCGGTGCCGTGGAGCGGCTCGGTCACGGTCCCGGCGGTGATGGTGGCGCGCGCCCATGCCTGGCTCTATCCCCCGTTTCCGGCTCGCCTGCATTCAATTCTCGTTGCGGAAGGCCGGCAAGTGGCGGCGGGGGAACCGGTGGCCGAATTGGGCGCGCCCGAGCTGGAGCAGGCGATCCGTGAGAGTGAGACCCGGATTGCCGTGCTGCGCTGGCAAATCGGGAATCGCGGCAGCCGGCCGGAGTTGCTGGTCAACAGTGCGGTGCTGGTGCAGGAGTTGGCGCAGCGCCTGACCGAAGCCGCCGGCTATGCCGCGCAGAAAGCGCAGTTGACGGTGACTGCGCCGTTTGCGGGAACCGTGACCGGGGTTGAGGACTCGATGGTGGCAGGGCGTTGGCTGGCCCGGACAACGCCTTTGGTTGAATTAACCGATTTGTCCGCCACTTTAATCGAAGCGTTTGTCGGAGAAGATGATCTGGAGCGGATTGCCCCCGGTACCGAGGGGCGATTCCTGCCTGAAGATACGGCCGAGCCGGCTTTCGCGGTTCGGGTAGTCGCGGTCGATCGCATGGCTTTGGCGGCTTTGCCCCGGCCCTATCCGGCGTCGCTCTATGGTGGGCCGATTGCGGTGCGCGAGGATTCGGCGCATCGCCTGGTGCCGGATCAGGCGACGTATCGCCTTACTTTGGTGCCGCTCACCCCGAGACATGGCCCGTCCCGGATTACGCCGGGTCGGGTTCGTCTGGAGGTGGAGCCGGAACCGTTGATTAACCGGTTTGCCACTCGTATCGTGACGGTGCTGGTGCGCGAAAGCGGCTGGTGATTACTTGCCGCCGCCGTTGAGCATATCGCGCAAAGGCTTGGACGGCTTGAATTTCGGGGCCTTCGACGCCGGGATTTTCACCGGTTCGCCGGTGCGGGGATTGCGGCCTTCGCGTTCGGCGCGCTCGGCTACGCTGAAGATGCCGAAATCGCTGATCCGGACTTCTTCGCCTTTGCCGAGGGTAGCGGTGATCTTGCCGAAGACCTCATGCACCACCTTGGCGGAGTCTCCCTTGGACAGACCGCTGGCGGCGGCAACGGCATCAATGAGGTTGGCTTGGTTCATAACGCGACTCCCCCGTATCGGGCCGGAATTTCGATAGGATCAGCTTACTGGCAGAGGTAAAGCAGCGGCGCAAGAGCTATTATCGTTCAAGCAATGACGGGCATGACGAGGCGGTGATGAACGGGTGGTTGAAACGGATCGGAATAGCGGCTCTTTTCCCGGCTTTGATCCTGTCGGTAACGCCGGTAATGGCCGCTGCCGGCAAACGGGTGGCGCTGGTGATCGGTAACGGTGCCTATCTCCAGGTGCCCAAGCTCGCCAATCCGGCCGCCGATGCCCGGGCGATGGCGGCGGCGCTGAAAAGCACGGGTTTTACTGTCATTGAAGGTGTTGATTTGGCATTGCCGGCGATGCTTGACCGGATTCATGCCTTTGGTCAGGCAGCGGAAGGCAGCGAAATCGCGCTGGTGTTCTATGCCGGGCACGGGCTTCAGGTCGCCGGGCGCAATTACCTGTTGCCGGTCGATGCGAAGCTTCAGCGCGAGACCGATTTGCGGCGTGAAGCGGTCGAAGTCGATGAAATTCTGGGCGAGGCCCGGCAAGCCCGGCGCTTGCGCTTGGTTATTTTGGACGCCTGCCGCGACAATCCCTTTCTGGCGCAGATGGCGCGCAGTCTGGGCACCCGCTCGGCTCTGGTCGGGCGGGGCTTCGCTCGGATCGATGACATCGAGTCGGATACGCTGATCGCCTATGCGACCAAGGCCGATGCCATCGCCGAGGATGGCGAGGGCACGCACAGCCCCTATACTTCGGCACTGCTCAAGCACTTGACCGCGCCCGACCTGACCGTCGAACGCTTTTTCGGCAAGGTGCGCGACTCCGTTCAGGAAACCACCAAGGGCCGGCAGCAGCCTTTTGTTTACGGCTCGCTCGGCGGTGAACCGATTTACCTGACGCGCGCTCCGGCATCCCCGGCGGTGTCGGTGCCCGAGTCGTCCAAAGCGGCCGATGCGACCGAGCTGGCCTTTTGGGACGCGATCAAGACCAGCGCCAATCCGGCGGACTATCAGGCCTATCTCGACACTTACCCCGCCGGGCGTTTCGCCGCGCTGGCCAAGGTGCGCGCCCGGGTTCGCACCACTGTCGCCTCGGTAGAGCCGGCTTCGGTCCCGGTTCCGGTTGCCCGTATGATTGCGCCGCCCGTTGAGCCCGTGCCGTCCCCGGCCACGACTCCGCAGGTTTCGGCGCTTGCGGCCGGTATCGATTGCGGCCGCTTCGGCGCGGCGGGAGATCGGGAGACCTGTGACAAGGCCAACGCGGGCGATCCCTCCCTGATTACCGCAGTGGCGGCCCGGCTCGAGCGTGGTCAGGGTACTGTGCCGGATGAGACCGAAGCGGCTCGGCTCTATCGGTTGGCGGCGGAACGCGGCGATGCCCGAGCGCGCACGGGGCTGGGCGAGTTGTTGGAATCGGGCCGGGGCGTCCCGGCCGATGAGGTGGCCGCGGCCGGGTTCTACAAGCTTGCGGCCGAGCAGGGTGACGCGCAGGCCCGTTATGATCTTGGCGTCATGCTGGAAAACGGCCGTGGCGGTCCGCGTGACGAAGCCGCTGCGGCGCGCTGGTACCGGCTGGCTGCCGATCAGGGTAATGCCGATGCTCAGGTAACGCTCGGGCTGTTGTTGGAAAAGGGCAGGGGCGTGGCACGCGATCTCGCCGCCGCCGCCGAGTTGTACCGACGGGCAGCCGAACATGGTCACCCGCAGGGCCAAGCCTATCTGGCGGCGTTGCTGGAGCAGGGCCGCGGGGTGCCGCGCGATCCGGCCGAAGCGTTGCGTTACTATCGGCTGGCCGCGGCCCAAGGCAGCGCGCTGGCTCAAACCGCGTTGCAACGGCTGGGGCAGCAATAGTTCAAATACCCCGCCACCCGGTGTTGCACATCGTAGCAAGGATAGAGTTCCGGGTGCGGGGCGAGGGTCCATAACCATTCGCGGTCGGGGGGCGGCAGTTCGACCCCGGCCAGCAAATCGTCGCGGTCGATCTCGCTTTCGCTGTTCAGAATCCGGGATTCAAAGTCGGTAATCAGGCAGACGACACCGGAAAGCGCGCGCAGCCCCTCCAGATGACGTTCGATCAGAGTTCGGCTGAAGGCTTCCAGTTCCGCCGGGTTCGGCGGCGGTCGGTGTTGTTCCATCGTCCAAACCGGGATCAGCGGCAATTGTGACAGCAGGTTGGCGGAGACCAGGAAATCGCCACCGCACTCGGCCGGCGTCATTTCGGTGACATCGGCTTCGACCAAACGGAGATTGGGGAATTGTCGGGCCTTTAGCCGCTCGGGCCAGGAATGGACCAGATCGACCAGCACCACTTCGTCAAAGCGCGTGGCCAGTTCCGCCACCGGAACCTCGAGCCACAGGCCGGAGCCGAGCACCACCGCGCGCCGGGGCTTGGGGCAAAGGGTGGCGGCATCCAGGATCAGACGTCGGCACTGTTCGACATGCGGGCGCCACGCCGAGTGACAGCGACGATGGCGCGCCCGTAGCGACACCGCCTGATGCAGATAATCCGCGCGGCTGTCGGGAAAGAAAGCGCGGCCGATCAGATATTCAAGCCATTCAACAATCACGATCTTACACGCGCCCGGCTAGCCCCTTGGCGCCCTTGGCCTTGGCGTCGGTGAACACGGCTTCGTCCAGGGTGGCGCCGCGGAAATCTGCCAGAGCCAAATTGGCCTCGGAAAAGTCGGAACGGTTCATCTTGGCCCGCACCGCCATCGATTCGACCAGAGTGGTCCGCACGAACACGCAATCGGTCAGGGTGCCGCCATCGAGAATGGTTTTGCTAAGGTTGGCATCGGTAAAATCGGTCTTCCAGCGGATATTTTCTCGGCGAACCGGCTTGAGTGCGGAAAAGTCGGAGCCGGTCAGGTCGGAGCCGGTCAGGTCGCACCCGGTAAAGCGGGCGCCGCGTGCGTCGAGGTTCCGTAAATCGCTGTTGTTGAGCCTGCATCCGGTGAAAACGGCCATGGAGAGTTGAGCGTTTTTTAGCACCGCATCGCGCATGTCGACATTACGGAATTCGGCGGCCGACAGATCGGCACCGTCAAGTTGAAGGCCGCGCAAGGCGCAATCCTTAAGGCTCAGGCGGACGCCCCGACGGGACAGGCTTGTCACCCACTCCTTATGCCATTCAAGCCTTTGAGCCAGCCGTTGATCGAGAACCGGGGCGCGGGCTTCGTGCTTACCGCGAAACGGTTGGTCGGCTTCGCATTCGGCTAAACGAGCATTCGAAAAATCGGTCGCGCGGATATCGGCGCCGGCAAAGGCGGTGCGCACCAGCGTCGCGCCGGAAAAATCGGTGCCTGACAGGCTGGCTTTGTCGAAACGGGACTCGACGATCGCGGCGCGCCGGAAGCTGGCGTTGTTCAGGTTGGCGTGACGGAAACTGGAGCGCGCAACATTGGCGCCATCGAAACTGGCTGAATCGCGGCTTCCCGTGCGGCGCGACTCATGGATGCCGCCATCGGGGTCGTGCATGATCAACACGCCTTCGCGGCAATCGGCGCCGTCGAGATTGGCGTGATCGATATTGGTGTTATCAAGCCGGGCGCCGCGCAAGTCGGCCTTTTCAAGATTGCAGGAGACCAGCGTTGCTCCGGTCAGATTGGCACAAAACAAATTCGCGCCGACCAGGGTGGCATTGGTGAAGTCGCAATCGACCAGGATGGCGCCGCGCAATTCGCTGTGACTGAGGTTGCGGCCGGCAAAGGACAAACCGGAAAGCCGCTGGAAGGAAAGATCAAGGCGCCGGCCCGCAGCGCGCCCCTTAAGAAAATTCTGATGCTCGTCAAGCATCCGGTTGAGGTCACCGGTTGAGAGTCCGGCAGCGGCGATCGAAGCGTCATAAAGTCCGGGGACGGCGGCGATTGCACCTTCGTGCGTTGTCCATACGGCCGGGGTCGGGTTCATCGGTGTTCTCCCCACTGTTCGCCCCGGTTCTCCGGAACGTCCTGATCGATGCTCTCTGAGCGCATTATGCTCGGGGAGCGTATAATGCTCGGGGAACCATAAGCAAATACCATGCCGGCATTTGCGATTCCGGGTTCAGTAAGACTGCTTAGTACGCATCACAGAGAGCGGTTCCGAGACCGGGGGGGATATTTTTGCCGATGCGGCAATTTTTGCCGGGTGCGGCGGCAAGTTCTGCCGGGACAATATTTACCGGTTGAGCTCTTTTTTCCGGTACAGCACGGTGGCCGGTCCCCAAACCGGCTGGTAGAGAGTGGCTTGCCTTAAGACGTCGGTCGGGCCGAGCGCAAGGACACCGTCGCGGGCCAGCGCGCGATGAAACAAGGCCTGGGCATGAAGGCGGGTTCGATCGCTTAAATAAATTAGGACATTACGGCACAGGATCAGGTTGAAGTCGCGCTCGGGCGGCTCGAGGTCCGCCAAGTTGAAGGGCTGAAATGATGTCACGGCCCGGATTTCGGGACGTAAGGTTCGGCGCGCCGGCTCGCCGGCTTTGCCGCGTTCGGGTGGCTCGAAATAGGAAAAGAGCGGTTCGGGCAGCGAGCGAAACGGACCCATCGGAAAATCGGCATAGCTGGCGCTTTGAGCCTTGCGCAGCTCCGCGCGGTCAATATCGGTTCCAAGCACCGAGATACGCCAGCGCGGGTTGATCAAAATACGACCGTCGCCGCGAATCTCGGCCTCGCCGGCTTCGCGCAGCGCCTCCAGAATCAGGATGGTCAGGGAATAAACCTCTTCCCCGCTGGAACAACCGGCGCACCAACAGGCCAGCCGAACCCGCCCCGGGCCTTTGCCCGCCTCAATCAGAGCCGCCAGGACATGGCGGCGGATGAAGTCCAGCTGATCGGGATCGCGGAAGAAATAAGTTTCATGCACCGTGAGCGCGTCGATCAGCTCGGTCCAGTGCAGGCCCTCGGTCGGTTCGGCCTCGAGCGTGTTGAGCCAGGGTGCTACCCCCGCCGCCGGCATGGTGCGCAGCAACCGGTCCAGCCGCTCGCCCGCGCCGGTCGCGGCCTCGATGCCGGTGCGCTGTTCGATCAGAGCCAGCAGGCGGGAGCGCAATTCAACCCCCGCGGCAATTTCGGTCAGACTGGGCAAAGACAGCCCGGTCGAGGCCGGAGGCGGCGCGGGCGGTATGACCGGTGCCATCATCGGCAGCGCGGACGCGGGATCCGGCTTGCCGTCCTTATCGTCTAATTTGCCGAGAGCGAAGCTGTCGCGGAATTGCCGGTCTTCCTTGCGGAGCCGGGCGGTCAGCGCACTGAGGTCGGGAAAGATCGGCTCAGTGCTCATGGCGTGCCCCCGAACCGTGATTATGGTCGCGCCATAGCTCCAACAGCATGGCGGGGCGGGCGTCAAGCCACAGAATGCCCTTGCGATCGGTCGGGTCCAGGCACAGACCGGCAAACAGGTGTGCCAGTTGAGGCGTCGCTAAAGGCGGCAGCGGCAGAATATCCGCAACCGTCAAGGCGCGCAGGCCGAGCACGCGATCGGCCCGGAACGCCACGGTCGGACCGCTTTCGCCGTTTTCTTCGCCATAAACCAGATCGACCGCGCCCGCTTCGGCGGGGACGATGACACCAAGTAAAGTGGCAAGCCCGATTTCAGTCAGCGACAGGCCGCGCCATGACAGATGACCGCCGCCGCTGATCCGTCCGCCCGCGTCGCACACCAGCAATTCACGCACTCGCAATGCATCGACCATAAGCCGGTACGGTCCGATCATGAACACAACAAAGCGTGTCATGATCATGTCATGGCCCCCGGAGCGATCCGGGGCGGCGGGGCCGGTACCGACTGTTCGCGCAGCCGGGCCAGTTGAAACAGGTCGCCACCATCGACGATCAGAACAACCTTACCGTCGCCGAGCAAGGCCGCTCCGCCGATTCCCGGAATAGCGGCGATGCGTGGATGAATGTCCCGGACGAATAATTCCTGACGCCGCACCACCCGGTCGACCTGAAGCCCGACCCGGCGCCGGCCATCGCCCAGCACCACGATCGGCAGGTCGCCGCGCGGCAGCGCGCCGGCTTGCCCGTCGAGCAGCCCGGTCAGCCGGTGTACCGGCAGCAACGCACCGTGGAGCAGGATGACGGTCTGTCCATGCACGGTCTGAAGGTCGGCGGTCTGAACGCTGCACAGCTCGAGCAGATGCCGCACCGGGATGGCGTGCAGCCGGCTGTCGGCTTCGACCACCAGCACATCCTGGATCGCGGCCGACAGCGGTAACCGAAGCGTGAAGGTTGCGCCCTGACCGGGCCGGGATTGAATGTCGATCGCGCCGCCCAGCCGGGCTACGTTGGTGTGGACGACATCGAGCCCGACCCCGCGGCCCGAGGTCTCGGTCACGGTGTCGGCGGTTGAAAACCCGGGCAACAGAATCAGGCGGAACAGGTCGGTATCGCGCATCAGATGGCTGGTCGATTCGCCCACCAATTGCCGCTCGACCGCGCGGGAGCGGATCGACTCGGCGTCCAGACCGCGCCCGTCGTCGGTGACCTCGATCACCACGCGGTTTTCGCGCTGATCCGCGCGGACCGTCAGCGTGGCGGCCGGGGCTTTACCGGCGGCGATGCGCTCGCTCGGGGTCTCCATGCCGTGGTCGATTGCGTTGCGCACCATATGGATCAGCGGGTCGAGTAGCTGGTCGACCATGCCCTTGTCGATTCGGACGCCGCGCCCGTCGACCTCGACCCGAACCTGCTTGCCCCGGGTGGCGGCTAGGTCGCGGGCCAGTCGGGGCAGTCGGGCGAACACGGTTTCCACCGGGACCACGCGCAGCTCCAGCGCCGCGTCCTGAAGCCGCCCGAGCGTGGCCGCCAGTCGATCCCGCGACTCACGCAAGGCACGGTTGCGGCTGTCCTGGCCGGCAGCGTAGCGCTGAAGCGACTCCAGATGATCGGCCTCGACGTTGCCGCGCGTGCGCATGTCTTTGATCAGGCGCCGCAGATCGGGCGCAAGCCGGGAGTGGCGATCATCGCCCCACACGGCATCATCGATCATGCCGCTGACCATCACCATCTCGCCGATCACCGACAGGAAGTGGTCAACCACCTCGCCCGGCACCCGCAGGATGTTGCCGCCGGCCGCACTCGTGGTCCGGATCGGCTCGGGCGTGGTCGGGGCTGCGGGAACGGGCGCGGCCGGAGTCGGTACGGGTGAAGCGGGCCGAGGTTCCGGCACCGGTACGGCCATGACGGAGGCCGGGGCCGGGGCGGGCGAAGTCGAAGCCGGCGAGGCCGGGGCGGGTGAGGTCGGGGCTCCGCAGCGGCGGGCCGACAGCATGCGTCCGTCGGGATCGATGCCGGCCAGAGCTGCCAGGACGGCGGTATCATCCCTGGTGGTCAGCAACAGGAATAGAAAAGACAGGCTGCTGGTGGTGGACAGCGCCCGGCTGGTCAGCGGACGGGCATTGGCATCGAGCCAAGCGGCAAAGCGTTCGGCTTTGTCTTCGGCATCTTCCAGCGTCGCGATGATTTCCCAAAGCCGGGCCTTGCCCGACGAGACTTCGCGGGCGGCTTCGGTCAATTGGGTGGCGCTCAGCCGGCTGATCAGGTCCGGCGTGACCCCGAGTTCCTCTAAAAGCTGGCGTGCCGTGAGCAATACCCCGTCTTCGACTCCGGTCGGGCCGATGGCAACCGCGGCGGCGGCGTTCTGGATGGCGTTCTGTAACTCAGCCAGCGCGGCTTCGGAGGTTTCGGTTTCGATTCCGCTTTGACGCTTGCCGGCGACGGGGGCCAGCGCCAACAGCTCTTTGCGGATACGGCCGATGAGTTCGGGGGTCAGAACGATTTCGCCACGGGCGGCATGGTCTAGTGCATTTTCGATCAGCAGCAGCAGCCGGCCGGCATTGGCCTGATAAAGAAAAGAGAAATGGCTATAAATCGCTCCGGCCAGCTCGGCCGCCCGGGTTACCGCGCTGCCACCGGGCTTAAAGGCTGCGGGTTCGCGGTCATAGCGGGCCAGTACATCGGCCAGAGCGCGTCGGCGTGCGCTGAAATCGATGCGCAACGCGGTATTAAGGGCTTCGTCGAGTGCTTTTCCGCCGCCATCACTACCGGTTGCGCTTTCAAGCGTGGCGATTTCCCGGCGCAAATCGGCCAGAGCGTCGATCGCTTGTTCGCGTGCATAATAATCGAGCGCGCCCTCGAACGGAATCAGCCCCGTCAGCAGCTCGGCGGTGCGTGCCATCTGGCTGAATCCCAGATGCTCGGCTCCGGCCCGGATCAGGGCAAGCGTATTGCGAGCCGCCGTGCGGATCGGGATTTCCTCAAGCTCGGGACCGATGACGGATACCAGCCGCGGCACTTCCGGCCGCAGTGCCGACACGAAATTTTCCAGTCCGACATGATCGGGATGAAGCGGGGGTACCCCGTTGTCGTTTCGGTTGCGGTCGGGAAGCGCCGCTACCGCCGCCAGCGCCGCCGCCACTTCCGCACCCAGGCTGTCGGCAACCGGGGCGGCCGTCAGCTCCAGTGCGCTGCGCGCCTGTTCCAGCCGTTTTATCACGGCTTCACTTGCCGCAGCGTCGGTGCGGTCGGTCAGAGACAGTTCGCGCAGGCGTTTCAGCTCGTCCAGCGCTTCCAGCAGCATGCCGGCCATCGGCGGATCGAGTGTGCAGCGTTCGTCACGCGCCTGCCCGAGCAAATGTTCGGCGTGGTGGGAGACCTGCTCCATGCCACGCAGCGCCAGCGCAGCCGCCATGCCCTTGATTGAATGGACACTGCGAAACAGCGTGTCTACGACATCGGCGGAAACGGGAGTGGCTTCGGCCTCGATTCCGACCAGCATCGGTTCAATGCGATCCAGATGCTCCCCGGATTCGACCGCGAACTCCTGCCACAGGCTTTGCATCAAATCGACGGGCATGCCCGGTGCCTCTTCCCTATTCCCACTCCGGGACGATAGCCGAGCCAGCAGGGGCTTTCCCAGCGCAAACGCATTACTGAGCAAAACTTCATGGTGTACTCAGGCGTGCCCCGGCAGACCGACCGCGCGGCGGCAGGTGCGCAAAATCTCGTGCCCCTTTTTTTCCTTCAGGTCCATGCTGACCGTACCCGTGGGCTTGGGGATGACCGCAAACGCGCCTTCGCGTCGAGCTTCCAGCGCGGTGGTCGAGCCGACCCGGGCCGAGGAGGACACCACGATGACCTTGGCTTTGCTGAACAAGCGCAGGCGCTTCAGCGCCTCCAGCCCGTCCATACGCGGCATTTCGATGTCGAGCAGGACAATGTCGCAATCATGCTGCCGGACTTTTTCCAAAGCCTCGCAGCCGTCGCCGGCACGATCAATCACGCTGAAATCAGGATCCGCGGTTAAGATATCGGCAATGATCGTTCTCATCATGAACGAATCATCGACAATCAGAACATCTGCCATTCGTGGCCTCCGACGGTTTGCGTCAGAATCTTTCTAAAATGTCTCGAATAATTTCCGTGTAATTGAGATGTCACTATTAACTAAGATAGCTTAATCCTGCTTTGAGCAAGCTGTCCAGCTTCTTTATTTAAGCATTCATTTTATTCGCCGGCCAGGCGGGCCAGTTCCAGTCCGATTTCTTCAGCATTGGCGATTCGGGTGGCGTAGCCCGCCTCGATCACCGACGAGGGCATGCCCCAGACCACCGCCGTGGCGGGAGTTTGAACGAGAACGGGGAATTGGCGGGCGGCAAAGCTTCGTGCCCCTGCGGTTCCGTCGCAGCCGATGCCGGTTAGCACGACCGCGACCGGGGTGCGCGCCGCAATAACCGCGCTTTCAAACAGCAGATCGCCCGAGGGGTGAATGACGGAATCGTCACCCCGGCGTTGGCGCAAGCGCAGGCCGGTCGGCGTCCGCAGAATTTCCCCGTCGCAACCGCCGGCGATAATGACGATGCGCCCGGGCGAAAGCGGCATGTTGTCTTCACCCTCGATCACCTCAAGCCCGGAGGCCAGGGCCAGATGCTCGGCAAAGCCGGAGGTAAACAAGCCCGGCATGTGCTGCGCCACCACCATCGGGCAGCGTAACGGTCCGGCCATGCCGCGCAGCAGCAGGGGCATGGTGTTGGGACCGCCGGTCGAAACCGCCACCACCACCAGATCGCAGTTGCCGGGGCGGTTCGACGCTGCGGGGAGCGATTGCGGTTTCGGCCTTCGACCGTGCGTGACCGATGGCGGTGGCGGTGGTGGCGGCGGAGGCGGCGGTGTGTGAGTCGGGGGTGCCGGTGTGTGAGTCGGGGGTGCGGTTGTTGGCGGCTGGCTCGTATTTGAGCCGCTCAGCGGCTGATGGCGCGCGCCCCAGGGCGCTCCGTGCGGCCGGCGCGACCAGTGGTGGATTTTGGACAGAAAGTCGCGCTCGATCGTCCTGGTGTCCATGCTTTCCAGCGCCACCGGCTTTTCGATGAAATCGACGGCGCCGCGTCCGAGGGCCTGAAAGGTGGTCCAGACCCCGGTTCGCGTGTGGGCGGACAGCACGATAATCGGAGTCGGCCGCTCCGCCATGATTGCGGCGATGGCCTCCAACCCGTCGATGTCGGGCATCTCCAGGTCCATGGTGATGACGTCCGGACGTAAGACCCGGGCCAGAGCGATGGCGTCCGCACCGTTGCAGGCCTCGCCGATCACTTCGATATCCGGGTCGATATCGACGATCGCGCGCAACGCCATCCGGATGAAGCGGGAATCATCGACGATCAGCAGGCGAATGTGACGGGGTGCGGACATGAAACTCAGTCGCTCCGGAATAGGGACGCGGCATCCAGTACGGAAACCATGCGGTCACCGACCCGGGCCACCGCCGCAATCAACGGATGAGGCGGGGCTTCGGCACATTGTAAATCCACCGCCGGCACCGTAACCAGCCGGTCGATCCGGTCTGACACCGCGACCCAGCGGCTGCCGTCATCGTCATTGTGCAGGATGATTAAGGTGGTCCATTCGTCCACGACGACGGGAGCGTTCATGACCACACGCAGATCGATCACCGGCAGCACATCGGCACCGATTTCAATCAGTCCGGCCAGATCGGTCACGGTATCCGGAACCGGCAACAGCGGACGCCAACCGGTCAACTGCACCACGCTGGCCGCGTCAAAGCCGCACCATTGAGCGCCGACGCGGAACAACAACAGCTTTCGGGTCGGCAACGGGGCTGCCGTGGGCAAGGTTTCCCGTTCAGCCGGGGGGAGCAGAGCGCGCCATGCCGCCGCGCCGGAAGCCGCGGTCATGCGGTCGGCGTCCAACAGTCCGATCACCCGTTGCTCGGAGTCGATCAGATAGCCGGCCCTGCCTTCGGCCCCGCTTTCGGCTTCGGCCCCGGCATGAATCCGCGACAGGGGAAAGCGGCGAATCCCTGCAACCGAGTCAACCCGAAGCGCAAACCGACCGGCCGTGGCGTTGATCACCATCAGCACCCCGGTTCCCGATTCGGCCGGATCGGTCGCCAGCACCGCCGGCATCAAGACCGGCAACGGCCGCCCGCGCAACTGGGTAATCCCGATGACTTCAGCGGGAGCCCCGGGCATTCGGGTCATCGGGCCGGCGGGGACCACCTCGGCCACTTGCTCGACCGGTAAGGCGAACATGCCGGGGCCGGAGCGGGCCAATACATAAATATGGTGGATTTCGGCCGGTGCCGCCGCCGCACTGGCCGAACCGATGCCGGCCGAGCCCTGATGCAAGCCGCCGAGCGCGTCCCCTTCACCGGCCGGATGAATTTCCTGAAGCCCGACCCGGTCGGCGTTCAGCATCAACACGGTGCGTTGACGCCAGGGGAACTCGCCGACCACCATCTCCGCCGGAAGGGCGTCGAGG
>JBAWVF010000009.1:0-49184 GCA_037147415.1 Rhodospirillaceae bacterium | reverse complement strand
TGGAAAATACTATATCTAGTGGGTGTGTGCGTCAAGCCGATAGGCATGCCTTGATGATGTTGAAACCTACGCCGGCGGGAGGCCGCGACGATAGACAACCTTCACTGTTTTAAAGTGGAGTCCTTCATGCCCGACGATACTGTACCCGATACTTTAGCCGGCATTCCGTTCCGACGCTTGTTCGAGGCGGTCGGCGCCACTCGCGCCGCCCAAGCCGGCGGCCCGATAATCGATGAAGGGCTGACGACCGCACTCCATATCCTGGGGGCGGCCGGGCGTTGAGTTGATAGCCTTGGACCGAACGTGATCAAGGGAATGTCGGTTCAGGCGCGCGACCTCCACGCCCAAATCATGGACAAGAGCATTCGCTTGGCGTCTTGGGCGAGCGCCCCGCAAACCGGCTGGCTGCTCGGTCCGCTGATGCGTCGCGAAATTACAGCCGTCGACGCCCCTTTTTTGCTGCGTACGGTCGATCGCCGGGGCGAACTGACCTCGCTGATCGGACGCGACGAGCGAGAGGCCTTGGCCGCTCATTTGCGTACCGCCCTTGATGCCTTCGAGCGTGCCGGCCTCGCCCATGAGGACCGCATCCCCGCCCTCATCGACCTTGCGGCGGCGACCCTGGAAGCTTGGTCGCGTGAAATTGCGCGCCAGAATTACTGGACCCCGGAGCAATCATGACTACTATCCCCCCACCGCGAAATTATGTCGTTGCGCCCTCAGCGGCCTTAGCCGGCGCCCTCGACGAGGTTGAAACCATGCCTATCGGGTTGACGCAGACACATACCAGATATGGGGGCAGCTCTCAGAAAATCGCCTGTGTTTCCGCCAAACCCTACCATTCTGCAATCTACCCATTGTGGGCGTCTGCGTTAACCCGATAGGCATGAAAGAGAGATTCATGTTACACACCATTATCAATAACTTATGGCAGACGCTTACACTCATCGGGTGATTTGACAACACAAGAAATGGGGGATGAAACCAGTGCGGTCGGTTGCTGGAACGGGTTGCCCTGTATCAATACTATAACTGCCGTTGGTGTCGCTGCCGATGCAAAAATAAGAACTGCAATCAGTTCAGCCTTAACCTGATCAACATGAACCATGAC
Source organism: Rhodospirillaceae bacterium (assembly GCA_037147415.1). Classification (GTDB taxonomy): domain Bacteria; phylum Pseudomonadota; class Alphaproteobacteria; order Azospirillales; family Azospirillaceae; genus BOG-933. The sequence goes on along the minus strand of JBAWVF010000009.1, from coordinate 48,073 downwards.
AATTGAAATCATTGTGATAAACCCGAGAAATGCCATACTCAGCCACTTCAACGAATTAATATGGGTTTTGCTTAGAATGACTCTTTGCAAATGAGACTCTTTCAGCTTCTCAAGCTGAGATATGATATACTTATGCGTATTCCCGTTAACTTCCTCGGAAACACTGCGGTCCATTACGATGGAAACAAGGGCATCAATGTCATTATAAGTACTGTATTCAATCTCGCGCCTGGATAGCTTGTCCCATTCAATGTCAACAACATCAGAGACATATTGTTTTACGATAGTCATTATATTTGTTTTGGCGGGATCCGGCAAAAGTTTTGCCACAACCATGATACTACTCAAAGCACTGGCTTCTTGATAGACTGCACTTTGTGCGCGATCGTGAGCAATCCACGTATCATTTGCCAGAAAAACTAAATTCAAAGCAAATAGAATTCCCGGTATTCCGATAAACGGGGCTACAACTCCGCGAAATTCTTTAATAAAGTCGGAATATCTAGAGCGTTGGGTTATCCAGAGCAAAAAACATGCCGCGACTACTGTTCCAAATACGGCGATAAAGGCAAACATATATCCATCGTACGACAGTATACTGTTAAACATTATAAGCGCCATCATAAGTAGTGTTGCGGTTTAATGCTACATCGGGCCAAACCGGCGTGCAAGCCCGCGTGTCGATGTTCGATAATTTTCAATGCACCTTTCAAAAGATACCATGGCTCAATCGATACGCATGACACGGTCGGCACAAACTCGTTCTGCGAGTGATACGAATTGATCATTAGCGTTACGGATGCGAAACCCACCCGAAGCCTTGGTCGCCACTTCTTTGGCAACCACTAACATACCAAATCCGGTCGAATCGATAGAGGCCAAGTCGGTGACATCAACAATAGTGTGGCGCTCCCCGGCAAGCGCGATCCGATTGACGATTTCACTGAATGTACGATGGTCGCCAAAGCTCAGACGCCCGCTCAGGCGGATAACGAGGAAGTCGGTCGTCTGTTGAAGTTCGTACTCCATCACACCCCCGGCCACACCCCCGGCCACACCCCCGGCCACACCCCCGGCCACACCCCACGGCATATCGGCTCAACAGTTAGCTAGCGCGCTTTCTTTTGCGACGCAAGAGCGGCTTCAATATCCAGGCATGGGGTAACGCTTGCCGGAGCAGGGTCGGGCATGCCATGGTCAAAACGACTTTTACGCTTTATGCTTCGGGATTGTGACCGGCCATGGTGTCCTCTTCCTCACAGACCGATGAGTCGACCTGGGTCGTCGATCCGGTGCGCGACTTTGTTTCATTCCGCCTGCTTGAACTGGCGGAAGTGGTGCTTGATTCGGCGTTCCAAGACCAAGATACCCTTAAATCCTATCATCGCCGGATAAAGGCGGCCGGGCGTAAATCTGCGGCCGGGCGTAAAAGCAGCAAAAGTCGAACCGAAGAAAAACCCGATTCACAATATGTTCAAGTCTGGCGCCGCCCCGGTGGTTACAGCGTCGGATTAGTCGCCCTACCCGCGCTGAACGAATTCACGGTAGTAATTGAGGAAGAAGAATTTTCCGCCGAAGTCATGGTTATTTACGATGTTGATGATCGGGTTTTGATCGCCGGCGGTGTCGACCGCTTTCGGGGCGACCGGACCAGAGCGGTCAATCTTGTCACCCAATTTATCGACATGCTGATCGAGACCGAAGACGACCGGGACGAGGCGGAAACCTCGCTGGCTTCCTTGTTCGGAGGCAGCCTTGATCCGATCGGCGATCCCCGCATCAAGGCCAGGGTCACCGCGATTGTTCGCGGCTTACGCGCCCCCGGCGGTCGCCAGAGCGATACGTCGATTGCGCCGGCGGATTCACAATTTCTGGCTGTTACCCCGGAAGCACTCTGGGTGATTCGGGATGGTTTTATCGCCGCCGCCGCAGCGGGCACCGAGTCGCAACTTTTGCTCGCGTGGCAAACTCTGCTGGAGAAGCAACTGGAGGAAATCCGCTTTAAGGCCGAGCGTAAACACGGTTGGGCAATCTCAATGATTGATCGCTACCAATCCGATCTGCTGGCGATGGCAACCAAGCCGGGAATGGAGATTAACACGTGGCAAGCGTTGGTCATCGCACTTGACCGCGCGAAAATTGATATTCGGCCCGAAGTACGCGCCGCATCGCTGGAACTTGCCTCGGACGTTCCTCCGATCGGAGAGGCCGGCGCCGATATCATGCGCCTTTTAGAAGAAATTGTCGCAACCGGTGGTGGCGATCCTTTCCGCATTGCCGCGCATTTATTCGATGCCATGACCATGATGCCACCGGACTTTGCCAATGTCGGCGTGATGATGGTTAGCGAAGCGCCTTTACCGGCCTTGCGCGATGTGCTGCCGCTGATTCTGCTGGCCCCCGAGGCAAGTTCACGCCGCGCCGCCGCGGCTGCGTTGGAAAAGATGGCAACGGATAAGCGGCTTTCGTCCGCAGGCCTGCGTCGGCTGATTGCGCTGCGGTCATGGTTGCCGGAGTCGGAACGGCCCGCCGTCGACCACGCGGTCCGCAAGGCGCGGCTGGCCGGCGTTGATTGCGCACCCTGGCCGGTCGGACAAGCCAAGACGCTCCAGGCCACCTCCGTCGACGGCTCGGGCTGCCTCAGTCTGGTCGGGTTGGCAAAGGCCGGCTCTCGCCATCTGTTCGGCGGCATCCTGATCAAACAAAGCTTCGGTGTGCGCGATGTCATCGCCGAGAGCGGCCTGACCAAGCGGGAAGCCGAAGCCATGCTCGAGGGCGTGGGCGGTCAAGTGCTGGCCGGGCCGGTGTCTCGCGTCCATTTCGACCGCATGGTGCGTCACGCGCTGGCCATCGGCGTCGAAGCCGGACGAATGGCCCCCTTGGCGCTGCTGGAGTTGGCCGAAGCACTGGGCGCAGCGGATTGGCGTGCGGAGTGGTTGAATGCCGAGGGCGAACTCGATCTGCTGCTGCGTGAGCTTCCCCCGGAAATCGATCGGGCCGCCGTGGTGCGCGGCGCCACCGGCTGGACCAAAATAGACGAGCTTGGCGGCTCGTGGTTTGAGGATGACGACACCGCACGCAGCGCATGCGCGCGCCACAGCCGCTCAAAGGCCAAAGCGGTCGCTGCGGTGCTGGCCGATGTGCTCGAGCCCCGGCGCTCGATATGGGCGGAACGACTGGTGTGGATGGCGCTGTGGCTTAAGGGCGGGGTCATCTCGCCCCGACTGCCGCTTTGGCACGAGTTCGCCCTGGTTGCCCGTGCGCTCTATGACGGCCGGGCACTGGCAGAAATTCCCTTGATGAAGGACATTGCCGAACTGACCATAGCGCGCAGTTGAGGCCGCCTTCAAAGGAGCGGCCCGTCACGAATGCTCCGTCAGGGATAAATAACGATCGGCGTGCCGGGTTTGACCGCGCCCGCGATTTCGTCGATTTCCCGATTGGTCACCGCGATGCAGCCCTTGGTCCAGTCAAAGGCTTCATGAATGCCCTTAACCTCCCTCGATTCGCCGGGCAAGCCATGAATCATGATGTCTCCTCCCGGTGACTTGCCCTTTTGAGCCGCCGTTCGATAATCCTCATCATTGGGATAGGTGACGTGCAAGGCACGGTGAAACTTGCTATCACTCTTAATAAAGTCAATAGTATATCGGCCTTCAGGGGTCTTGAAGTCCCCCTGGACTTCTTTCTTTCCCGGTCGACGGCCAAGCGCCACCCGGTATTTTTTCACAAGCTTATCGTCGTGCAGTAAGCGTAATTCATGCTTGCTCTTATATACTTCCACCCGATCGACGGCCATGCCGGCGGCGCAAACGGGAGCGGCCGACAGCAAGAGAACAAAAAAAACGGCCAAAGCAACGGCGGAACAGGCGGAACGCAAGGAAAAAGTAAAGTCTGACATGCCGATTTTTTATCCGGGCTATGCTAATTTTTTATCCGGGCTACGCCAACAAAACGCCCTGACGGCTCAGACTAGCAAATATCAGGTTCTTCCGGCAATCTTCTTCTGCCCCCGCCCCGGTTCGCTCAGCACTGTGGCCGTAATGTTACCGTAACAGCACGACCGGGTACCGGTCCGGCACCGGCCGGGTACCGATTGACATCGCCGCTTCCGATGTTTAAGACGCGACAACGCATAATAACTAAGAAGCCAGAGCTGAATATGCTGACCTGGAATAATAAATATTCAGTCGATATTCCCTGCCTTGACGGCGATCATGTTATTTTAATTAGCTTGCTTAATCAGCTTCACATTAATCTTGCCGAAGAAAAGTCCGAAGAAGCACTGGGTCCGGTTTTAGCCGCGCTGCTGAATTATGCTAGTTATCACTTTGGATATGAAGAACAAATCATGGAAAGATATCAGTTTCCGGGGTTTGATTCCCATCGCGCCGCGCATGACCGGTTTCGGGACAAAGTAAAAGCTCTGATTGCCGAAACGGAAAACACTGAACAAAAGGCACGTCGAGTCCGCACTTTATTAAGCTCCTGGTTATTCGACCATATCGTCCGGGTCGATGGCGTATTGAGTACATGGTTGATCGCTAATGGCATTCGGGATCCGGACCTGAATCACCCCATTTCCGGCTCCGTTGAAACAGCACCACCTGTGCTGCCATGATATTCTCGTGCGATGGCGGTGACGCATGAGAATTATTCGTCATCATCGGAACACTCGTGCAACCTCGCCGTTTCAGATGATGACCTCCGGCGTGGCGGGAGAGTATAAGTGACAGCACAGCGGTTGGTGCATCTTGACGGCCTGCGGGGTCTTGCCGCTTTCGCGGTATTCGCCTGCCACTTTATCCAGGTCTTTTTACCGCATGTTTATTACAGCAGTATTTCGGAGGGGCATGAGTTGTACGAGCAGGAGTTTGCCACCTCTCCTTTTAATATTGTTGTTAACGGCAACTTTGCGGTTTGTCTATTTTTTGTCTTAAGCGGTTATGTTTTAAGTGCTCGGTTTTTACAAAATCACGATGTCGCCAATTTGCGCCGCTTGGCGGCCAAACGCTATTTGCGATTGGCGCTGCCGGCCTTAGCCGCGGTGCTACTGGCGTGGACGATTCAAGCATTCAACGGTTATAGCTTCGGCGAGGCGCTCCCCGTTACCAAATCCGGAATGAAAGATACCTACGCCACACTATTGTCGTTTCCGGAAGCGCTCTGGCAGGGAGCGATCGGGGCTTTTTTTCGCGATAGCTGGAGCCTCGATCCGGTATTGTGGACCATGCAAGCCGAATTAAGCGGCTCTTTCCTGGTATTCGCCATGCTGGCTTTGTTCAGTCCCGGCCGGCGGCGCTGCGTGGTTTACGGAATTGCGATTCTGGTCTTTTATAACGGCTACTATCTTGCCTTTGTACTCGGGGTCGTTCTGGCCGACCTTCATGTCAAGCACTCCGGCAAGGATGCACCCTTTCCATTAATACTCGCTCTCCTTACGCTCGGTATTTATTTCGGATCATACCCGTATTATGGAGCACAACAGAATATTTGGGCAATTTTGCCTGATGTCGGCAGCGCCCGCAAAGCGGTTTTTTATCATATCATCGGCGCATTTATTATAATCTTCGTGACCTGCCGGTTTTCGGAAGCGCGTTATGTGCTGACGCGTTCGCCGTTTCGCTTTCTTGGCCGCATTTCTTATTCACTTTATCTGGTGCATTTCCCGCTGGTCTGTTCTCTGGCAACGTCGGTTCTGCTGGCGCTATTGCCCCAATTCGGCTACGGCGGAGCCACGGCGGCAAGCCTTATAGTTTCGACACCGCTGGTTCTGGCGACGGCAACCCTATTCACCGTGCTGGTCGACGAACCGGCAACCCGGTTATCCGATCGCTTCGCCAATTTGCTGGAACCACGAAGCCCGGCGACGCTATTCAGTCCGGCTGACGGGACTGCCAATCATATTCAGAAACTCGCGCCGGGTTGACGGATTGTCCCGAAACGCGCCGAGCATACGACTTGTCACCATGGTTACACCCGGCTTGTGCACACCGCGGGTAGTCATGCACTGATGTGAGGCTTCAATTACGACAGCAACACCTTCAGGCTGCAAAACTTGCTCAATCGTATTGGCGATCTGCGCCGTCATTTTTTCCTGAATCTGCAACCGGCGGGCGTAGACATCGACGACACGAGCCAGTTTACTGATCCCGACCACCCGTCGGTGCGGCAGATAGGCCACATGAGCCCGGCCGATAATCGGAACCATGTGGTGTTCACAGTGAGACTCGACCCGAATATCCTTCAACACGACCATCTCGTCGTAGCCGTCGGTTTCCTCGAAAGTACGGGCCAGCAGCTCAACCGGATCGACCAGATAGCCCGCAAAAAACTCTTCATAGGCGCGCGCAACCCGATCAGGCGTACCGCGCAACCCTTCGCGTTCCGGGTCGTCGCCGGCCCAGCGCAACAACGTGCGCACGGCCTCCTCCGCTTCAGCCCGGCTCGGGCGCTCCCACAATGCAGTCATTTCCAATGACCTTTTCATTCAGTTGAGTCTGACCGATTGATGCGGACTATCCAGAGAAAAAGCGGGAATAGCAACTTCAAACCGCTCTCCATCGGCCGCCTCCATCATATAAGAACCGACCATGATTCCCGATGGTGTCGCCAATGGCGTGCCACTGCTGTATTCATAAGCGGTGCCCGGCAAGATCACCGGCTGCTCTCCAACCACGCCCGGGCCACGCACTTCCTGGACTCGGCCCAGGCTGTCCGTAATATGCCAGAATCGACTCCGCAACTGAACCGGCGTATCACGGTTGTTATCAATCCGAACATGATAGGCCCAGACGAAGTGACTATCAACCGGTGAGGACTGGTCCGGCAGAAAAATCGCGCGAACTGTAACCTGGACGTCGCGAGTGGTCTTACTATACATCGGGATCGTCTTCCGTTGCCGTGGTGCCGTCGGGAGGGAGTTCGCCGCCCCCGACAATGGAGTGAGTAAACAATAGGTGTCTCCGGCCGAACTTGTCCATACGGCACGGCCGAATGCATAAGGGTTTCCGCATCAAGATGTAAGATCGTGTCCCCTTCCACCCTTGCCAGCCGCAACGTCGGGCGTGTATTGTGCAGTGCAATGTCGGTCGCGCGTCGCTACTGTTTTCGGAGATTTCGCCTGATCAGGCGCCTTTCAGGAACGACAGAAACGGCTTCGCAGGATTTGAATGTGCGGCACGGATAGATGAAGAGGCAAGACAATGCCAAAACGGACGAGAAACGGTAAGCTCCTGGCCTGGGTCGAAGAGATTAGTAATAAATGCCAGCCGGAGCGGGTACATTGGTGCGACGGTTCTCAAGAAGAATACGATCGACTTTGCGCCATGATGGTGGAAAGTGGTACTTTTATTCGCTTGAATTCTGAAAAGAGGCCCAATTCCTACCTGTGCCGCTCCGATCCGGGTGATGTTGCCCGCGTAGAAGACCGGACTTATATTTGCTCGACTCTTCAAGAAGATGCCGGCCCGACCAATAACTGGATTTCGCCGGCCGAAATGCGGCTCACTCTGGACCAGCTTTTCGACGGCTGCATGCGTGGCCGCACCATGTATGTCGTGCCGTTCAGCATGGGGCCGCTCGGTTCGCCGATCTCGCATATCGGCGTCCAGATCAGCGACTCGCCTTATGTCGCGGTCAATATGCGCCTGATGACCCGCATGGGGCAGGCCGTGCTCGACGAGTTGGGTGATTCCGATTTCGTACCGTGCCTGCATTCGGTGGGCGCACCGCTGGAACCCGGTCAGGCCGATGTGCCGTGGCCCTGCAACGAAACACAGAAATACATCGTTCATTTCCCCGATAGCCACGAAATCGTTTCGTACGGCTCCGGCTATGGTGGCAATGCGCTGCTCGGCAAGAAGTGCTTCGCCCTGCGAATTGCGTCCGCCATGGGCCGTGAGCAAGGCTGGCTGGCCGAGCATATGCTGATTCTCGGCGTCGAGGATCCGAAAGGCGAAAAGACCTATGTCGCGGCGGCCTTTCCGTCGGCCTGCGGCAAGACCAATTTTGCCATGCTGGTGCCGCCCGCAAGCTTCGACGGCTGGAAGATTCACACCATCGGTGACGACATTGCCTGGATCAAGCCGCAGCCCGACGGCACGCTCCGCGCGATCAACCCCGAGGCAGGCTTCTTCGGCGTCGCTCCCGGCACCAGCATCAAGTCGAACCCCAACGCACTGCGCACCCTTCACAGCAATTGCATCTTCACCAACGTGGCCATGACCGACGATGGTGATGTCTGGTGGGAAGGCCTGACCGATCAACCGCCCGCCCATCTGATCGACTGGCAGGGCAAGGATTGGACCCCCGGTTGCGGCCGGATGGCGGCACATGCCAACTCGCGTTTTACCGCACCGGCCAGCCAGTGCCCGAGCATCGATCCCTCGTGGGAAGACCCGGCCGGTGTGCCGATCTCGGCCTTTATTTTCGGTGGCCGCCTGTCGAAAACCTATCCGCTGGTATTCCAAGCCACGGACTGGACCGCCGGCGTTTACTGGGCCGCGACCATGGGTTCGGAAGCCACCGCCGCTGCGGTCGGCCAAGCCGCGATCCGGCGCGATCCGTTCGCCATGCTGCCGTTCTGCGGCTATAACATGGGCGATTACTGGAACCATTGGCTGACCTTTGAAGACAAGGTCAAGACGCTGCCGGGCATGTTCCGGGTTAATTGGTTCCGCAAAGATGAAAACGGCAAGTTCGTGTGGCCCGGCTTCGGCGACAACATGCGGGTGTTGAAGTGGATTGTCGAACGGGTCCGCGGCAGAGCTGCGGAACCGGCGGTAAGCCCGTTCGGCTTCAGCCCGCGTTACGAGCATCTCGACTGGACCGGCCTGGACTTCTCCAAGGAGAAGTTCGAAATGATCATGAATATCGACCGGGCCGAGGCTCTGACCGAAACCCGCGATCAGGCCGAATTGCTCGACCGTTTCGGCACCCGTTTGCCCCCTGAAATCGAGCAGAAGCGTCAGGGCGTGGTTGCCGCCCTGGAAGCTGCACCGCCGGTTTGGAAAATCTGACGGTTCGTGTTACACTCAGGCGAAGGGCCGGTTCGTAAGGACCGGCCTTTTTGCTGTCCGGGGGTGTCGCTTCGATGGAAAAGACGGCATTGGCAATCGGAGCCCTCGACGGGCGGCTGGCCGGTCACCCGTTGCGGGAAGCCTGGAACTGCCGTCGTCGGATCTCGGCCACCATCACGGCGGCGGCCGCGGTCGGGGTAAAAGTCGACCGGGACCGGTTGGTGCGGCTGTTGGTCGGGCTGCCGGTGACCCGCTGGAAGGATTTCGGCGCCGAGTCCACCGCGCTCGGTATCTTCGCCACCATCTCCGATCCCCGGCAAAGTGAGGGTGGGCCGTCACCGCTCGACTGGCTGCGCGACCGCCTCGAACAGCGCAGTCTCGCCGGGGCCTGCCGCGCCCATGTCGCCGCGGTCGAGGACGGATTGCCGCTCAGCTCGGCTTTCGCCGCCTTCCCGGCCTTGTTGGTCGAGATCGGCGTGACCGAAAATCCGCTGATCGGGGTGGCACCGACCGGCTTCCGCAACATGGCGACTGAAATAACCGAAGCCGCCTTGCTTGGCCGAAGAAATCTGGACACCCTGACCTTGAACTGGTCACGCTGGACCCGGTTGCTCGGTCCGCGCCGCTCGACCAGCCGCCATCTGCATGTGCTGACGATCGCGGCGGCGATGACGGCGGCATCACCGGCGGCGATTGCCCGCCTGATCGGGATGACCTCTCGCGGGGCCGCCATGCTGTTGGAAGAAATGACCAGGCTCGGCATCTTCCGCGAGGCCTCCGGACGGGAAACCTGGCAAGTTTATGTCCTGGAGGACATGCCGGGTGCCGACCCGACGCCGGCACCGCCCCCCGGCCCCCCGGCCCTCGTCTCCGACATCGATTTATCCGCCCTGTTTGCCGAGCTTGACCGGGCCGGCGCCGCGGTCGCGCAATCGCTCGCGGGCTCCTAACTCAAAGCTTTTCCGAATAAGTGCAGAGATCGGCGACCGGACAGGCCGGGCAATCCGGCTTGCGCGCCTTGCAGATATAGCGGCCATGCAAAATCAACCAATGGTGGGCATGGCGCTTCCAGCGCGCGGGGACCACGGCGTTCAGTTGCGCCTCAACCGCTTCCGGATTGGCACCGGGGCCCAGCCCGGTGCGGTTTGCAACCCGGAAAATATGCGTGTCGACGGCGATCGTCGGCTGCCCGAAGGCAACATTCAAGACGACATTGGCCGTCTTACGGCCGACTCCCGGCAAGGCTTCCAGCGCTTCACGCCGATCCGGTACGACACCACCATGATCACGTACCAATATTTCGGAGAGCCGAATAACATTCTTCGCCTTGGTATTAAATAAACCGATAGTCTTGATGTACTCACGCAGCCTTTCTTCTCCGAGAGCCACCATGGCCGCAGGCATTTGCACCGCTTCAAACAAAGCGCGCGTGGCCCGATTGACGCCGACATCGGTCGCCTGTGCCGACAACACCACCGCCACCAGCAAAGTATAGTGGTTTACCGACTCCAGCTCGGTTCTTGGTTCGGGTGTCCGTTCGGCAAGACGGGCGAAGAAGCGATCAACATTTTCCGGGCTCATGACACCGAACATAGAGAGAAACAGTACGCTTGACAAGGATCCCCGACCGGGTGCCTAATAACAAGGGTCTATAATGATTCGGTCCGGCCTCACTTTCGGACGGCCCGACTCTCGGAAGGAGACTGCCGAACATGGATATCGACAGCCCCGGCGCCGCCCTGATGCTTCGCCAAGGCGGGGACATGCAGCAGGTTTCGCTGAGCCAGATTAAGCGGCAAGCTAAAGCAGACGCCGCAGTCGTGACGATGGCGACCGACCTGGTCAAATCAATGCCGAGCAACCCCGCCTTGGGGCGGACGCTCGACACGACCGCCTGAACCGACTACCGCCTGCACCGACTACCACACCGTCGGGCGGGTCAAGCGCGTTTTCAACTGGTGCATGCGGCGATGCAAAAGAGCGCCCGGCGCTGCGGACGCCGACGATTGCGGCTGTCCGGCCGTCGCGGGCTTTCCGCTCAGCATTTCCTTGGCGGCAATCATTTCCTTGCAGCCCTTATTGAGGGTGCAGGACATGCAACTTCCCTCCACCATTTCCGCAAACATGGCCGACAGGGCCGCAACCGCGCCCTTGCGCTCGGCATCTTCTTTACCCTTGATCAACCCGACCATCCAGTTGATCGACGATGCGGCGGCCTTATGTTTGCAGCCATCCATCTTGTTCGCTCCCCTGCCCGGACCAGACCATTGATTACCGAAACGTTAACTCAACAGCTTCGGTCGCACAATACCGAATTTGTGACGGGCACAAAGAATGTGTCCACAAGCCTCGCTCGCCGATAGCCGACCGCCGCTAAAAGCGCTAATCGGAAAATGAAGGCGTGCCTTGCACCGGAGTTCCATTGACTTAATCAAGCCCGCGCCTTATAGAACCCTGCCCTGTCAATCGGTTTGACATCTAGATATACGGAGTTGGGTTGTGAAACGTACTTTTCAGCCGAGCAAGATCGTGCGAAAGCGCCGTCATGGATTCCGCGCCCGCATGGCTACCGTCGGCGGTCGCCGGGTTCTGTCCGCCCGCCGGGCCAAGGGCCGCAAGCGGCTATCGGCGTAAACCGCCCCTGCCCGCATCGGATACCGCCCCCGTGGACAGCACCGTCTTCGTCGGGCGCCTGCTGCGGCGCCCTGAGTTCTTAGCGGTCGCGGGAGCCCGGCGAAAGTGGGTGGCTCCCGGCCTGATCCTTCAGTTGCGCCGTCACGACGCCCGGCAGCACCCGCCGGATGGGGGGGCGCCGATTCGACTCGGATTGACCGCCAGTAAAAAGGTCGGAAATGCCGTCGCCCGCAATCGGGCCCGGCGGCGGTTGAGGGCGGCTGCGCGTGAATTGCTGCCCGGCCATGCCGTGCCCGGGGTTGATCTGGTGCTGATTGCCCGCACCGAGACGCTCACTCGTGCCTGGACCGATCTTAAGGCCGATCTGGCCGCCGGCTTACGCCGGTTGGGCGCTTGGCGGGACGGAGAGACCTCAGCATGAGCTTTGCCGCCAAGCTATTGCAAATACCGATACTGGCTTATCGCTGGATTCTTTCGCCCATGCTGGGGCCGCGTTGCCGCTATTTGCCAAGCTGCTCGGACTATGCGCTGGACGCGCTCCGCCACCATGGCGCACTCAACGGCGTTCTCCTTATTTTGCGCCGATTGGCGCGCTGCCACCCGTGGGGCGGCTCCGGTTATGATCCGGTTCCGCCCGCCGTCCGTCGCCCGTGCCATTATTTTGCCCCGAACGGGATGCACACTGCCCCCAACGTGACCGTGCCCGGCACGCCCGAGGAGCCATGAACGAACAATCAAATCTTATCCTCGCCATCGCGATTTCGATCGCGATTCTGATCGGCTTCCAGATGTTCTTCGAGGCGCCTCGCCAAAAGGCTGCACAACTCGCGGTTCAGCAGGCAGCGGAACAAGCCAGACAAAAGGTGCAGTCGGCGACCCCTGGGGGGGATACGCCCGTCCCGGCCATGACGCCTGTTGCCCCCGGCGTGGCGGCTCATGACCGAGTCGGCATGGTCGTCGAACAGTTGGCGGCCAATCTTCGGCTTAAAATCGTAACGCCGCGGGTGGTCGGGACCATCAACCGCACCGGCGTGCGCATTGATGACCTGCAACTGGTTGACTATCATGAAACCCCGTCACCGGCCAGTCCCGACATCACGGTGCTCGCGCCGACCGGAAGCGAGCACCCTTATTACGCTGAATTCGGCTGGGTGCCCGAAGATCGCACGGTTATCGTGCCCGATGCGAACACCGAATGGTCGGCCTCCGGCGACAAGCTGACCCCGGCGGCGCCGCTGGTGTTTACTTGGGATAACGGGCACGGCCTGATCTTTGAAAAGACGGTCGCAATCGACGAAAATTTCATGTTCCGGATCACCGATCGCGTGCGAAACACCGGAACCGCCGCGGTGACGCTCCTGCCTTACGGCCTGATTTCACGCCAAGGTACGCCTCAAACAGCGGGATTCTATATTTTGCACGAGGGACCGATCGGCGTACTCGACGGAACGCTGAACGAAATCAAATACAAAGATTTACAGGAAAAGAACCGGATCGAAAAGGTCACCACCGGCGGCTGGATCGGGATTACCGATAAATACTGGCTTGTCACGCTGGTTCCGGACCAACAAAGTCCGGTAACCGCCCGGTTCCTTTACACCAAGGCCCGCGGCGAGGATCGTTATCAGACCGACATTCTAGGTGAAGCTCAGACCGCAAAGCCGGGCGAATCCATTGAGGCTAAGCGGAGACTGTTTGCCGGAGCCAAGGAAGTTAAACTTCTTGATGCTTATGCCAGCCGGCTTGATGTTAACAAGTTCGATCTCGCGGTCGATTTCGGCTGGTTTTATTTCCTGACCAAGCCGTTCTTCTATGCTCTCGACTTTCTGCATGGAATCTTCGGCAATTTCGGCGTAGCAATTCTGTTGTTCACCGTCGTAATCAAGGGCGCCTTCTTCCCGCTTGCCAACCAGTCTTATCGGTCGATGACCAAGATGAAGTTGTTGCAGCCGCAAGTGGTTGCGCTTCGCGAACGCTTCCAAGACAACAAAGAACAGCTGAATAAAGAAATGATGGAGCTGTATAAGCGGGAAAAGGTTAATCCGCTTAGCGGCTGCTTGCCAATTCTAATTCAGATTCCGGTGTTCTTTGCGCTTTATAAGGTGCTGTTCGTCAGCATCGAGATGCGACACGCACCGTTCTTCGGCTGGATTCATGATTTATCGGCCCCCGATCCGACCAGTCTGTTCAATGTGTTCGGGCTAATTCCGTGGAGCCCGCCGCAAGCCCTGATGATCGGCATCTGGCCGCTGGTCATGGGGGCAACCATGTGGTTGCAACAAAAGTTCAATCCGACGCCGCCGGATCCGATGCAGCAGAAGGTCTTCGCGTTCCTGCCCTTTATGTTTACCTATATGCTGGCAAGTTTCCCGGCCGGCTTGGTTATCTATTGGGCCTGGAATAATTTACTGTCGATCGGACAGCAATGGTTGATCATGCGCCAAATGGGCGTGAAAGTAAGTTGAAGCCGGTATGAACCTGATTCCCGAAGACACCGAAGCCGGTAGACTGCTGTTCGCAGCGGAATGCCGGTTCGTGTGGGGCGCCGACACGCTTGATCAGTTACCGGAGGCATCACTGCCCGAGGTTACCTTTGCGGGGCGCTCGAATGTCGGCAAGTCAAGCTTGATCAACGCCTTGACCGGCCGCAAAACACTGGCAAGAATATCGGATACCCCGGGCCGGACACAGCAGCTCAATTTCTTTAATCTCGGCGAGCGGCTATTACTGGTTGATGTGCCGGGCTACGGCTATGCTAAGGAATCCAGAACCAAGGTCGATGCCTGGAGTGAACTGCTCCGGCGTTACCTTAAGGGACGGCCGACGTTGCGTCGGGTGTCGCTGCTGATCGACAGTCGGCATGGCCCCAAGCCGGATGACGGCTCGATGATGACCCTGCTGGACAAGGCCGCCGTACCCTTCCAGATTGTGCTGACCAAGTGCGATAAAACAACACAGAAATCACTGGTCTCCGTCATTGCCGCCACCGAAGCAGCCCTCACGCCGCATCCCGCAGCCTTTCCCTTCGTCCATGTCACCAGCGCAGAGACCGGTCAGGGCATTGCCGAGCTGCGGGCCAGCCTGACCGAACTGGCAAAACCGAAATCGTGAGCCGGCGGACCCGGATGCTTATACAAATAAAGAAAAAGCTTTTTTTTCTCCCGGCAAAGACCATACTTATGCTCTGCGTCCGGGTGATGAAGAAGAGGGTGCGGCAGTATGACCGAAGCATCGCGCCGGTCTGACGTCTATATAGTCGTTCGAGACCGAAGCGGTCGCACGTTGGTGTCCATGCTGCCTGCCGATAAGGACAGCTATCTGATCGGGCGCACGGAGCCCGACGGTCCGTATACGCCGGAGTTGGCCCTTGACGATAGCTTCGTGTCTCGACGGCACTGTGAGATTTTTAGAACCGAGCCATCCGGCAAATGGTTTTTACGCGACCTGAGCAGTTCTAACGGAACCTTTGTTGACGGAACTCGGGTTCGTGTCGCCCAACCCGTTGTGCTGTCTCACGACTCTCACATCGAGTTGGGGTCCACCCTCCTGGTCGTCGGAATCGGCATGCCGGCAACTCGAACCGAAGAAATACACACCAATCGGGCTGCAATAATCGCGACCACGCGTCTTGCGGCCGAGAAGGCTCCGGCGGCGGGTTGCCCATCTCTATTAATTCAAGCTGAATCCGTCGGAGCCGGGACCACGACAACAGAGCGGCTGACCCTGAGTGACGGCGAACAGATTCTTGTTACCATGCTGAAAGGGCGTTTGATTACCAGCCGCATCGACTCAGCGCAATCCGGAGAAGATCATGCGGCGGTACGTACACGCTCGAAGATAGAGTAGTCACGCTTCGTAATTGCTCCTGGAAAACAAAATAGATAGGCGGTATTATCGTGCCGGCGCATTAAGGCGCAGCAACATCTCAACCAAATCGGGCTCACCCACCAAAGCGGCTGCTTCATCCGGTGACATCCAACGCTTAATGCGCTGTCCGCGCTCGGGCCAATCTTCAAGCTCCTGCTCGACCTTAAGCAGGTAAACCTCCACTGTACAAACAATTGTGCGCTTCCTTAAGCGTTTATCATAACGATAGGAGCCAAACGGTTTCTTGCTGATCCGACCGAGTGCGCCAGCCTCCTCATAAGCCTCCCGAGCGGCCTGATCACAAGGCTTCGTGTTTTTTTCCGGCCACCCTTTGGGCACGACCCAGCGCCCGGTGTCGCGAGACGTGACCAACATCACCCGAAGCGAGCCATCGACAACGGCAAAGGGCAATGCGGCATATTGGGCGCGGGGACGCTTACCGGCCATGATTCAATCAGGCCCTACCATAATAACGTGGCAAGTTGATAGAAAGCAGCGCCAATCAGTGCGGAACAGGGAATAGTCACGATCCAGGCAATAACAATATTACCGGCAATATTCCAACGCACCGCAGAGACTTTGCGAGCCGTCCCGACTCCGACAATGGCACCGGTGATCGTGTGAGTCGTCGAAACCGGTATACCGAGCCCCGTTGCCATGAAAAGAGTGATCGCCCCCCCCGTCTCGGCACAAAAACCCTGCATCGGTTTCAAGGTCGTAATTTTGGAGCCCATGGTCTTGACGATCTTCCAGCCGCCGAACAATGTTCCAAGCCCCATAGCGGCTTGGCAGGTCAAGACCACCCAGAACGGCACATGAAACTCAGTCCCGAGATAACCTTCCGAAAACAGCAGAATCGCAATAATCCCCATGGTCTTTTGGGCATCATTGCCACCATGACCAAGGCTATAAAGTGATGCGGAAACAAATTGAAGCTGACGGAAGCGCCGATCAACGCTGAATGGGGTCGAGCGCACAAATACCCACGAGACAACAAGAACAAGAACCAAGGCAAGTAAAAATCCAATCAAAGGTGAAAGAATAATTGCGGCACTGATCTTGGTAAAGCCACCCCAGATAATAGCATCCAGTCCGGCCTTAGCGATTCCGGCGCCGGCAAGCCCGCCGATCAAAGCATGGGAACTGCTGGATGGAAAGCCAAGATGCCAAGTAAACAAGTTCCAGGAGATCGCTCCGGTTAAAGCACCAAAAATAATCCGCGTGTCAACAAGACCGGGCACGATAATCCCGGTGCCAATCGTCTTGGCCACACTGAGCCCGAAAATAAGGAAAGCCGCAAAGTTGAAAAAAGCCGCCCAACACACCGCCGCCTGGGGCGACAATACTCGGGTCGAAACAATCGTGGCAATCGAATTGGCAGCATCGTGCAAGCCGTTGACCAGATCGAACAGCAGAGCGACCAGAATAAGCACCACAAGCAGCGGTGTTACTGAAAACAAGTAGTCCATACCTGATCCTATAACTATACGAATATCTCAGACGTGTTCGATAACAATGCCCTGGATAGCATCCATGACATCTTCGCAGCGATCAATAACCGATTCCAACAACTCATAAATCTCTTTACGAGTAATGATAAATAAAATATCATCACCGCTCTTCATCAGCTTAGAGATACCCTGCCGTAATTTACGGTCCGCCTGCCCTTCAAGCTTACTAACAGCAACACACAATTCATTAATTTGTTGGGAATTCTTATTGACTGCGGCCAGCAGCGGCATCGTATTGCGAATAATTTCAGCACACTTCAGTGCGCTCTCCGCCATTTCCTTCATTTCCTCAGCGAATTCCGTAATCTCGTACAGTTCTATTCGCTGCGCGGTCTCCTCAATCAGATCAATCGTGTCATCCATTGCCGTAATCAGCCCATGTATATCAGATCGATCAAACGGCGTAATAAAAGTACGATGAATTGCCAGCAAAGTTTTACGCGCAATGACGTCGGCCGCACCTTCAAATGTATAAATTATGTGGCAAAAAGTCTCCGTGTCCCCTCCGCCTGCCGTCATCTGATGGAGGGCCTCAGCAGCACCGACGATTTTTTCCGAATGAGAACAGAAATAGTCAATAAACCGCTCTTCCTTGGGCATCAAGGCATGAAAAATTCTTAAGAGCACAGGCAGCCCTCCGTAAAGCAGTTTAGTCGGTCGGATTGTCGATCAGCGTTATAGAGCCAAGCCGTCCGCCGAACAAGTCGGGAAAGTGGCAATTTACCGACCGTCGTTCCGACGACTGAGAACGGCCAGTCGCTCGAACAAATGAAAATCCTGCTCATTTTTAAGCAACGCGCCAGCCATCGGCGGCATGATTTTGCGGTGATCGGCACTACGCAAAGTATCTGCATGAATATCCTCTGCCAGCAAAAGCTTAATCCAATCTATAAGCTCGGACGTTGAAGGCTTCTTTTTTAAGCCCTGCGCCTCACGGACATTATAGAATAAAGACAATGCCTCTGTTAACAATGTTTTCTTAAGTAACGGGAAGTGAACTTCAACAATCCGTTCCATAGTCTCCGGATCCGGGAAGCGAATATAATGAAAAAAGCACCTCCTGAGAAAAGCATCGGGAAGTTCCTTATCATTATTTGAGGTAATTAGAACGATCGGGCGTTGTCGCGCACAAATGGTCTGGCCGGTCTCGTAAACGAAAAATTCCATTCGATCCAGTTCCAGCAATAGATCGTTGGGAAACTCGATATCAGCCTTATCGATTTCATCGATTAGCAACACCGGCGCCGGTTCAGTCTCAAAAGCTTGCCACAACTTACCGGGGATGATGTAATTACCGATCTCACGCACTCGGGCATCACCGAGTTGCCCGTCTCTCAATCGACTGACTGCGTCATACTCATAGAGCCCCTGCTGTGCCTTGGTAGTCGATTTTATGTGCCATGCAATCAACTGGCGTCCAAGTGCCCGAGCAATTTCACGCGCTAATATTGTTTTTCCGGTTCCGGGCTCCCCCTTAACCAGCAATGGTCGCTCTAAAACAATTGCTGCATTAACCGCGACCATTAGATCTTCGGTTGCCACATAGCTATCGGTGCCGGTAAATCGCAAACCGGTCATTCTTCACCTTCCAAATAACGCTTTTCGAGGTGGCGACGATAGACCGCCGGATCAAGCGGGCGCCCGGTAGCCCGAATCAATAACTCTTTAGTGCTAAATAAGCTTGCATAAACGTGCACATTGCTGCGCAACCAAGTAACCAGCGGAGTAAAGTCGCCCTGGGCCAGACCAACGCATAAATCGGGTACGGCACGGCGCGAAGCATCAAAAAGCTGTGCGGCTATTGCGGCACCCAACGTATAGGTCGGAAAATAGCCCCATCCCCCGCTCGGCCAGTGAATATCCTGAAGACAGCCCTGCCGATCATCGGGCGGCACGATCCCGAGCAAGCCTCGCATGCCCTCGGCCCACGCGCCCGGCAAATCAATCAGTGCCAAGTCTCCGGAAATCATCGCCTTTTCTAACCGGTACCGCAAAATAACATGAGCCGGATAGGTAACCTCGTCGGCATCAACGCGAATAAAGTCGGGCTTGACCATAGTATAGTGTCGGTATAAATTGTCAGTTTTTAGTGCGGGATCATGCTTGCCGAATGCCTCTTGTACCAACGGCCCGAGGTAATTTAGAAAAGACCGGGAACGAGCCGCCTGCATTTCAATGATCAGCGACTGCGACTCATGAAGCGCCATGCCCCTGGCCGCACCGACCGGTTGCCCGGCCCACGCCATCGGCCGCCCCTGTTCATAAAGAGCATGGCCGCTTTCATGCAGCACACCCATTAAGGCACGGCTGAAGTCGAATTCATCATAACGGGTCGTCAAACGGACATCACCGGAAGCACCACCACAGAAAGGATGAAGACTAACATCAAGCCGGCCCCGATTAAAATCGAAACCGACCGCATGCATCAGCTTTTCGCCCAAAGCTCGTTGAGCTACAATTGAATAATGTCCCGACAAAGGCAGAGGCGCCGGCAATTGCTCTTGTCGTTCAAGAACACGCGGCAAAAACTCCGGTAAAAATACAGCCAACTCGTCGAACAAGAGATCAAGTTCTGCGGTGCGGACTCCCGGCTCGTAACTATTCAGCAAGGCTTCATAAGGCGAAACCCCGAGCACTGCCGCCTTTGCAGCCCCTATTTCACGCTGAAGTGCCAGCACTTCGGTCAATGACGGCAGCAGCGCCGCAAAATCATTAGCCGGACGCGCAATACGCCACGTCATTTCACAAGCCGAAACCGCACGCGACGATACCTCTACCAACTCGGCCGGAACCGCAGACGCATGGACAACGGCGCGGCGCATCTCGCGTAGATTGGCGCGCAGTCCGTCCGTAAGACCGGGTTCGGATTCGGCCGCGGCCAGTAAATCGGGAATGCGGGGGTCCGTCAGCAACTCGTGCGCAATCACGCGCAAGGTCGCAATTTGAGCGGCGCGCCCCTCGGCCGCCCCCGCCGGCATCATGGTCAAACTATCCCAATCGAGGATGCCGAGCGCATCCTCTACCGCCCCGAGACGGGCAAAACGGCTCTCAAGATTTTTGTAAGCACCGGGGGGCGGGGTCATCAAGCGCTCCGATCTAACGGGGTCAGCATGCCCGATATAACCCGGATTGCGCCGGGCGCCAACCAAGATAAGTCAACCAAGACCGACCAACAAAGTTAGATTGTGATGAGCGATTCTGCCTCTTGACAAGCCGTCTTGCCAAGGCTTAAATCAGGACCAATTTAGTACGGTATTGGAAACGCACAGGCTGAACGGCATGATCAAAATCAGCAAGATGGCGGATTATGCCGTGGTGGTTCTGACACAAATGGTCAGCAACTCTTTACTGCATACCGTCTCTGATCTAGCAGAAAACACCGGCATTCCGGCACCGAGCGTTGCAAAGCTGTTAAAACCTCTGGTCGCTGCCGGATTGGTTGTTTCACAACGGGGGGTCAATGGCGGCTACGCTCTCGGCACTTCTCCTGATCGGATTACGGTTGCCGCAATCATCACGGCACTTGAAGGCCCGATTGCAGTGACAGAGTGCGTTTCCGATGCCGATTCATGTTGCGGGGTCGAAAGCTTGTGCCCGATGCGTGGCAATTGGGAAAAAATCAACCGTGCCGTGCGACGGGCCTTGGAAGAAGTGACACTGGCCGATATGGCCGTAACGGATTTTGGAGAAATGCGATGAGCGGCGCGGTAGACACCCTGGAGCAGGTTCGGGATTTTACCGATCGTAAGTATAAATACGGCTTCGTAACCGATATCGAAGCCGAGACCGCTCCCAAGGGACTCAATGAAGACATTGTTCGCTTTATTTCGGCCAAAAAGAACGAGCCGGAATGGTTGTTGGCATGGCGACTTCGAGCCTATCGTCACTGGCTGACCATGGAAGAGCCGAAATGGGCGATGGTCCATTATCCGCCGATCGATTATCAGGATGCATTTTATTACTCGGCACCGAAGGAAACGGCGAAGTTCAAGAGTCTTGACGAGGTTGACCCGGAATTATTACGCACTTATGAGAAACTGGGAATTCCGTTACGCGAACAGGAAATGTTGGCCGGGGTGGAGCCCTCGGTAGCGGTCGATGCCGTGTTCGACAGTGTTTCGGTTGCCACCACCTTTAAGGCCAAGCTAGAAGAAAAAGGCATCATCTTTTGCCCGATTTCCGAGGCGGTTCAAAATCATCCCGATCTGGTACAACAGTATCTGGGTAGCGTTGTTCCCTATTCTGATAATTTTTTTGCGACATTGAACTCAGCGGTCTTTACCGATGGCTCTTTTGTCTACATTCCCAAGGGTGTGCGCTGCCCGATGGAATTATCAACTTACTTTCGGATCAATGCTGCCAACACCGGACAGTTTGAGCGCACACTGATTATTGCCGATAGCGACTCCTATGTCAGCTATCTCGAAGGCTGCACCGCGCCCAAGCGTGATGAAAATCAGCTGCATGCCGCCGTCGTCGAATTGGTCGCCCATGATAATGCCCGGATCAAATATTCCACGGTGCAGAACTGGTACCCCGGCGACGAGAACGGGCTTGGCGGTATTTACAACTTTGTCACCAAACGCGGTGCCTGCCGCGGCGCGAATTCTAAGATTTCCTGGACCCAGGTTGAAACCGGCTCGGCCATTACCTGGAAATATCCAAGTTGTATTCTACAGGGTGATAATTCCGTCGGCGAGTTTTACTCGGTTGCCATAACCAACAATCGCCAGCAAGCCGATACCGGTACCAAAATGATCCATATCGGTCGCAATACGCGCTCGACGATTGTGGCCAAAGGAATTTCGGCGGGCCATGCACAAAGCACCTACCGCGGGTTGGTCAGAATAATGCCGGGCGCACTCAACGCACGCAACCACACCCAGTGTGACAGCCTTCTGATCGGCGACAAATGCGGCGCCCATACCGTGCCCTATATCGACAGCCGCAATAAATCGGCGAAGGTTGAGCATGAAGCGACCACGGCCAAGATCAGCGAAGATCAGCTCTTCTATTGTCGACAGCGTGGCCTGACTCCGGAAGACGCCGTATCGTTGATTGTCAATGGTTTCTGTAAGGAAGTCTTGAAAGAACTGCCAATGGAGTTCGCAGTCGAGGCACAAAAACTGGTCGGCATTAGCCTCGAAGGCAGCGTGGGCTAAAAAGAGGGTTGTATACTGCCTGCCTTTTGTTCCCGCCGAACCAACCTGACCATTCCGTTACCCGGAGAGTGTATCGCCCATGCTGATTATTTCTAATCTTCACGCCTCTGTCGGTGACAAACCGATTTTGAAGGGCATCGACCTGACTATTCGGGCTGGGGAGGTGCATGCCATTATGGGGCCGAACGGCTCGGGTAAAAGCACACTTTCTTACATCCTGGCCGGGCGCGAGGGCTATCAGGTCACCGAGGGCTCGGTCACCTATCATGGGCGCGATTTGCTGGCCATGCCTGCGGAAGAACGGGCCGCGTCCGGCGTGTTTCTGGCCTTTCAATACCCGGTTGAGATTCCCGGGGTTAGCAATTCGACCTTTCTGAAAACCGCGCTGAATGCCGTCCGGCGGCAGCGGGGCGAACCCGAACTCGACGCCATGCAATTTCTGAAGTTGGTACGCGCCAAATGCCGTGAACTCGGTATGACCGACGAAATGCTGAAGCGCTCAGTCAATGTCGGGTTTTCCGGGGGAGAAAAAAAGCGCAACGATATTCTTCAAATGGCGGTGCTTGATCCGAAGTTAGCCATACTTGATGAAACCGACAGCGGCCTTGATATTGATGCATTGCGTATTGTTGCAGACGGAGTCAATTCTTTACGAGGCGCCGATCGATCGATGCTGGTGATCACACATTATCAGCGACTGCTGAGCTATATCGTGCCGAATCATGTCCATGTGTTAGCATCCGGGCGGATTCAGCGTTCGGGCGGCAAAGAACTCGCGCTGGAGTTGGAGCAGCGCGGCTACGCCGAATTCGACGTTAATGAGGCAGCCTGACATGCAAGCGCTAATCGATAGCCACGCTCCGTTCCGTCAATTTCAGCCGGGCACGGCCCTACCCTGGCTAGAGGCGCGTCGTGCCGTCGGCTTGGCTCGGGCCGAACGACTCGGCTGGCCGACGACTCGGCTGGAGCCCTGGAAATTCACCAACCTCGCCAAACTTTCCCGGATGCAGTTCGAGCCGGCAACGCCCGCTTCAGCGAATAACTTTATTGATGTTCTGCCGACCGTAGTAGCGCAAGGGAATCCAGCCTCGCATCGCTTGGTATTTGTTAACGGGTTCTGGCGCTCAGACTTGTCTTCACCCGGCCGTCTCCCCGGAGGCGTGACACTGACCGGACTGGCCGCAACTCTAGCCGGTGACCCGATTCTCGCCGAAGCGTATCTGGGACAGGTCGCCCTCCCCGACGACCACGCCTTAGCCGCGCTCAACACCGCCTTTCTAACCGATGGCCCGCTGTTGGTCATCGGCGAAAAAGTAGAGGTTAAAAACCCGATCGAATTGATCATGATCAGCGCCGGCAGCGCCGACCAGCCCTTAATCGCCCATCCCCGATTGATCATCACGGCCGGGCCCTACAGTCAAGCAACGGTCATCGAACATCATATCAGTCTCGGCGACCATGTCATGCTCAGTAATGCTGTAACGGAACTGTCGGTCGGGATCGGAGCGGAGCTACGCCATTACAAGGTTCAGCGCGAACATGACAACGCTTTTCACCTTGCGACCACGGTCGGTCGCTTGGAACGCGCCGCGGTTTATGAGGGTTTTCTGTTAACCCTCGGCGCCCGGCTCAGCCGAAACGAAGTCCGACTCGTGCTCGACGGGGTTGACGCCCGCGCACGCCTCAGCGGCGCTTATCTTGTTGAAAATGGTCGCCATGCCGACACCACGACCTTGATCGAGCACGCTAAACCGCGGGGGACAAGCCGTCAGGTCTTTAAGGGGGTCATCGGGGGCAAGTCGCGCGGTGTTTTTCAAGGTAAAATCATAGTGCGGCCGGACGCGCAGAAGACGGAAGGCTATCAATTGCACCGCGCGCTGTTGCTGACCGATGATGCCCGCATCGACGCCAAGCCCGAATTGGAAATCTACGCCGACGACGTCAAATGCAGCCACGGCGCTACCGCCGGCGATTTAGACGATGATGCTTTGTTTTATTTGCGTGCGCGCGGTATCGACCGTGACGGCGCCCGCGCTTTACTCATCGGCGCCTATGTCAACGAGGTGCTAGCTGAAATTTCCGACTCTACGGTACAGGCGTATTTTGAAAACTTGGCCGCAACGCGGCTCGGTACGGACAAGGAATAAACCGGATGCAGAAAGACCCCCGGTGCAAGCCTCAACCCGCCCACAAGGGCCTGCCGCCCGAACCTTATGATATCGAGCGGGTACGCGAGGATTTCCCGATTCTGAAGCGCTTGGTTCATGAGCGCCCCGGTCGGTTGGGCAAGCCCTTGGTCTATCTTGATAACGGCGCCAGCGCACAAAAACCGCGTGCCGTAATCGACGCCATGGTCTGTTGCATGGAGCTGGAGTACTCGAACGTACACCGAGGCGTACACTATCTGAGCCAGCAAACGACCGACGCGTACGAGGCCGTACGTGACAAGGTCGCGCGATTTCTGAATGCGCCTTCGCGGGAAAACATCGTCTTCACCCGCAATGCGACCGAGGCGATAAATCTGGTGGCGGCGACCTGGGGCCGATGCACTCTGGAGAAGGGCGACGAGATCGTACTCTCGATCCTGGAGCATCACGCCAACATCGTGCCCTGGCAACTGATCCAAGCCGAAAAAGGGTTTACCATCAAGGTTATACCTTGCGATGACCGCGGGGTGCTCGACCTTGACGCCTATGCCGCCTTACTCGGCCCACGGACCAAACTGGTTTCAGTGACCCACGGCTCGAATGTGCTCGGCACGATTACCCCGGCCGCGGAAATTGCCCGATTAGCGCACGAACGCGGTATCCCGGTACTGTTCGACGGCTCGCAAGCCGTGGTGCACCAACCGGTCGATGTCCAGGCGATCGACGCCGACTGGTACGTCTTCACCGGCCACAAGCTCTACGGCCCGACCGGCATCGGCGTCCTTTACGGCCGCACCGAACTGTTGAACAGCATGCCGCCCTATCAGGGGGGCGGCGACATGATCGCTTCGGTCAGCTTCGAAGGCACCACCTACCGCGAGCCGCCTTACCGATTCGAGGCCGGAACCCCGCCGATCATCGAGGGGATCGGCCTGGGCGCCGCCATCGACTATATCGAGACGCTGGGCCGCACCAATATCGCCGCGCACGAACAAACGCTGCTGGCCCGTGCCACCGCACGGTTGGAGCAGATCGAGGGTGTACGTATTGTCGGCACCGCCCCCGGCAAAGCCGCAATCGTCTCGTTCGTGATGGACGGCGTACACCCGCATGATCTCGGCATGCTGGCCGATCAAATGGGAGTGGCCGTACGGGTCGGGCGCCACTGTGCCGAGCCGTTGCTCGCCCGTTTCGGATTAGAGGCAACGGCGCGCGCCTCGTTCGGACTTTATAACACCATCGCCGAAGCCGACGCTCTGGTCGAGGCGGTGCTTGCAGTCAAGGAGTTTTTCCGCTGATGGTAAACGATCCCTTCGGCGACCTGCGCGACCTGTATCAAGAAGTGATTCTCGATCACGGCAAGCACCCGCGCAATCACCGCCACCCGCCCGACGCCAACCATGAAGCGCGCGGTGACAATCCGCTTTGTGGCGACCGAATTACCGTCTATTTGACCATCGACACCGATGGTCTTATTCGCGACGTGGCATTCGAGGGGCGCGGCTGTGCGATCTCGACCGCTTCGGCCTCGCTGATGACCGAGGTCATCCGAGGCAAACGCGAAAGCGAGGCGCGCGCCTTGTTTGAATGCTTTCACGATTTGTGTACCAAAGATGACGCCGATATCCCGGACCATGGACCGGTGGATGAGGACGCGCTCGACCGACTGCGGGTGCTTTCAGGGGTTCGTGAATTCCCCGTGCGGGTTAAATGCGCCACTCTGGCTTGGCACGCCATGACGGCAGCGCTGGCCGGAAGTGCCAAGATTTCGACCGAGTGAGAGAGGGGATGACCGCCATGCCCGATGATTGCGCAACCGACAATACCGCAGGCAAGCCCGACGAACCCCTGTATAGCCGGATTGTCGAGGCTCTGCGCACCGTTTATGATCCCGAAATTCCGGTCAATATTTGGGAACTCGGCCTGATCTACAGCATCAAGACCACGGCCGACGGTACGATCGCCGTTGAAATGACTTTGACTGCTCCCAACTGCCCGGTTGCCGGAGAAATGCCGAACACCGTGCGCGAAGTGGTTGCCGCGGTCGAAGGCGTTAACGACTGTACTGTCGAACTGGTTTGGGAACCGCCCTGGGATCAAGGCCGGATGAGCGACGAAGCCAAAGTTCAACTTGATATGTTCTATTAAAGGAGTCTCCCATGACCGCCCCCGCCGTCATGACCATTACCGAAGCCGCCGCCGCGCGGGTTAAGGAAATCATGAGCAATCGCAACACACCGGCGGTCGGCCTGCGCATCGGGGTCAAACCGCGCGGCTGTTCGGGCCTCAGCTACACCATGGACTATGCCGAGGAGATCAAGAGTTCCGAGGATGTGGTCAAAGACAAGGGCGTCACGATTCTGATCGATCCCGCCGCAACCTTGTTCCTGGTCGGCACCGAGCTGGACTATGTCGACGACAAGGTCCAGCCCGGTTTTGTCTTTCGCAACCCGAACGAGAAGGCACGGTGCGGCTGCGGTGAAAGTTTCACCGTATAGGTTGTGGGCCTTCAGGGTGTTCTCTTTGCCCCGCCGCAGTGGTAAGCTGGCGTGGAATTTGAGGGGAGAGAGTGATGCGCACCCTGTTTGCCGCTGTTCTAATGGGTCTGATCGTCGCGGTACCGCTCGGGGCCGGCGCCCAAACTCACGCGCCGGCCGCCAAAACCGACAGCCGAGCCTATTATACGCTCAATCGGGATCTCGCCTTGGTTGGTGGCGGCGTACTCGGGCTGGTGCTGGCCAGTGGCTTGATTAATCTCGGTTTTGCCGGCGCCATGATGCTTGAAACCGGGGCCATCGTCGATTCGCTGGAAGCCGGCGCCTCGTTGCCGCTCCCGCTCGCGTTGCTGGCCGGCGGACTGGGGGCGATGTTCGGTCAGGACCTCGTTTACAACAATCTGCCGACCATCACGATCTCCCCCCCGGCCGGAGAACGCGCGAAAGCCGGACATTAGGGCGGCTAACGCACCGGGATCGTCTCCCGAGCAGCAAGGAAAACAATGGACAGTGGTTTGAAGTGCCCTCAGTGCAACTCTGAGCATGTTTATCAAGATGGCAGTCTATGGATTTGCCCGGAATGTGCCCTTGAATGGAACCCGGAGGCCGCCGCAGGCGATTCCGGGGCGGAAGGTTCGCAGGCACAGGGCGTACGGGATGCCCACGGAAACGTGCTCAACGATGGCGACTCCGTGACCGTGATCAAAGATTTGAAGGTCAAGGGCTCGTCGTTGGTGGTCAAAGGGGGCACCAAGGTAAAAAATATCCGTCTGGTGGATGGCGCCGACGGGCACGACATTTCCTGTAAGATCGACGGCTTCGGGGCAATGAATTTGAAATCGGAGTTCGTGAAAAAAGCCTAGTTCGCCAATAACAAATGCTCCAATGAGGACCGGGAACTCCCGGCCCTCATCTGAAATGGTTCACTTTATAAAAAACTATACGGGTCGATATCGACCTGAATACGAACGCTCGCCGGAATCTGTACACTGGCAAGCCATTGACGAATCAAGGGTTGCAGCACCACCGACCGCGGCGCCTTAACCAGAAGCCGACGGCGGTGCCGGCCACGCAGCAGAGCCAGCGGCGCGGGTGCGGGGCCGAGGACTTCAACCTCGTCACTACGCGGTGCAGCGCGCCCGAGTCGGCGCGCGACATCGTCAACCTCTTCGATATGTTCACCTGAAATCACCAGCGCCGCCAACCGGCCGAAGGGCGGCAGGCAACCGTCGCGCCGTTCTTCGGCCTCGGCCGCCAGGAAGGCGTCGCGGTCGCCGTCAACCAACGCCTGAATCACCGGATGCTCGGGCATATAAGATTGCAGCAGCACCCGCCCCGGCCGCTCGGCCCGGCCGGCGCGCCCCGCAACCTGATGGAGCAACTGATAGGTGCGCTCGGCCGCACGCAAATCGCCGCCGCCCAAGCCTAAATCGGCATCGACCACGCCGACCAGCGTCAGCATCGGAAAATGATGGCCCTTGGCCATGACCTGTGTCCCGATCAACAGGTCCAACTCCCGGGCCGACACCTTTCTTACCAGATCATCGACCGCACTCGGACCAGACAGCGTGTCCGACGCCATCACCGCAGTGCGCGCCAACGGGAATAACTCGGCCACCTCTTCGGCGATGCGTTCAACCCCGGGGCCGCAGGCGGTGAACGAGTCGCGCTGCTCACAGTTCGGGCAAGCCTCGGGCACCGGCATGGCGTGACCGCAATGGTGACACAGCAGCTTGCCGGAGGATTTGTGCTGAACCAACCAGGCCGAGCAACTCTGACATTGCAGCCTGAAACCGCAACTTCGGCACAGGGTCAGCGGCGCATAGCCGCGGCGATTGAGAAAAATCATCGCCTGCTCGCCGGCCTCCAGCGTTTCGGCAATCGCCTGACGCAAGGGCGGCGCCAGCCAGCGCCGCGGCTCCGGCTTGTGGATCCGCAGATCGATGATGCCGATTTCGGGCAGACTGGCGCCACCATGACGGCCCGGCAGATGCAGGCGGGTATAGCGCCCCGACTCAAGGTTGATCACGGTTTCCAGCGAGGGCGTCGCCGAAACCAGCACAATCGGAATCCCGCCGATCCAGGCCCGCGCCACCGCCATGTCGCGCGCCTGATAAATCACGCCCTCGTCCTGCTTAAAGGCGGGGTCATGCTCTTCATCAACCACGATCAAGCCGAGATCGGCATAAGGCAGAAACAGCGCCGAGCGCGCCCCGACCACGATCCGCGCCGCGCCGGCCGCGATCGCGCGCCACGTGTCGCGCCGCCGCCCGGGGGTCAGTTCGGAATGCCACAGCGCGGGCGGCGCACCGAAGCGTTGAGTAAAGCGCACCAACCATTGCGCACTCAACGAAATCTCCGGCAACAGCACCAACACCTGACGCCCGGCGATCAGACAGGCGGCGATCGCCTCGAAATAAACCTCTGTTTTGCCCGAGCCGGTCACCCCGTCGAGCACCGAAACCGCGTATTTACCGGCCTTCAGCAGCGTCAGCAAAGCCGCCGCCGCGGCTTCCTGGTCGTCGGAAAGCGACGGGCCGGGCCGGTGCGGATCAGGCGCCGCCGTGTCGGGCTCGATCACCTGCGGCACGGTTTCCAGCAAGCCGCCATCCAGCAGACCGCGCACCACGGTCGGGCCGCACTCGGCCGCCTGCGCCAGTTCCGCCGCCCCGCGCAATGGCTCGACCGCCGCCTGTTCCAGCACCCGCAGCCGCGCCGCCGTCATCTTGAACCCGGGCGGGGCGGGATGACCGGTCGGACGGCACAGAATCGCCGGACGCGGCGTCTCCAATGCAGCCGGCACGCTGATCGCCATGCGCAAGACCTGCCCCGGCGGTGACAAGGTATATCCGGCAACCCAATCAATAAAACGGCGAGTAGCGGCACTCATCGGCGGCACATCAAACCGGCGCACGACCGGCCGCAGCCGGCCGGCGTCAACCCGTCCTTCACCGGTACTCCACACCACACCCTGAAGCCGACGCGGGCCGAGCGGCACTTCGACATAGTCGCCAAGCTGCAACGTCCCGTCCGACCGATAGTCATAGGCGCCGGTCAAGGGCAAGGGCATCAAGACACCGACCCGGGAATCGGCGACAGACGCATCTCCCTCCCGATCAAGCGGAGAGTCGGGCAGGAAACTGGCATGGGCTTCAGCCATCGGCTAAACTACTTTCCTCTCGCGGCGCAAACTTGCCGTGCCGCAATATTTTCCCCCCGGGAGCCGAGCCGCCATGAAGTTTTTCGTCGACACCGCTGACCTCCAGGAAATCCAGGAACTCGCCGCCACCGGGTTGGTGGACGGCGTGACCACCAACCCGTCATTGGTTGCCAAGTCAGGCGGTAACTTTCTGGATCTGATAGCCGAAATCTGCACGTTGGTCGATGGTCCGGTCAGCGCCGAGGTCGCCGCCACCGATTTCAATACCATGCTGGCCGAAGGACGCAAGCTTGCGAAAATTTCGCCGCAAATCGCGGTCAAAGTGCCGCTGACGCCCGCGGGTCTCAAGGTTTGCAAGGCATTGACCTCCGACGGGACCATGGTCAACGTCACATTGTGCTTTTCGGCGGCGCAAGCCATTCTGGCCGCGAAAGCCGGGGCCACTTTCGTTTCGCCCTTTGTCGGCCGGCTTGATGATGTCGGGACCGACGGCATGGACCTGATCGCTGATATTTGCACGATATACAAGCAATATGAAGCCTTTACGACGCAAGTGCTGGTGGCCTCGATTCGCAATCCGATCCATGTGGTCGCCTCGGCCAAGCTCGGGGCCCATGTTGCAACAATGCCACCGAGTGTGATCCGAATGCTGTTCGGGCATCCGCTAACCGACAAGGGACTAGCGCAGTTCGTTGCCGACTGGCAAAAGACTGGACAGACGATATTATCTTGATGTTCATCGGGTTGCGGGAAGAGCTTAAAGTTACGTAACAACATTTTCCGACATCCTCCGGCCTCCCGTCCTGATCGGACGGACGGGTCGGACGGGGTCGGGAAATCCGAATAAGACCGGAAACTCCGTATTGAACATCCGATTTTTCCCGATCCGGTTTGACGTCTACGGAGGGCATGAAGCACATGGGTCGCGAACACGGGCACAGCCATCAGATCACCGGCGCCATCAGCGCCGAAGAGGTCGCCACATATCTGCGTGACAACCCGGATTTCCTGATCCGTCACGCCGATTTGCTCCAACATCTGACTCCGCCGACGGTACGACGCGGCAGCAATGTCCTTGACCTTCAATACTATATGGTCGAGCGGTTGCAGAAAGAAGTCGGGCGCCTGCGGTCGGAGCAGCGCGATCTCCTGGTTTCCAGCCGGGTTACCCTTAACAGTCAGAACCGAGTTCATGACGCGGCCCTGCTTCTGCTTGATGCCCAAAGCTTTGAACAGCTCATTCAGACCATCACTATCGATCTGGCCGTTCTGCTTGATTTCGATGTCGCCTGCCTGATCATCGAATCCGGCAACCGAGACATGCCGGGAA
Organism: Rhodospirillaceae bacterium; assembly: GCA_037147415.1. Classification (GTDB taxonomy): domain Bacteria; phylum Pseudomonadota; class Alphaproteobacteria; order Azospirillales; family Azospirillaceae; genus BOG-933. Next base: position 16,747 of record JBAWVF010000009.1, on the reverse strand, counting down.
CCGACACCTCGGGGGTACGGGTGGTCAAAGCCGGCTCAATCGAGCGCTGGATCGGCCGGCGCGAGATGGTGTTGACCGGCAATATTTACGGTGACCCTGCAATCTTCGGGGGCGGCGCCGGCATCGTCCACTCGGAAGCACTGATCCGCCTGCACATCAGCAGCGACAGCCCGCCCGGCTTGCTGGCCTTCGGCAGCCGCATGCCCGACATGTTCCATACCGGCCAAAGCACCGAGTTGATCGGTTTTCTGGGCCGGGTAGTCGAACGCTGCATCCGCTCGTGGTTAGACTTGCCGGCATAAGACAGCCGACGGGGCTGGACTTGCCGGCATAAGACAGCCGGCGGGGCTGGCGCGGCAAAGTGCCGCAGCCGCTACTCGGGTAAAACCTTGCGTCGAGCGAAATCCCGGGCAACCGTACAGCTCACTGCGCATTTCAAATGCAGGCGGAGACTTCTCATGCTGAAACCAAATTCAACGATCATGCACGACGCCTGGCAATGCTTGCACGGTCATCGGGGGATACTGATAGTATACCTGCTGGGGGCAGCGTTCTTTATGATCATGACTGCGATTGCTTTAGGATTCGTGCTTTCTCTGACCGGCATACAAGAAGGAATGACCGGAAATCTCGTCAGCTTCATTATCACGCCTCTTATAATGGTCGGCTTTAATCGTCTGTATCTTCAGATGTCCGAAGGAGTTCAACCAAATAAAGAGGCCTTATTTTATGGGTTGTCCTGCGCTCTGGTTACTATTCTTACCTATATTTTAACAAGTATTTTTACCGTATTGTGGCTTTTGCTTTTAATTATCCCGGGCCTGATCGCAATGCTAAACTATTCGCAAGTTTACTTTATAATTGCCGAGCAACCAGAGATCAGCGCCCTTGAATCGATCCGGCAAAGCAAAAGCCTGATGAAAGGCAAACGCTGGAAATTTTTCCGCCTGTATCTACGGTTCGTGCTGTGGTCTGTTCCGGGTTTCCTGACCATGGGCATCGGTTTTCTCTGGCTTCTGCCCTGGTTCGGGGTAAGCTTGGCGCTGTTTTATCGGGATGTGAAGCAGGATCATGCGGCCAACCTGGCCGCGATCACCGCAACACCGGCCGCATCATAGAGCGAGACGATGTCCTTTACCGACTTGTTTATCCGCCGGCCAGTGCTGGCGACAGTGGTTAGCCTGTTGATTTTGTTGGTTGGGGTACGTTCTTTTTTCGACTTGCCGATTCGCCAGTACCCGAAGCTCGACAATACGGTTATCACGGTAACCACCATCTATCCCGGCGCCGCACCGGACCTGATGCAAGGCTTTATTACCCAGCCGATTGCTCAAGCCGTAGCAAGTGCCGAGGGCATCGATTACCTGACATCGACCTCCTCGCCGGGTCGAAGCGTTGTTTCCGCCTATATTAAACTCAATTCCGACCCGACCCGGGCCATGACCGAGGTTATGGCCAAGGTCAATAAGGTAAGATATTTAATCCCCAAGGAAGCAAACGATCCGATTATTCTTAAGGCGACCGGCGAGGGCACCGCCGTCATGTATATGGGCTTCTCCAGTACTAAACTGGGTGGAGCCGCTATTTCAGACCATTTGAGCCGGGTAGTCCAGCCGCTATTGACGACTGTCGATGGTGTAGCCGAAGCGGAGATACTCGGCGGACAGACTTTCGCCATGCGGGTCTGGCTCGACCCCGATCGGATGGCTGCGCTATCGATTACTGCGGCCGACGTCGCCGCCGCCCTTCAGGCCAATAATTTCCAATCGGCACCCGGCCAAATCAAAGGCTACTTCACCCTGTCCAACGTACGCGCCGACACCGGCTTGACCAGTCTCGATGATTTTCGCTCGATGGTGGTCAAAGCCGAAAACGGCGCGCTGATTCGACTTAGTGACATTGCAACCTTGGATATCGGCTCGCAAAGCTCCAATGCTTCGGTAATGATGAACGGCGAGCAGGCAATGTTCATTGGGGTGCAGGCCACGCCGACCGGAAACCCGTTGAATATCGTCCGTGATGTCCGAGCAATGGTCCCGATTCTGGAGCGTGGACTGCCGCCCACTGTTAAGATGGGCATCGTCTATGATTCGACTAAGTTTATTCGCGCCTCGATCGATGAGGTTATTCATACTTTGGTGATGGCGGTTCTAATTGTGATTGCGGTTATTTTCTTATTCCTCGGCACCCTGCGCTCGGTGGTAATTCCGATCGTTACCATTCCACTGTCTCTGATCGGTGCCTTTACTTTGATGCTGGTCATGGGTTTCAGCATCAATTTGCTGACCTTGCTGGCCATGGTGATGGCGATCGGTCTGGTGGTGGATGACGCGATCGTGGTGGTTGAAAATGTTTATCGCCATATCGAAGACGGCAGCCCACCGTTTCATGCCGCGCTGACCGGAGCCCGCGAAATTCTAGGGCCGGTAATCGCAATGACGATTACACTCGCCGCCGTCTATGCGCCGATCGGTTTTCTCAGCGGCCTGACCGGAACATTGTTCCGTGAATTTGCATTTACTTTAGCCGGCTCTGTGATTATTTCGGGCATTGTTGCGGTGACGCTGTCTCCGATGATGTGTTCGCGCCTGTTGACGCGCGAAATGGCCGATGGTCGCTTTGCCCGCGCCGTTGACGGGTTCTTTTCCGCGATTACCCGTTTTTACAGCCGGCGCCTGACCCGTTCACTCGATTTCAGACCGGTAGCTCTATTATTTTCCGTTGTCGTATTGGTTGGAGTCGGCTTTCTTTATACCCATAGTGGCGCCGAGTTGGCGCCTGAAGAAGATCAGGGCGTAATCTTTGCTTTCGGCAAGGGCCCGCAATATTCGAACATTGATTATACCGAAACCTGGGGTCGCGCTGCCGATCGCGTTTATGCCGGCTTTCCGGAAACCGAGGCGCGCTTTCTGGTTAATGGTATGAACGGTATCAATTCCAGTATTTCGGGAATGATCCTGAAGCCCTGGAATGAACGAAAGCGCTCGGTCAAAGCTCTTACTCCGTTAGTGCAGCAGGGTCTCGCTAATGGGGTTGCCGGCATGCAGGTCTTCGCTTTCAATTTACCGCCATTGCCCGGCACCAGCGGCGGCATGCCGGTACAGATGGTCATCTATTCACCGACCGACTTTCGCACTGTCTTTACGCTGATGAACGAAATTAAAACCAGGGCGCGAAAAAGCGGTCAGTTTATTGTGGTGGATAGTGATCTTGACTTCAATAGCCCGGTGGTACGAGTTCATATCAATCGCGCTAAAGCCAATGATCTCGGCATTACCATGCAATCGATCGGCATGACGCTGGCTTTGCTGGTCGGTGAAAACTATGTCAATCGTTTTGACTTTGCCGGCCGTTCCTACCAAGTCATTCCGCAAGTCCCGCGCGCCGAGCGTTTGACTCCTGAAAGCCTGTCCAGTTACTATGTTAAGACGGCAAGCGGCGCTACGGTGCCGCTGTCCTCGGTGATTACACTTGATCACGAGATTGACCCCAACGCGCTCACCCAATTCAATCAGTTGAACGCCGCCACCTTCTCCGCCGTGCCGATGCCGGGCGTGACCATGGGGCAAGCGGTCGAATTTCTGGAAGGAATTGCGGCCGAAGTGCTGCCGCCCGACTTCAATCATGATTATTTGTCGGGCTCGCGCCAATATGTGCATGAAGGAAACCGATTAGCCATAACCTTTTTATTCGCCTTGATTGCAATTTATCTGGTTTTGGCTGCCCAATTTGAAAGTCTGCGCGATCCTTTGGTCATTCTGGTCAGTGTTCCGATGTCGGTCTGCGGCGCACTCCTGCCGCTGTTCTTCGGATTGGCCACGATCAATATTTATACCCAGGTCGGGTTGGTTACTTTGATCGGGTTGATCAGCAAGCACGGCATTCTGATGACCGAGTTCGCAAATGCGCTTCAGCGCCGCGAAGGTCTGGACCGCCGCAGCGCCATCGAACGCGCCGCTGCCGTGCGTCTGCGCCCGATTCTGATGACCACCGCCGCCATGGTCGTCGGCCTGATCCCCTTGTTGATGGCAACCGGGGCCGGAGCCGCCAGTCGTTTCAGCATCGGCGTGGTTATCGTCGCAGGCATGTCGATCGGAACACTGTTCACATTATTTGTACTGCCCGCAGTCTATACCGTACTGGCCAAAGATCACCGGATTCCGGCCGGAACCGATCTTGGCACCGAAGTCATGGCAGCGTCCTGACATTAGCTATGGCTCTAAGTTATTCTTCGCTTTAACTCATCGCTAGTGAAGGGAGAAAGAGCGTGTCCATCATCCCGTTCGAAGTGTGGCAGCGCGCCCGCGATCGTCGCAACAAAGCCAAACAGCCGCAAATCAAGGTTGACAACACTGAAGATATCGCCGGGCGGATCACCACCGGCCTCGATGAGTTGAAGGCTGAGATCAAGGCGTTACGGGCCGACCTGAAATCTCACGAACGGCGCCTGACCATTCGCTTTGCGATAATGATGACCGCTTCTACTCTTATCATCGTGACAATGATGAAGCTGTTTTACAGCGGCATCCTTTAGCCGGTCGCCCGCCGATAATGCATTAACCTGAAATGTTTAAGCGATCGCCGCTGTAACGTAGCGGTTGACGAGGCTGGCGCGACCTTGTACTTCTAGAAATCAAAGCAGATTGTCGGGTTTGTCCGGCTGTCACAAGGCTATGGGGGCTGTTCGCAAGCCGGCGCCCCCGACGAGCGGAGGGAACGATGTTAATCCGACTTCTGATGGTGGTCTTCTGCGTTACTCTGTTAGTCATCGGCACCTCCGCCGTCGTAAATCGCGGTTGGCAAGAAACACACCTCTCAATTTATACTCCCGATATCCAGCGCGCGACCCTCGCGGACATCGGCGGCGCCATGACGGTTTGGGTCGCCGGTAAAGCCGGCGGCAATATCGCCGAACGAGCGGACCGGCTTTCCGGCAGCATGCCTTTTCTCGCCAAGGTTACGGTCGGGGACATTAATCGTACGGCTTATGCGATAATCGCCCCGGTTGCCGAAAGCGAGATGATGCTTCGCATCACGGCAGCCGTAAATGAAGCTTATGCGATTTTGACCAGCGGCAAGCCGATGGTTGCGTTGGCTCCGATGACCGCGCCGGCCATACCGGTCGCCCCCGCTCCGGAAAAGCCTGCGCCCACGATCATGTCGATGGTGATGGCCGCGGTTCCCGGCAACAGCACGCCTGCGCCGGCTCCCGCCCCGGCCATGGCGCCCCCTTCGGCTAAAACCGCAGCTCCGACCCCGCAGACCCCGGAAATGCCGCGCGCCGAGTTGAGAGTAACGACCGCAGCGACCCCGGTTCAAAAGGGATGCCTGTATGGTGGCCTGACCGCCGCCGGCACCTCTTTGCTGATTGGACCCGGCGAAGTCCTTGCGTGGGTCACCAATTCCCCGGCACTGCCGACCTCGGTGCGGATTGCCGGCATTGTCCTCAGCGGCGCCATGGTTTCCGGTTGTGCTGCCGGTGCCTTGGTGGCGCCATCCGTCCTTAAGTAACCGGGTCGGCGGGACGGCCGCGTTTGCGTTCCGTACGCAGACGCGGACCGGCAACTTCAAACCGAATCGGCTCAACCTCGGCAAACCCGTAGAGTCTTCGTATGCCGCGGCCGACCCGGCCCGTTACTTCCGTCACTACCCCCAGCTTCTCCAGTTCACGCAAATGCCGGGATGCCGCTTCGACAGAGCAGTCAAGTGTCCGCGCCAGACCGGAAATACTCAGCAGCGGCACGGCGGCCAGCGCGTCAACCGCCAGAGGGAGAGTGGAGTTGCAACGCCGCCCGCTGACGGCCCGGTGCGCGGCCTTCCAGCGGCGTTCTGCCGTGATCAAGCGCTGATGGCCCGCCTCTGCGTCTCGGGCCAACGCCCTCAGAAAGCGCACGGTAAAGCCATCCGAATCGAAGGCCCCGGCCTTAAGGGCATCGGTTCCGGTCAGTCCCGGCATCAGCTGTCCGGTCAGGCCCCGCTCGAGCAAAAAGCGCGGCACGGCCGCCCGTACCGGCTGCCGCCCGCCTCCTTCCGCCAACCAGCCCCGCAGCCCCATCGCTGTTGCCACCAACACCGACCGTCCGCCGCTTTCGGCGCAAAGGCGTTCAAGGGCTTGCGCACACAGAGCCTGTTCGCCCGAGTCGGGGCGGATCATCCAACGATACAAATCAAGCGCATGATTGAGAGCGACAATCTCGGCACCGCGATCGTCGAGCCGCACAAATGTCGTGAGGGGCACCCCCTCCCCCGCTGCGGCCAAACGATAAAAATCAACCTTCAGGCCATCGGCCGCTGCCTGACGCACCGCCGCTTCCAGCGCGCTCCAAAGGCGCCACCCCGGATACAGCGGATGCCCACTCAGAGCCGCATCGAGTCGCCCGATCGCTAGCGCCGCCGCTTCCAGCGCTCTTGCACATTCGGCGTCGCTCATGGACTCGATTGATTAAAATTGATGGATTGAAGCCGGGAAAAGCGGGCCGGATGGTGGGCGCTAGTGGGATTGAACCACTGACCCCCGCCGTGTGAAGACGATGCTCTACCCCTGAGCTAAGCGCCCATCCGATGCCTCGGCCGACGCAAGCGCGCCGACAGGGAATTATGTAAGGTGCCGGAAGGCACTCTGTCAAGCCCCCGAAACACGCAAAGCCGTGCGAGCCGCCTCAAGGTCGAGGGTGATCTGTCGCTTTAACGCCTCAAGGCTCTCGAAGCGTTGCTCCGGCCGCAAAAACTCAATCAGCTGTACGCGCAGATGACGGCCGTACAAATCATCGTCAAACGCGAACAGATGTACCTCCAGACGCTCCTCCGTCCCGGCGACGGTCGGACGGCAGCCCAAATTAGCCACCCCGTCATGCCAGCACGTACTCAGCCCGGCATCAATCCCGGCACGTACGGCGTACGCACCGAATGCCGGCCGTACGTATTCGCCGAGAGACAAATTCGCGGTGGGAAAACCAAGCGTACGCCCCAAGCGATTGCCCGCTTCGACTCGGCCCTCGATCTCCCAGGCGCGCCCGAGGACGTACGCAGCCTCTCGGGGACGGCCGGCCGCAAGAGCCTCACGTACACGGGTCGAAGACAGGACTTTACCGGTCTCGTCCAGTTCCATACCGACCCCGGTTACACCAAAACCGCAAATCCGGCCTTGCCGGGCCAGCAAATCCAGGTCACCGGCGCGGCGATGGCCGAATCGAAAACCGGTTCCGGTGACAACATGCCGGCATTCGAGACTGCTGGCCAGGATTTCACCGACAAAGTTATCGGCGCTTCGTTGTTGAAACGACTCGTCAAAATGACAGACAACCAGACTGTCGATGCCCAGCGCTTCGAGTTGGCGCTCTTTAATGCGAAACGGAGTCAGGCGGAACGGCCGGTCCGCGGGACGAAAGACACTGCGCGGGTGCGGCTCGAAGGTGAGAACGGCCAAGGAGACGCCCATATCACGCGCAATCCCGGCCCCGCACGCAATGACCGATTGATGCCCGCGATGGACACCATCAAAATTTCCCAGCACAGTCACCGAACCACGGGCAGAGTCCGGAAGATCAAGATAGCTTCTAAATAGGCGCATGAAGCCGACTTCCGACAAAACAAACGGCGGCCGGAGCTAAAGACCGACCGCCGCAAAGTACATAATCCGTACTAACCGCGAACCGGGACCATCACAGTTGCTTCACCATCGATAACCACCGTGTCACCGACACTGCAAACGGTCTTCAGCGTCACCCGCTTCTTCTCCGTTACAATCTCGGTAATCGTGGCACGCGCAACCACGGTGTCTCCAACGCGAACCGGGGCCTTGAACTTCAGCGACTGGGCGATATAAATGCAGCCCGGACCGGGCAATTTGGTCCCGAGCACGGTCGAAATAAAGCCGGCCGACAGCATGCCATGGGCAATTCGTGTCTTAAATGGCGTTTGCGCGGCGTAATCCTGGTTCAGATGGACCGGGTTGGTGTCACCGGAAATACCGGCAAACATGACGATATCGGTATCGGTAATTGTTTTCGCATAGACCGCAGTCATACCAACGGTCAAATCTTCCAAGTAGTAGCCGTTGAGATCAGCCAGTATCTGCTTGGCTTCGTCCATTTGATTCCCTCCCCTGAAGCCCGCTGATTTGGCAGGCCATAATTCTGTTGAAATTCCGAAACAAGTCGGTTGTCGGGCGACACTATCAAGATTCGCACGCTGGCAAAAGCTGAATTTCAAACCGCTCGGACATACCGACCGAAGGCCGACAGAGCGTCTTCGGGCAGACTTGTGTCATACGAACAAGGGCCACGAGTTCGATTTGACGACGGCTTCGCCATACGTTATGAATGTCGGCCGATGACTGTCATATCAATACCACTTCAAACTATTTCAATCTGTTGATAGGCGGGACTGACGCCGTGTTAGCCACCGACTCTCCGACGGGACTCACTCATGAAAGTCCGGAGAGTGTCGAATGAGACTCGCTATGTATGACAAAGGACAGGCAAATGACTGGCGGATCGAAGATTTGGACGGTGCGCGGCATACCGGCTGAGTTGCAAAGCGCCGTGTCGACAGCCGCCAAATCGGCGCGACAGACCTTGGGAGAGTGGACCGCGGCGGCGTTGCTCAACGCTTTGTCAGGCGGCACGTCACCGACGGTCGGGGCGACCCCGGCGGACAACGGGCAAGCCGCTCGGCTGGAAGCCCTTGAAGCCCGCCTGGGCAGCCTGGAACGACGGACCGAGACGCTGGACACACGGGGTGAACGCACGCATTTCCGAGTCGACGGACTGGAACATCGCCTTGAGGGCATCGAAGGGCGTCTTGCCAACCCGGAGCGCAGTCCCCGGGGTTCGGATAGCACCGGCAACCGCCCAGGCTTGCCGCCACGGCCATCGGCAACAGAAGCCGCCGACAGCATCGACGGCCCGTTCACCCGCGGCCTCGGCAGCCGCAAGCGCTTGACTGCCGCCGGAGAAGAGGAGCTACAGCGTCTTGTTGCCGCCGGGGTTGACGATGCCGCTATCGCCGCCCGTCTCGGCATCCACAAACGAATTGTCTGGGCCCGCCGACTGACCGAAAGCGGCGGGGACTGATGCCGTATTTCCGCACACGCGGTACAAGAAACCTGCTCTTAGCCGGTAGCGATGCTCGAGTCCCGATTCAGGGCTCGGGCCAGCGCGTCCAGGCGGCGCTCGACCACATCACCCCGCAATTGCGCCAAATCGGCCGGCAGCAATAACTCCAGTCGCTCGGCGCCAAGACGCAAGCCGACCCGGTTCAACAATGCGGTGACGCCACCGGTTACACTGTGGGCCAAACGCAAGGCCAGCCCCAGCACATCGGCGCGGGCAATCTGACCATCGGTCAAGAGCGGACGCAACGACCGGGCCAGGGCATCCTCCGGACGCCCGCCATAGCGCACGAAACTGGTCAGCGCAAGCGCCGCCCGCTCGCTGTGGTTGATTCCGACCACCGGTAAGCGTAGCACACGCTCAAAAGCATGCTCGGCCCGATAATCGGGATGCTCGGCCCAAAACAGGTCGCTGATGACGCAGGCAACCCGGCGCAACCGCAGCGCAATCAAGTCCTCTCCGGCAAACAACCCGTCAGTCCAGGCCGTCAGAATCTCGTCCGAGCCGAAGCGTCGTTGATGCGCCGCCAAATCGGTACAGGCGCTGACCAGCGGATCGAGCCGCTGCTCCTCGGATGGTAAGCCATCATAAAGGTGGCCTTCACGCAAACCATAAGCCGAAAAGACAACCGAAGAGGGCTCGACCGCCCGGACCAGCCCTTCCAGCACCAGCGCCGCATAGGGAAGAGTATCCCCCCGTCGCCGGGACACGGCCCCGGTCTTATCCCAAGTATTGCGGGCATGACGCCCCACGGTCCCGGCAAAATCCCCGGCAAGCGGGCCGGGCATGGTGTAGCCGTGTATGACATGGAGCGGATAATTGACATGCGCCATGTGCAGTTTAGCCAACGCACGCCAGCTTCCGCCAACCGCGAACAAGCGCCGGCGCCGACATGATTTCAACCAATCCAGTTTCGCCAAATGTTGCTCGATCACCTTGGCGGCAATGACCGGACGTTCGCCGCTCGCCTCAGCCAATCGGAGCACGCCGAGCGGCAGCGTCACCCGTTGCCCAGGGGAGCCGCGGTTTATCGTGATCAACTCCAAGCTGCCACCACCAAGATCGGCGGCAAGCCCGTCGGCATCCGGAATCGCCGACAAAACGCCGAGCGCCGATAACCGGGCCTCTTCCTCACCGCTGATCACCTGAATCTCAAGCCCGAGTCGCTCGCGTAAGGCAACGACAAAATCCTGACCATCCTTGGCATCGCGAACCGCGGCGGTGGCCAGCACATCAAGCCGCTCCACCCCCATCGCCTCCGCCAGCATTTTGAAGCGGGCCAGGTTGAGCGATGCCCTGGCCACCCCCTCGGCATCAAGCCGCCCGCCCGCCTCGACCCCGCGGGCCAAGCCACATAGCACTTTTTCGTTAAATATTTGCACCGGCGCCCGGCAATTGCGATCATAGACCACCAGCCGAATCGAGTTCGAACCGATGTCGATCACACCGATGCGAGCCGTCCGCCGCGGAGCCTCGGTCCATTCACGGTTGAAAATCAAGGGCATGTCAAATCGCCGCCTTAAGCACCAACCGGGGTGGAATGCGTTCGGTTGAAAGAGCGCTGCCACGCCCGGACAGGCTTGGATTGGTCATGAAATAGGTATGGGCACTGAACCGTTCCCCCCCAGGATTGGTGCGGTGATAGCCCCCGTCACCATCGAGGGTCCAACTATTGGCCTCGTCCTTGAAGTTTGCGACCATGATCTGATCAAGTACTTGCTGATGTACAGTCGGATTTTCGACCGGGACCAAAGTCTCGATCCTACGATCAAGGTTACGGGGCATCCAATCGGCAGAAGACAAGAAAACCAGGGCCTGATCCGAGGGCAACCCCCAACCATTGCCAAAACAAATCACCCTGGTATGCTCCAAAAAGCGGCCAATAATACTTTTGACCCGGATGTTTTCCGACAGACCGGGAACCCCCGGCCGCAGACAGCAAATACCACGCACCACCATGTCGATACGAACGCCGGCCCCCGATGCCTCGTAAAGCTTGTCAATAATCTCGGGATCAACCAGAGAGTTAAGCTTTAACCATATCTGCGCGGGCCGCCCGGCGCGAGCATGATCAATCTCGGCATTAATCAGTTCATTAAGACGCGGACGCAAATTAAGCGGAGCAATCGCCAATTTTGCCAACCCCTTGGGCGTAGCATAGCCGGTCATATAATTGAACATTGCCGCAGCATCGCGACACAACACGGGATCAGACGTAAAAAATGACAAATCAGTATAAATGCGTGCCGTAATCGGGTGATAATTACCGGTGCCGAAATGGGCATAAGAACGCAGACCGCCGCTTTCACGCCGCACCACCAACGAAACCTTGGCGTGGGTCTTAAGGTCGACGAAGCCGTAGACCACTTGAGCCCCTGCCCGCTCCAGATCGCGCGCCCAGCGAATATTCGCTTCCTCGTCGAAACGGGCTTTCAATTCGACCATCGCTGAGACGGTCTTGCCGGCCTCTGCCGCTTCAACCAATGCCTGCACGATCGGTGAGTTTTTAGAAGTGCGGTACAGGGTTTGCTTAATGGCCACCACGGCAGGGTCGCGCGCTGCCTGTCGGATAAACTGAACGACAACATCAAAACTTTCGTAAGGATGGTGGACGATCAAGTCTTTTTGATTTATCGCTGCAAAACAATCCCCGCCGAAATCACGAATCCGTTCGGGCGAACGGGCATTATGAGGTCGAAAGACCAAATCAGGCCGCCCGTCGACAATCAAGTGTTTGGTGTCGTTCAAACCGATCAAACCGTCAAGCACCAGCATGTCATCCGGAACGACCTGCAATTGTTCACGCAGAAACTCGCGCAAATCCGGGTTCATGCCGGCATTGACTTCAAGCCGAATCACGCTGCCGCGCCGCCGTTGCTTCAAAGCACTTTCAAAAGTACGGACCAGATCTTCCGCCTCTTCGTCGATTTCCATTTCGCTGTCACGCAAAATTCGAAAAACGCCGTGAGCCTTGGCGGTGAAGGGTGGAAACAGGCGGCTAAGAAACAGCAGCACCACCCGTTCAAGCTGAACAAAACGCACCGCCGCCCCCGGCAACCGAATAAAGCGGTCAAGCTGCGCCGGCAAAGGCACCAACGCATCCAGTTCCTTACCCTTGATCGGGTCGAACAGCGCCAACGCCAGCGCAAACCCCATATTGGGCAGAAAAGGAAACGGATGTGCCGGGTCAACCGCCAGCGGCGTCAATAAAGGAAAAAGATCGCTGAGAAATTTCTGTTCAAGCCAGTCATGTTCGTCATTGGTCAGGTCATCGGTATCGACAACTTCTATTCCCGCCTCGCCCAGTTCTTCGCGCAGCTCAAGCCAGCAAGTCTGCTGGTCACGCACCAATTCGATAACCCGGCGGTTAATCGCGGCAAGCTGCTGAGCCGGCGCCAGATTATCGGCGCTCGGGGTCACGATGCCGCGAGCGACCTGCCCTTTCAGGCCGGCAACCCGAACGATATAAAACTCGTCGAGATTGCTGGCACTGATCGACAAAAAACGCAGCCGTTCCAGCAATGGGTGGTTGCGATTATTAGCCTCATCCAGCACTCTTTGGTTAAAGGCCAGCCACGAAACTTCGCGATTGATGTATCTGTCCGGGGAACCGCCACGCGGCGTTGCCGGCTCGAGTTCGATATCCTGTAGACTGATCATCGCACGCCATGCTCCGAAAACTGCCGGGGAAATTATTGCAACGTCGCAACGTCGACATCGCGCCGGGCGGCGCTGATCGTCACGGTAAAGCCGGCAACGACATCAACCAGAGTCATCAAGGTAATCAGAAAAAAGGTTCCGGTTCCGGCCGCACTCCAAACAATAAACAAAACCAGACAGGTCACGAATAACCCCATCGAGGTCACATGATCAATCACGCTGGCGCTCGACGTTCTGGTTGACTTCAATATTTCGCCATAAAGCAAAACCAAGCCAAGCCCGATGATCAAATCACCGCCCCTTAACGCCATATCAGCCCCGGACGGCAGCTTTAACGCCAGCACCACCGCGCCACTGGTCCCCGGCGCGATCAGTTCGACGACAAAATAAACAAGAACAACAATGACCAACAAAGGGATAGAGGAAAAGAGCGACATGGTTCGAACATCCTGGGCAAAAGGAGCGGCGCATTTTGATGGAAAATGCGGACCGTATCCCTGGACAGTAGCCCGCACCGGACAACAAGGCAATGTCGGCGTTCACGCTGGTCGAACCGCTACCGCTTCGACCGGAAGGCCGCATAAACCCCGTATCCGGCCATCGCAATCAACAAACCGAGCGCCATGCCCGCCAATTCGTCATAAATTACGTAACTAGAAATCAAATGCAGCATGAAATCATCGCTAACCAGTTCAGAAGCGACCCCAAGTCCGATTGCCGCACCGATTGCTGCCAGAATCAACAGTTTCACAGGCTCACGCATGATTATTCCTGAAAATGGGGAGGCGCAGGCGCTATTACCGGAACATTCGGTTAATCGAGTATTTTGACTTTATGTAATCACGAACCACCTTATCGGAGCAGGCCATGGTCCGTCCCTCACTCGTTGGCAAGCCGCAGCTACACTAAGCCAAAAAGCTGAATGGCCGCAGTTTGTCAAGCCCACCATCCGGCTTTATGTCGGTTTTGCCGGACAAGACGGGAATCGAGGTGACGCGCACGGCATTTGTGCTATCTATCGCTCCGTTGCACTGCAATGAGGGAGTGGCGGGTGACCGGCGTGTCGAAGACGGTTGATCGGGAAAATCTGGTGCTGGCTCTGCCCAAGGGCCGCATTTTGGATGAGGTGCGGCCGCTGCTCGACCGGGTCGGCATCAAGCCCGAGCCCGAATTCGAAAACGAGCACAGCCGGCTACTGAAATTCACCACCAACCTGCCGCATCTCAGCATTATTCGGGTGCGCTCGTTCGACGTCGCGACCTTTGTCGCCTTCGGCGCCGCCCATCTGGGGGTCGCCGGCAACGATGTGATTATGGAATTTGATTATCCGGAGCTTTACGCCCCGCTTGATCTCGGCATCGGCCATTGCCGGCTTTCCGTTGCCGAGCCAACCGATTTGTCGGCCACCGAGGATCCGGCACGCTGGAGCCATGTCCGAGTCGCGACCAAATACCCCGACATCACCCGACGCCATTTCGCCGCACGCGGTATTCAAGCCGAATGCATCAAGCTGAACGGCGCAATGGAGTTGGCGCCCGCTTTGGGTTTATGCTCACGCATTGTTGATTTGGTCTCGTCCGGCGCAACCCTGAAGGCCAACGGGCTGCGCGAGGTGCTTAAGATCGCAGATATCACCTCACGCTTGATCGTCAACCGGGCGGCACTCAAAACCCGGCCTGACGAAATGCATGGCTGGATTGAAAATTTTCGGCAGGCCGCCGCTGAGGAGGCCCGTAATGCCGCCTGAAGAGCATAACGGAGTCGCTATCCGTTTGGAGAACGCACAGCCATGACCGAAGTGCGCAACCGCATCTTGTATGTTCAGCTTGACGAACGCACCGTCGTCCGCCGCAAGCCCGAAGTCGAACACGAACGGGCGGTTGCCATCTTCGACCTGCTGGAAGATAACTTGTTCGAGCCCGAGGGTCTGGTTGATCAGGGACCGTTCAATCTTCACCTCAGCACTGAAGAAAATCGACTGACTTTTGACATTCGGACCCAAGACGGGATAGAGCTGACCCGAATATTATTACCGCTCAGCCCGTTTCGCAGCATCGTACGTGATTACTTCATGATCTGCGAAAGTTATTACAACGCGATCAAACGTTCGACCCCGGCTCAGATCGAAGCACTGGACATGGGACGACGCGGGCTGCACAACGAGGGCTCGGAGCTGTTGCAAGAGCGTCTGGCCGGCAAGGTCACTATCGACCATCAAACCGCCCGACGCCTGTTCACCCTGGTGTGCGTGCTGCACATCCGCGGCTAAAAGCGGATCGCACGGGAAACGGGCCGCGTATGGTCGATCTCTACCCGAACGGCATTTCCAGCGTCTTGTTTGCTTGCACCTTTAATGCCGTGCGCTCGCCGATGGCTGAGGCTTTGCTGAAGCGTCATCTCGGCAAACGCGTTTATATCGACTCGGTGGGGGTACGACCGGGCGAGCCCGATCCGTTCATGATTGCCGCCATGGCCGAAATCGGAATCGACCGCAGCCGCCACCGTTGTAAAGTGTTCGACGAGTTGGAGGACAGCTCGTTCGATCTGGTGATCTCGCTCTCCCCCGAAGCCCAGCATCGTGCGGTTGAAATGGTGCGCACCATGGCCTGTGACGTCGAATACTGGCAAACCTTCGACCCGACTATTCTTGAGGGAAGCCGAGAAGCCCGGCTCGACGGCTTCCGGCAGGTGCGGGATGCCTTGGATACACGCATCCGGAAACGCTTCCCGGTGGACTGAGCACAAAAGGTTGGACTAAACATAAAAGGTTGGACTGAATATAAAAGCATGACTGTTCTTGCCGCTGCCGTTACCGCATTTCAGGCCGGTAATCTCGTCAAAGCTGAGCGGCTCTGCCGACAAGGTTTAACTGCCGAGTCGGACCGGGCCGACCTGCTCCATCTGCTCGGGGTGATTCGGCACCGCTCGGGGAACCCGCTCGAGGCCATTCCCTTGATCGGCCGAGCGATCGGGTTGAAGGACGATAATTATAAGTATCACTATAATCTCGGCGCAGCGTTGCAAGCACTCGGCCGCCATGCCCAAGCATTGGACAGCTACCGCGCCGCATCGGCTTTGGCGCCGGACATTGCCGCTATTTATCTGGCCACCGGTCAATTATTACAAGCAACCGGCCAAAATGAAGAGGCCGAGGCGTGCCTGAGAATTGTACTGGCACAGCGGCCGGAGGATGTAGCGGTACTATCGGCGCTGGGAAATGTCCTTCAAGCTCTCGGGCGGTTGGAGGACGCCGAAGAAAGCTATCGGAGCGCGCTCGACCATCAGCCCGACCATGTCCCGACCCTGGTCAATCTCGGCTCAGTGCTGCATGCGCAAGGGCGCCTGGAGAGTGCCGAGACCTGCCACCGCCGCGCCCTGGCAGTTCAAGCCGATTTCGCCCCGGCCCATCTCAATTTGGGCACGGTGCTTCAAGCCACCGGCCGGATTACCGACGCCGTCCGCAGTTATCGACGCGCGCTGGAGCTTAATCCGACCGACGCCGGCACCCATTTCAGTTTGGGAACCGCAGTCCAGACGGTCGGCTGGCTGGAAGAAGCGGAACGCTGCTATCGCGACGCCTTGCACCTTCACCCTTCTCATGCCGAAGCCACCAATAATCTCGGTCATGTGCTGGAGGCTCGCGGAGCCTTGACCGCCGCCGCCGCCGTCTTTCAACAGGCCTGTGCCCTGCGGCCGGAACGGGCCGATTTTCATAACAACCTAGCCGGCTGCCTTTATCTGCTCCACCGCCGCGACCCCGAAGCCGCCCGGGCCGAGGCTGCGCGCTGGCTCGCCGCTCATCCGGAACAACCGATCGCCCGACACATCGCCGGCGCGCTGAGCGAGCAAGAAGCCCCTCAACCACCCGCCGAGTATGTTCGCACCCTGTTCAACTGTTTCGCCCCGGGTTTCGACCGTGGGTTGTTAGGCATCGGCTATTGCGGCCCCGCCCTGATGGCTACCGCCTTTGGCAC
>JBAWVF010000008.1:0-49238 GCA_037147415.1 Rhodospirillaceae bacterium | reverse complement strand
TTAAGGGGTGACGCAGTTTCCTCTTCGGAGACGGAGCCGGTTTCCCGGCCCCGCCCTTGGTTGCTACCGTCCGGTCTTGTCGAGCTTGATTGTCAGTCGTATCTCGATTTTGACTTTCAGATAGCAACACCACCCGAAGAACTTTTTCACTGCGTCACCTCCTTTCAGTCTGCGCCGGAAACCTTCCGCCGCGCCGGAATCTTGCTTGATCCGGTGCGTGTCCGCAATACCGAAGCGCGCAGCACGGATTGTCGTGGCCGGGCGGACGTGGTAACCAGAGCGGTCTTTCCACTGTGGTTACACTCGACATGACCGGTTTTCGCTCGGACTTTCTGCGCACCCTGACGGAGCGCGGTTTCATCGATCAATGCACCGACCCGGACGGGCTGGACGGGCTGGCGCTTGCCGGTCCGGTCACCGCCTATATCGGCTTTGATTGCACCGCCAACAGCCTGCATGTCGGCAGTCTGGTGCCGATCATGATGTTGCGCTGGCTGCAGCGCACGGGGCACAAGCCGATCGTGCTGATGGGCGGGGGCACGACCAAGGTCGGCGATCCTTCGGGCAAGGACGAAAGCCGGCAATTGCTGAGCGACGAGCAGATTGCCGCCAACATGGCCGGCATTCGGCAGGTGTTTTCAAAGTTTTTGACCTTTGGCGACGGCCCGACCGACGCGGTGATGGTCAATAACGCCGATTGGCTCGATCGGCTGGCCTATATTCCGTTTCTGCGCGAGGTCGGTAAGCACTTTACCATCAACCGGATGCTGAGTTTCGAATCGGTCAAGCTGCGGCTGGAGCGCGAACAGCCGCTGACGTTTCTTGAATTCAACTATATGATTCTTCAGGCCTATGATTTCCTGGAGCTGCATCGGCGCAATCGCTGCGTGTTGCAGATGGGCGGCTCGGACCAGTGGGGCAATATCGTCAATGGCATCGAGCTGGGGCGCCGGCTTGATCAGGCGGCGTTGTTCGGCTTGACCACACCGCTGATGACTACGGCCTCGGGCGCCAAGATGGGCAAGACCGCGGCCGGAGCGGTGTGGCTGAATGCCGACCGGCTCAGCCCCTATGATTACTGGCAATATTGGCGCAACACCGAAGACGCGGATGTCGGCCGCTTCTTGCGCTTGTTCACCGAACTGCCGCTGGCCGAGATTGCCGGGTTGGAGGCGCTGGAAGGCGCCGGCATCAACGAGGCGAAGAAGGTGCTGGCGTTCGAGGCGACCCGGCTGGCCCATGGCGAGGCTGCCGCCCGCGAAGCCGCCGAAACCGCGCGCCGAACCTTCGAAGAGGGCGCCGCGGCCGAGGGTTTGCCGACGATCGAGGTTGCGGCCGGAACTCTGGCCGTGGTCGATGCCTTGGTTACCACCGGGTTGGCCACCTCCAAGAGTGAGGCGCGCCGGTTGATCAAGGGCGGCGGGGCCAAGCTTGATGATGCGGCGGTGACAGACGAAGCGGCGGTGATGACGGTCACGTCCGGTGCGGTGCTGAAGCTGTCTGCCGGGCGCAAGCGTCATGCCTTAATTAAGGGAGTATAGGCTCATGCTGTATTGTCTCTATTGTATTGATAAGCCGGGTAACGAGAGTGTTCGTCTGGCCAACCGGACCGCCCATGTCGCTTATCTGGACAGTCAGGGCGAAAAATTGGTGACCGCCGGTCCTTTATTGTCCGATAACGGGCAGGCGATGGTCGGCAGTCTGCTGGTTTTCGAGTGCGCCGAGCGTGCCGAGGTTGACGCCTTTGCCGCCGGGGATCCTTACGCCTTGGCCGGGCTGTTCGAGTCGGTGACGATTCGGCCGTGGCGGCGGGTCTTCCCCAAGTCTTAAGAGGCGAGATCATGGCCTATTGGCTGATGAAGTCGGAGCCGTTCAAATATTCATGGGACCGGCTGGTGAGCGAGGGCCGAACCCATTGGGACGGGGTGCGTAACTTTCAGGCCGCGAATAACCTGAAGGCAATGAAGCTTGGCGAGCGCGGCTTTTTCTACCACTCGAACGAGGGGTTGGAGATCGTCGGCGTGGTCGAGATCGTCAAGGAATATTACCCCGATCCCTCCGACCCCGTCGGCCGCTTCGGCATGGTCGATGTCCGGCCGCTGTTGCGGCTGACCAAATCGGTGACACTGAAGCAAATCAAGGCCGACCCGGTGCTGGCCGAAATGGCGTTGCTGCGCCAGTCGCGTCTGTCGGTTTCCCCGGTCAGTGACGCCGAATGGCGCCATATCTGTGTTCTCGGCGGCGTTGCGGTGTGATTATTTACGTTTAACGTTATGACGTGCGAGGTGTTATAATGGCTTGCGACCGTCTGTTCATCGCGCTGCTTTGTTAGCGGCCGGCTATGGATAAATGGTTATTTTGTGCTTGATAAAAGATGACCTTTAAAGAAACGCCTAACTCATGGGCAATCTCTCCTAATCTGTGATTTGAAGCAATTCCACTTCCAACCCTACTGCGAATATAAGCAATCGGCGCCAACAGTTCTGCGGCAAAGGCGCGGCTTGCCTGCTGTTCTGCCGTATGCGCCCGCGTGATAAGCCGTGCATCTTGTTTGCCGGCTCCCCAACCGAGAAACAGGGCTCGCGCCATGGCAAATAGGCGTTGGGGTAGTTCTTTATTTGAGGCAATGACCAAGCGGACTCCATCATCAAGACGATCAAGCGCGCCTTCGATCCCGAGCAACTCGTTAATTGTAAGAAAGGTGTCCATGCTTTTTGGATCAGCGCCAAGTCGGGACAGTATTTCCTTGCCTGAACTCGGGTCTGTCGGTGCCAGAGAAAATGAATCACGAAGTATTGTCGCAGCTTTTTTACCCCAAGACCAGGGGCGTGGGTCTGAGGTTATCGGTCGCTCGGGTATTTCTGAAAAATCAATTACCGCATTTCTGGCATTAAGGGCTTCGAACGCTTGACTAACCCATCTTGCCATGTCGACGAAGTTTTCCGGTGTCGCTGCCTCACACAAATCGCGGACAATATGATCCGGCAGCGCTTCGGCAGCCAGATCGAGGGCTTTCTCAATCTCAGGATACTCATTGTAGGGTGACAGCCCAAGCGCGCCAATACGTTCACAGAATGTTCTTTCGGCATCGTTGGTTGCCTCGACCAGAGACCAAACTTCTTGGAGTTCCGTATCCAACAGGCCCTTGCTTTTCAGTCTGGAGATAACACTGTTTACGAAAGTTGTAGTGCTGATTTTAGCCTGACTGACCGGTATTTTGTAACTGGAATTGCCTAAGAATTTGAGCCGACTACCCGAAAGATAGGTCGATGTGGCATCAACTTGCATCTCATCTCCGACGGGTACCAGCCACAAATCAGGTAGTGAAAAGCCGTTACGTGCGGCACCGATCCAGTGACGTTCCTGGAACCCGTCATTGTTCCCGGCAGTATCGGATTCATCGTCGGATTTTATCGGTTCGTGAAAAATAGCCCACCAATTTACGGCCAGCCATTCAGCAAGATAGTAAGCGGGTACCTCAACCCGATCCCCGGTGTCGCCTTTGTCGGTTACGAATCGGGTCGCGAGTGTACCGTTGCAGGCAATTCCCAGGCGGCACAGGGTATGGTTGATCTTCTGCAACGGGCCAGTCGTGGTTTGTTCCGACCACAGCGCCGTAATGTCCAGTCCCTGAGTCAGCGCAGTTCGGGTGGCCATTCTCGCTCCTCATTCAAGGGATAAGCATGGTACTCCCCTTGTTCTTTATTTGACAGGACGGCTTCATACAAGGTTTCGTTGTCAAAATGCCATGTGTTGCGTGGAAAGGCACCATCCCAGTTCGAGGATACGATACCTTGCTTGATTGACGCCTTCAGGGCTTGGTTGGCGAGCTCGAGAGTCCATTTTATAGCACATTGACTGGCTTGGGGATATTTACGAACTTTGAACGCACCCATCGGGGAACCGGGCGGGCGATGATAAGGGCTGCCCACATACCTAGCATTCTCGGCCGCATTGTCGAGTTGCGCTTGCGAGAGGCTGTCTGCGAGTTTTTTCTCACAGCCTAATTTGCGTTTAATTCGTTGTGGCTTCGCAAGCGCCATGCCTCTTACCCGCCGCGTTTCCAGCTGGTGCCGCCGGGGCCGTCCTCTAATATTACGCCTTGAGCGGCCAATTCTTTGCGGATGCGGTCGGCCTCGGCGAAGTTCTTGGCCTTGCGCGCGGCATTTCGTAAATCAATTTGCTCTTGAATTTTTTGTTCAGACCAAAGAAAGTTTGTTGTGGCAATAGCGCTTGACGTTCCTAGAGCAATACCGTGTGTTGGTACAATTCTCTTAAACCAATCGTTCGGCTCTTGTTGCAATAAGCCGAGCAGAGCCCCGGCCTTGATCAACGCGGCGCGGACCCGGGCCTGATCGGCGGCGGATTTCGGCTTGTTGAGATGGTTGGCCAGTTCGTGCAGATGGCTGATCGCCAGCGGGGTATTGAGATCGTCCTCGAGCGCGGCCAGAGTCGGGAACAGCAATTCCTCGATATCATGCTCGGTAGCGGGACCGGCGGGCTCATGCTGGCGCAGGGCGCCGTACCAGCGGTCGAGCGCACCCTTGGCCCGGGTCAGCCCGTCGCGGCTGAAATCGAGCGGCTGGCGGTAATGGGCCGACAGCAGCGCGAGCCGGATCGCCTCCCCAGGAATCCCTTCCTCGCGCAACTGGCGCACGGTGTAGAAGTTGCCGAGCGACTTCGACATCTTCTCGCCTTCGACGGTGACGAAGCCGTTATGCATCCAAACCTTGGCCAGCGGCGCCCCGCCATGGGCGCACCGGCTCTGCGCGATCTCGTTTTCATGGTGGGGGAAGATCAAATCCAGCCCGCCGCCGTGAATATCGAAGGTCTCACCCAGGAAATGCCCCGACATGGCCGAGCACTCGATATGCCAGCCCGGCCGCCCGCGGCCCCGGGGACTGTCCCAGCCCGGTTGATCGGGGCTCGACGGCTTCCACAGCACGAAGTCGGCCGGATCGCGTTTGTAGGGCGCCACCTCGACCCGGGCACCGGCCACCAACTCGTCCCGGTTACGGCGGGAGAGTTGCCCGTACTCGGCCATCGCGGGCACATGGAACAGCACATGCCCCTCGGCGGCATAGGCATGCCCGCTGGCGATCAATTTCTCGATCAGCGCGATCATGCCGTCGATATGGGCGGTGGCGCGCGGCTCATGGGTCGGCGCCAGCGCGCCCAGCGCCGCCATGTCCTCGTGATAAGCGCGGGCGGTGCGCTCGGTCAGCGCCGCGATCGGCTCACCATTGGCGGCGGCGGCAACGATGATTTTGTCATCAACGTCGGTGATGTTACGGACATAGGTTACGGTCGGGTAAAGCCGCTGCAACAGCCGGAACAGCACGTCGAACACCACGACCGGCCGGGCATTGCCGATATGGGCGAAGTCGTAGACGGTCGGGCCGCAGACGTAAAGTCCGACCCGGCCGGGCTCGATCGGCTCGAACCGATCCTTGCGGCGGGTCAAGGTATTGTACAGATCGAGCGGCATGGCGTTTTTCCGGGGTTAGGCAACGGCTCCGGACAGGCGCACGGCGGCGCGTTCCCGGCCGATCAGCGGTAGCAGATTTTTCAACTCCGGTCCATGCTCGCGGCCGGTCAGCGCCAAGCGCAAGGGCAGGAACAGGGCCTTGCCCTTGACCCTGGTCTCGCTTTTGACCCGTTCGATCCAGACGCCCCAGGTGGTTTCGTCCCACGGTTCGGGCGGCAGCAGGGCGGCGGCGCGGCGGGTGAAGTCGAAATCGGGCGCCGTCGGGGCAACCGTGACCGGCGTGACCGGAGCATGCGTGACCTGCCACCACTCGGCAACATCGGACAAGTGGGCCAGATTGGGCCGCACCACCAGCCAGAACCGCTCGTCGATCCCGGCAAAGCCCATGGCGCCGAGCCGCCCGGCCACGGCGGTAAAGGGGGTTTGGTGGAGCAGCCTTGCGTTCAGCCGTTTCAGCTCTTCCGGATCGAAGCGCGGGGTGGCGCGCGAGACGTGATTCATGTCGAAGGCGGCGACCAGCGCGGCAAGATCGGGATGCGCTTCGACCGCGTCCGAGGTGCCGAGCGCGGCCAGCAGCGAGAGCAGCGCCATCGGCTCGATCCCCTCTTGATCGCGCAGAGTGGCGACGCTGAGGCTGCCCAGTCGCTTCGACAGCCCCTGACCGGCGGCATCGGCCAGCAACGGCAGATGGGCAAAGCCGGGCACCGGCCCGTTCAGGGCCTGCCATAACTGGATTTGTACTGCGGTATTGGCGACGTGATCCTCGCCCCGGATCACATGGGTGATGCCGAAATCGATGTCATCGACCACCGACGACACTGTATAGAGCGGCCGTCCGTCTTCACGAATCAGCACCGGATCGGACAGGGTGGCGCCCTCGAAACGGGCCGGGCCACGCACCAGATCGGTCCAACTCACCGGTTCGGCCAGCAACCGAAAGCGCCAGTGCGGGCGTCGGCCCTCCTGCTCCAAGCGCGTCCGGTCGGCTGCGGACAGCGCCAGCGCGGCACGGTCGTAAAGCGGCGGCAGGCCACGAGCCAGCAGACTTTTGCGTTTCAGCCCCAACTCTTCCGCGGTTTCGTAACAGGGATAAAGCCGCCCGGCCGTCTTTAACTGCTCCGTCGCCTCCGCGTAACGGCCGAGCCGGTCGGACTGCCGTGCCCACCGATCCCGTTTCAGGCCGAGCCAGGCAAGATCGGCCTCAATCGCCGCCGCGAATTCGGGCGTCGAGCGTTCCTCGTCGGTATCGTCGAGGCGCAACAAAAAGCTGCCCCCGGCCTTGCGGGCAAACAACCAATTGACCAGGGCCAGCCGGATATTGCCGACATGCAGTAACCCGGTCGGGCTCGGCGCGAAGCGGACGGCGACTGTCATGGGAAACATTCTAGTAAGATGAAAACCAGACCGGTTACCGGATGCCCTTAGCGTTCAGGTAGGGGGTGTATTTCTTATCGGTGCCTTGAATATGCTTGAGCAGCCAGTCTTTCAAGAAAGTCAGAACCTCCATGCTCAGCGTAACCGTTGCCCCTGAGTGGTATTTCTTTTGAATATCGATGACTTTACGTGTCAGCTCTTCGTGCTCTTTTTTATGAGCCTCCAGATCAGGATAGGCATTCTGGCCCATGATCCGTTCTTCATAGGCAAAATGGCTCTTGGTATATTCAATAAGTTTATCCAGGATTTCACCTAATACATCCCGGCCTTTCCCGGCTTGAACCGCGTCGAACAGTTGGTTCAGCATTTCGACTAATTTTTTGTGCTCGGTATCGAAGGCGACGACCCCGACGCTCATTTTTTCGTTCCAGCTCATCAGCGACATGATTTTCCAGACCCCTTCTTTCCGATTCCTTCCGAGAAACCGACGTCTCCCGGCGAGGAACCGACGTCGCTCGGCTAAGCGGAGGCCAGTGATTAAATTCACTCGGAAGCGCCCTGTCAAGAATCAAGTTTGCATTATAGATCATGCGTAGTTTCGCCGACCGTGTGTCGGGCAGGCCAGTACACCCGAAGTCTCCGATGCCGAACTCGGGCCTGTTACACACACCGGCAGGCCGCCGGTGTGTGGCTTGCAATGGCCGTCACCGTCGAAAAGATCGGGTGTGATTAATTGAGGGGCTTGCTCCGCGGCCATTTCGTTGTTAGAGAACAGATGTAAATTTTGGCGAGACGGTTTCACTGATTATTTTGTCGAAAGTGGGTTGCACGTTCCTTTCAGAGTTATAGTTTTGATTGGACGGAATGCTCCGATGCGGGCAGTCGGCGGCAGGCTCGGTCGGATCAGGTTCCGGACCGGGACGTCGCGTCGGTCTGATTGTTGCGGCGTCAGCTGCTTCGGCAAGGGGTGGGACAGGGGGATAAGCGGGCCGGCTTCGATGTCGAAGCCGGCCAAGGTGCAGCGTTTAGACGAGAGACCACCATGCAAGTGCAGATTTCGGCGGTGGGTATAGCGGCCTTGATAGAGCGGGCCTCTCGCTTGATTCATTCGATCGGATACGCCGAAGGGTTGTATCCGGCGCAATGGACCGCGTTACGCTTCTTTTCCGAAGCGCCGCCCTCGGCTCGGACCACCGCGGGGCTGGCCCGATTTCAAGGGATGAGTTTGGGGCCGGTTGCACGGACCGTGCGAACGCTGGTCGAAAAGGGGCTGTTGGCGCGCGCTGCCAATCCCTCGAGTCGCCGCGCCGACTTGATCGCGGTTACTTCGGCCGGACAAAATATTCTAAGACGCGATCCACGGGCCGCGGTCGCCGAAACGATTGAAACCATACCCCCCGATCAGCGGGAGTCGCTGGCCTTAGCCATGGAAATATTGCTGAACGGCCTGCTCGCCATTCAGTGTTTTCCGGAGACTGAAACCGGTGATACTGAAGAGCCGCAAGCGGAATTGTAAATTCCAGTCGAGAGCCCCTACGGGCAGGGGCTTTTTTCAATCTTCCCGATCATTGCTGTATTGGGACATGAATACGCGCTGGGCTTCGTCGGGGCCGGCGATCAGTTCAATCAGGCGCACCGAGCGGACCAAGCGGCTTTCTTTAGGTCGGCCGTTCGGCTCTCGGGATTTCGCCTCGCGTTCCAATTCCGAGCAGACTGTCGTCAGCTTTTTTCCCATTTCCTTGCGCACGCCCACCGACTCGGCGACCCGGGCGCAGCGACGCAGCGAAAGCGCGCATTTTTCTGCGGTTTCGACTTGTTCAATGGTCGGTTCGGTTGAACCGGTCTTGGCAACGGCGGCCGGAGTCGGGCGAAGATTCTCGAACAAGGTTTCGTCGGCCTTGACCGCCAGCTTGTCGAGGACATACGAGCCGATTTCCCGGCGGGCGGTTTGCACTTGTTCGCTAACGGCCCGGTCGCGTAAGCCCCCGAGCGAGCGTTCCAGCGAGGTGAGGCGGGTTACCAACTGCTCGGCGGTGCGAGCGCCCTCGGCCGGGTCGATGATCTGCTGGTTGGTCTTGCGCAAATCGACCGCTTCATTGGCCAGGGAGGCGAGTGCGTTGGTGCCGACCAACTTGAGAATACCGGTGCGTTCATTGGTCGTGCAGGGCAGCGACACTTCGGCCAGAACCTTCAACAATTCACCGGGCCGGGTCATGCGTGCCAGAATAGCCAGAATAAAAGTTTCAACCTTGCGGGTAGACTGCATGCCCAGCCGACCGATGACTTCGGTCAATAGCTCGATATCAACTTCTGATAGTGCATTGATCGGACGTTCCGGTAAATGAATCTTGACGGATTCAATTTCTGCCGCGATAGACAGAATATCGGTAATATCCATCAGTTGTTGGCGTAGATCTTCACTGACGATAACATATTCGGTGCCGACCCGGCGTCGGCCGATACTGTTATCACCTTCGAGGAAGGCGGCAAGGACCTTGGTTGCGGCTTGCCAGAACGGGAGCCCGACAGCATAAAGCTCGGTCGCGTTCGACGAGCGGATCGTACGCAGATTAAGCGTGGTCCGCTGCATGAGTTGTTGATCGATGTGGGTGTGGACAACCAGCCAGCACGGTTGGATCGTCAGACGCGACAAACGCCCGATCTTGGCGCGATAGCGCTCGGGCGGGTCGAACAGATCCTCGACCGGACGAAACAACAGCCGTTGCGCGGTCAGCGGGCGCGGCGGGCGCAGTTGCACCAACCGCGGGCGCATGTGGTCGAGCACCTCACGCATATGGCCGCGGTCCGGCACCTTCTCGACCAGAGACAGCACGCCCAAGAGTTTTTCATCGGGCAGACCGAGACTTGCCAGCGCAATATCACGCCATTCGTCGAGCGTGGTCATCGCATTTCCGCCTTGCGCTTTTCCACCTTTTGCACACTGTTGTAATCCAGACCGCCCGAGCGCCAATCCTCGTTTGCTCTGACCCAGCGCCGTTGAATGCCACTCAACCCGCTTATCTGCGATTCGGAAATGGACTCCAACTGGTCTTTGGGAATGACCGGCAGCAACGGGAACGTGTCTGCGACCATTGTCTGCCGGTCCTTATCCCCCTTTTCAGAGGTTTCCCGAAACACGGCGATCAGATAGTCCCAACCGTCCAGTAGCCACGCCAGTTGCTTAACTTCATGATTAACCTGATTGAAGCGCTTCTCCCAGGTTCTTAGCATGGCAGCAAGGGCTTCGGTTTCATTATCTACAACCTGAACCGCTTTGCTGGCAAGCTGATTGGTTAGCTCCGCAACCTTGGCCTCGAATTCACCGAGTTGTGCTACCTCGTCCGGCATCGAGGCCGACCATTCGCGCACACCATCGCGGAACAAAACCAGTTCATCGGTCAGCGCACGCAGCCGGCCGGGTTCCGGGGCATGGGGCAGTCCGATCGGCGCGATCAGGGCACTCAGCATTTCAACGCGCATGTAAAGGTCTTCGTGCGGAACCTTGAGCCGGTCGGCCACATTGCGCAGGGCTGCTTTAATGCGTTTTTGAGTGGTTTCGCTGGCCAAACCTTCGCTAATCAAGTCGGCCGATGATACATTAACCAGTTTCAAGAGCTGTAGAACTAGCAAAAATGTTGTCAGTATCTGGTATTGCTTTTCATTATCAAGAATTTCCTGGGCCTTGCGCGCCGCACGTGGGCCAGCCAATCCCTTGGCCGCAACCTCCAGCGTAACGTAGCGCATTTTGATCGGGTCATCGACGTCGTGCTGCTGCATTAAATCAAAGAGAACGCGATCATGCAGGGTCGTCGTCATGGTGGCCATGATCGATTTCCAGGGCATGACATAGTAACCCTTGCCGCCGGACAGGCTGGGCAAGACAAATTCGCGTCGTTTGGAGCCTTCATCACGTCTCACGCGAGCCTGTGTCAAGGCAGGCGTGGTAAACGGAACGGAGATGCCGCGGTCACTCCAGTTGTTCGCGACTAGTCCGGCTAGTGTAGCTGTACTCATCGATCGAAACGTTCTTTCATCCGGAGGTAAAAAAATCCCCGTGATATGCTTGAAACTGGAAAATCGAAACAATTCGCGCACTGTATCAGAACTGTGGCGGGCTTTGCCGAAGCGGCCACGGTTCCAATTTTAGGGGTATTCGTACGGGAAGCCAATCAAATTGCAAGATGGCTTTGATTTTATGTACAGGCCTTGCGAATCAAGCACTTGGCCAGCGATGGTGCAGCCACAGCCACTGCTCCGGATGCTCGCGAATCCAGGATTCGAGCTGCTGATTGACCGCGGTCATAAAGGTTTGAATGTCAAGTTCCCGGTTGCCGGTGTTTGCGATTTCGAACGGCGGCAGTACGCTTAAGCGAAACCGGGCGCCGCCTAAGCGTTCGATCCGGGTAGGAAGCACCGGGCAGCGGAATTTGAGAGCCAATTGTGCGAGCGCGGGGGCGGTCATGGCGGAATGACCGAAGAAGGGCACGGCAATTCCGTCATTCATCTTCTGGTCGACCAGCATGGCGACGGCATCGCCTTTGGTCAGGGCGGTAAAGAGCTGACGGGCGCCCTCGCGTCCTTTAGGAACCAGGCGACCTTGTCCGGCATGACGACCGCCAATCATCAAACGGTTGAGCATGGGGTTATTCGGTTGACGAAAAACCGAGGTTACCACCAGCCCCAGGCCGGAAGCGGCAACCGGCAGCAACTCCCAGTTGCCGATATGGCCGCTAAAGATCAGGCACGGCCGGTGTTCGCCTGCGGCCGGTTTCGGCAGATACTCTGCTCCGGTAACCTCCAGGCGTCCCGTGTCCCGGTCGTTCCAGATGCGCGCCAAGTGCGGGTGCTCGGCCATGGTCCGGCCGAGATTGTCCCACATGCCGCGGAGGATAATGTGACGTTGAGCAGCGGTCAGCTCCGGCAGGGCACGTTCAAGATTGCACATCGCCTGGCGCGAACGGGACAGCAAGGGTCCGATCAGTCGTCCGAGCCAACCGCCCAGTGCCGAGGCGGCATCGATCGGGAGCCATGCGAACACGTGATAGAACAGGTGAATCAAAGCGGCTTCGACCGGGTAGATCAACAGATGGCGCAGGCGGCGCCCGAGGCGGGTGCGCTTAAACATGACCGGTCACAGTCTTCTTTAGACGCGCGGCGAACGCCTCTCCATCGTCGCGGCTCCAGGTAACCTTAACCGGGAGCACTTGGACTTGTGCCCGGGTCGACTCGGACAGGCGCATGAAATCTTTGGCGGTGGTAAGCGGCATGGCATCCAATTCACGCGCTCGCAGCAGCATGGCGTCAATCTCCGCCGGGCGAAACCGGTGATGATCGGCAAAAGCACGAGTCTCCACCGGGATCGCGCCGACCTCGCGCAATGTCTCGAAGAATTTAGCAGGGCGGCCGATGCCGCAAAAGGCCAGCACGCGCCGACCGCGCAGGGCCTTGGCGGCGGCGGGATCGGGGGTCAGCCGGGCATGAAACACCGGCAAGCCGAATTGTGTGGCAAGATCGGTCACGCCGGTACGGTCCTCGCCCATCATCACGACGGCGGAGGCTCTGGCTAAGCCGCGTTGAGCCGTTTCACGCAGGGGACCGGCCGGGATCAGACACCCGTTACCGAATCCGACCGTGCCATCGACGACCAGAACGGAAAAGCGGTAAACCAGCGCCGGATTTTGAAAACCGTCGTCAAGTACGAGGGCTTCGGCACCCGCGGCAAGTGCGGCGCGGGCTCCGGCGGCGCGATCGCGGGCCACCAGAGTCGGTGCCGCTTCGGCCAGCAACAAGGCTTCGTCTCCGACCGCGGCGGAGTCATGAAGAGAGGGCGCAACCTGCACCGGCCCAGGCAGGCTGCCGCCATAGCCACGGGTCAGGACATGAGCGGCGATTCCGTGTGCTTGCAACAAAGCGACCACGGCCAGCGTCACCGGGGTTTTGCCGGCGCCGCCCGCAACCAGATTGCCGATGCAGATCACCGGAATGCCCGGATCGAACGGGCGGGTCAGATGCCGCCGTAAGATTCCGCCTGAACTGAAGGCCAAGCCGAGCGGTGTCAGCAGACCGGCCCGCAGACCGGGGGAGCGGTACCAGAAGGCCGGCGCCTTCATCACGGCTCCTCCGCCACAGGTGTTTTAACGCCGGCCTCCGCCACAGGTGTTTTAACGCCGGCTTCCGCCACAGGTGTTTTAACGCCGGCTTCCGCCAGCAGGGGCGCCAGTGCGGTCAGCGCCATGTCCGCGACTCGGGAGTGACGGCCGGTGACCACCCGTGCCGCTTCGCCGGCCTGCTTGCGGTCTTCGGCATCGGTGAGCAAACCGCCCACGGTGTCGGCAAGCGCGTCGACATCCGCAACCATCCGTGCGGCGCCGGCCGCGATCAATTCGGCGGCAATCTCGGCGAAGTTGGTCATGTGCGGCCCGAATAAGACGGCACAGCCGGTCTGAGCCGGCTCGATCGGGTTCTGGCCGCCATGCGGTACAAGCGAGCCGCCGATACACACGACCGGGGCAACCCGATAGAACACGCCCATTTCGCCCATGGTATCGGCGATGTAAAGTTGGTCCTCCGCGCTCGGTAGTGCTCCGGTCGAGCGCCGGGCCACGTGCAGGCCGCGTCCCGCCGCCATCTCGGCAATGGCGCCGCCGCGGTGGGGATGGCGTGGCGCAATCACCGTGAGCAGTCCGGGCAGTCGGCGCGCCAGCACGGCATGAACCTCGGCGGCAAGCTCGTCTTCTCCGGGATGAGAGCTGGCCAGCAGCCATACCGGTCGATCGGCAACCGCAGCATGCAGCGCCGCCAGCGTCGCCTCATTGGCCGGCGGCGGTTCGGCGGCGAATTTCAGATTGCCGACGGTGCGGACATCATTGCCGCCCAACCGGTTCAATCGATCGGCATCGGCGCTGGTTTGGGCCAGACACAGCCGAAATGCGCCGAGCAGCGGCTCGATAAAGCGGGGCACCTTGCGCCAACGGGCAAACGAGCGTTCCGACATGCGCGCATTGATCAAAGCCGCGCGAATACCGCGCCGTCTGATTTCCCAAAGCATGTTCGGCCAGATTTCGGACTCGATCCACAGCGCCAGATCCGGCCGCCAGTGATTAAGGAATCGTGAGACATAGTCGGGTCGATCCACCGGCATGAATTGGTGAAATGCGCGGGCCGGCAGCCTTTGCCCCATCAATTGCGCCGAGGTAACGGTCCCGGTCGTCACCAGAATTTGCAGGCACGGGTCTCCGGCCAGCATGCGGTTGACCAGGGTCAGGATCGACAGGGACTCACCGACACTGGCGCCGTGAAACCAGACCAACGGGCCTTCCGGCCGTGCGCGCGCGGCTTGACCCAGGCGCTCGCCCTGACGGGCGACATCCTCTTTGCCGACCCGGCGTCGGCGGTGCAGATAATACCGGATCGCCGGCCCGCCGATCCGGGTCAGGCCGCGATAGAGTGTTTGCAACATTCCGGCGGTCATGACTTTTGCGGTGACGATTCCGGTGCAGGCGGGTGATGGGAGCGGAACGTGGTGAAGGGCTGAAGATTGGCCAGGAATTGTTCGGCCGAGGCGCGCCAACTATACTTCAAGGCGAATTCACGGCAGGCTTCGGGCGAACAGGTCAGCGCGTTTTGGACCGCGCGCCCCAGATTTTCGTCGAGACAGCTGACCGCTTCGGCATAGCCCAAAATATCGAGCGGTCCGGCGACCGGGTAAGCCGCAACCGGCACACCCGAAGCCAACGCTTCCAGCAGGACCAGGCCGAAGGTATCGGTGCGCGAGGGAAACACGAAGACGTCGGCGGCGGCGTAATAAGCAGCCAACTCTTCTCCATGTTTAGCCCCGACGAAACGAACGGCGGGGAAACGCTGCTTAAGTTCAGCCAGTTGCGGCCCGTCGCCGACCACGTATTTGGTTCCCGGCAGATCGAGCGCCAGGAAATCCGCGATGCTTTTTTCGACCGCGACCCGGCCGACATACATTGAAATCGGGCGCGGATCGGACAGGAAGTTTTTGTCGCGCGGGTGAAACAGCTCGGTATCGACGCCGCGGGTCCAGGGCCGGAGGTTGGTGAAGCCGCGGGCAACCAGAGCCTTTGCGATCGAGGTTGTCGCCACCATCACCGCCGAGGCCGGGCGGTGAAAGCGCCGCATCACCGCATAGCTGAGGAACAGCGGAATCGGTGCACGGTCACGGACATATTCGGGAAAGCGGGTATGATAGGCGGTGGTAAAGGGGATGTTCCGGCGCAGACAGTATTTGCGGGCGGCAAAGCCGAGCGGGCCTTCGGTCGCGATATGGATCGCGTCGGGCGCCATGGCGTCGATCATTTGGAACAGCTTACGTCCGGCGCCGATGGCCAGCCGGATTTCCGGATAGCTCGGCAGCGGGATGGTCCGGAACTGCTCCGGTCCGATCACTTCGACGCTGTGGCCCATCAGTTTCAGCTCGTCCCGCACCGTGGCGATCGTGCGGACGACCCCGTTCACCTGCGGATACCAAGCGTCGGTGACAACCAGGATGTTCACGCCGCCGCCTTGACCGGTCGGAGATGTCTCATGTGTCCCCAGCGGATGATCTCCAGTTCCCCGGTTTCGTGTTCGACCAAAGCGGTGCAGGATTCGACCCAATCGCCGTCGTTGCAATACAGGATCCCTTCCATGTTGCGCATTTCGGCCGTGTGGATGTGCCCGCAGATAACGCCGTTAACATTGCGGCGCCGCGCTTCTTCGGCCAGAGCAACTTCGTAATTGCCGATATATTCGACTGCGGATTTCGCCTTGTGTTTCAAATAGGCCGACAGCGACCAATAGGTAAAGCCCATCTTCCGGCGAATGAAATTAAGCCCGGTGTTAACCTGAAGCAAGAACAAATAGACGACATCTCCGACCAACGCGATCCAGCGGGCGTATTTGACCACGGCATCGAACTGGTCACCGTGAATAACCAGGAAGCGCCTTCCATCCGCCGTGGTGTGAATGGCATCATCGGCTACGGTGACGCCGCCGAACTGCACCCCGATATAATCGCGGGCGGCTTCGTCATGGTTGCCGGGAATATAAAGCACCTTGGTGCCCTTGCGCGCGCGGCGTAAAATCTTTTGAACCACGTCATTATGAGACTGGGGCCAATACCAGCTTCGTTTCAGGCGCCACCCGTCAACGATATCGCCGACCAGATAAAGATATTCAGAATCATTATACTTTAAAAAATCGATCAGGGATTCCGCCTTACAGCCCCGCATGCCCAGGTGAACGTCGGAAATCCAGATCGATCGGTACATGCGTGCTTCGGACACCGGCTCCATCGACCAACTCCCTGCACGCTCGGAAATGAGATGCCCGTCAGGCCGGATTGCTTGGAACGGACCACAACATTATGTACGCCGGTCTAACAGGTTCGGCCCGATTCCGCAAGTGCTCACAAGGAAATCGGGGGCCGGCAGCTGTGCGTTGAGGTCAAGAATCCGCTGTCCCAGCCCGCAGTCACCCGTACCCGCTTCTACCGGATATCAAGAACCCGATTTGCGATTTTGGGCAATCGGGGCCATCATTGCCATGAACCGTTGGTCGGTAGCTTGGAGCCACGCGAGCAAAACGGTCTGCTGGCCCTTGATCTCCCGCATGTCCCCGTCAAGCGCGTTGATCCGGGACAGGATCAAGTCAAGCTTGGCAAAAAGGTCCGCTTCACGTTCCGGCGACATCGGACGATCTCCCGCAATATTCCCCACCATACTGCAACCGGTAAGCTCCCGAAGTCAACCGCACCCTCCTTTATAACCCGGCGACGGTCATGCCGTCGATGCGTACGGTCGGGGCATCCATGCCATAGCGGAAGACCAGATCATCGGCCGGCTCCAGATTAAGGAACATCTCCTTCAGATTGCCGGCCACCGTCATTTCGCTGACCGGATCCGCGATCTCGCCGTTTTCGATCCAGAAGCCGGTAGCGCCGCGGCTGTAATCGCCGGTCAGGCTGTTGACCCCCATTCCCATCATTTCGGTGATGTAGAAGCCGTCCGTGATTTCGCCGATCAGCGCTTGCGGTGATTTGGTCCCGGCCATCATGTAAAAATTGGCGGGCGAAGGTGATGGTGGGGCCGAAGTGCCGCGGGCGGCATGTCCGGTGGTGGTCAGGCCGAGTTGCCGGGCCGAACGCAGATCAAGCAGCCACGTGGTCAGTTGGCCATCCTCGATGATGGTGCGGCGTCGGACCGTGACCCCTTCGCCGTCGAACGGGCGCGAGCGCAGGCCACGGCGGACGAACGGATCGTCGATGACGGTTACGCCGGGCGCGAACACCGGTTGCCCGAGCCGATCTTTAAGAAAGCTGGTGCCGCGGGCGATCGAGGGGCCGGAAATCGCGCCCGACAGGTGGGAGAGCAGGCCGCGCGACACCCGCGGGTCGAACACTACCGGGACTTTGCAGCTTTTGACCTTGCGCGGGTTGAGCCGCCGCACCGCCCGTTCGCCGGCCAGACGGCCGATGTCGGCAGCAGGGGGCAGGTCCGCGGCATAAACTTTGGTGGCGTAATCGTAATCGCGTTCCATGCCGAGACCGGTTCCGGCCAGCACCGAGACCGACAGGCTGAAATGGCTGCGGCTGTAGCGGCCCGAAAAGCCGTTGGACGCGGCCAGCGCTACGGTTGACCGGCTCCAACCGGCGTTCGCGCCATCGGAGTTGGTGATGCCGGGCACCGCAAGCGCGGCTTCCTCGCCGATACGGGTCTGTTCGATCAGTTCCTCGGCGCTGAGTTCGGTATTATCGCAGCTGTCGAGGTCGGGGTGCTCGCGCGCCAATTGACCGGGCTCGGCCAGCCCGCAGAAGCTATCCTCGGGCACGACCCGGGCCATGGCGACCGCGCGTTCGACCAATGAAGTCAGCGCTTCCGTACTGCGGTCGCTCGAGGATACGAGCGCCTGGCGGCAGCCGACGAACACCCGCAGGCCCAGATCACCGGACTCCGAGCGTTCCAGCGTTTCGATCATGCCCATGCGCCGGGACACCGAGAGGCTGGCGGCATCATAGAGCAGGGCATCGGCGGCGTCGGCACCGGCCGCGCACGCCTTCCGGATCAGGTCGTGCAGCAGGTCGAGGGTGTCGGCTGTGGCGTCGGCGGTCATCGCGGTCTCCGGGCGGTTCGGTTCGGGTGTAGTAGCAAATTATGCGGGCTGCTTACTACAACAAGCCGAGCGTCTTGAAGCTGGAGGTCTTTCCGCGGCCGATGATCAGGTGATCATGCAGAATCATGCCGAGCGCCTCCGCCGCCGCCTTGATTGCCCGGGTCTGGTGGATGTCGTCGCGTGAAGGGGTCGGGTCACCGCTCGGGTGATTATGGACCAACACGATGGAGTAAGCGCCCAGTTCCAGCGCGCGCTTGACCACTTCACGCGGATAGGTCGGCAGGTGGTCGATCGTTCCGTGCTGATGCACCTCGTCCGAAATCAGGCCGTTCTTGCGGTCGAGAAAGAGCAGGCGCAATTGCTCGGTCGTCTCCCGGGCCATGGCTGCCTGGCAATAATGGACCAGTACGTCCCAGCTTTCCAGCACCGGCCGGCTTTTCACTTGTTGGCGGGTGGCGCGCAAAGCCGCCGCACCGACCACGGTAATGGCGGCAATTCTGGCGTCACTAAAGTTGAAACCGGAGCGAAGCCGTTCCGGGCTTGCGGTAACAACGCCCCATAGGTCGCCGAACTCGCGGATCAGGTCTTTGGCCAGCGGTTTGGTGTCGCGTTGAGGAATAACGGAAAACAGCAGCATTTCCAGTAATTCGTAATCCTGGAGGCTTTCCGTGCCGCCGGTCAGGAAGCGCCGGCGCAACCGGTCGCGGTGACCGGCGTAATGCGGCGGTGGCTCGGGCGGCTCGACAGTCGAAGGATTCGGCTCCTCGAAACCGGGGAGCGCCGGAGCCGTCGGTTCAGGTTGCGGCGCTTTTGCCATTTTCCATCCAACTCGGCACCGGCAGGCCCTTTTCGCGCAGAAAGTCCGGGTTGAAGAGCTTTGACTGATAGCGGGTGCCGGAATCGGCCAGAATGGTAACGACGGTATGACCGGGGCCGAGCTGCCGGGCCAGCATGATCGCGCCCACCACGTTGATGCCGCTGGAGCCGCCGAGCACCAGCCCTTCTTCTTTCAGCAGGCGAAACAGCTCGGTCAGGGCCTCGGCGTCGGTGACCTGTTGAGCGGAGTCGATCGGGGCGTCTTGCAGATTGGCGGTGATGCGGCCCTGGCCGATGCCTTCGGTAATCGAGCTGCCTTCGGCCTTCAGTTCGCCATGCGTATAATAATTGTAGAGCGCCGCGCCGAGCGGGTCCGACAGCATGATCTTGATCGCCGGATTGCGCTCTTTCAGCGCCAAGCCTACTCCGGCCAGAGTGCCGCCGGTGCCGACCGCACAGGTGAAGCCGTCGATCCGGCCGCCGGTCTGGTCCCAGATTTCCGGGCCGGTGGTGCGGCGGTGGCCCTCGCGGTTGGCGGTATTGTCGAACTGATTGGCCCAGATCGCGCCGTTCGGCTCGGTCATGGCCAATTGTTCGGCCAGCCGGCCGGAATACCGGACATAGTTGCCGGGATCGCTATAGGGCAGGGCGGGCACCGTGATCAGCTCGGCGCCGCACAAGCGCAGCATGTCCGTCTTTTCCCGGCTTTGAGTCTCGGGAATCACGATCACGGTGCGATAGCCGCGGGCATTGCCGACCAGCGCCAGCCCGATGCCGGTGTTGCCGGCGGTGCCTTCGACGATCACGCCGCCGGGCCGCAACGCGCCGCGCCGCTCGGCATCCTCGATGATCGCCAGCGCCGCCCGATCCTTGACCGAGCCGCCGGGGTTGAGAAACTCGGCCTTGCCCAGAATCTCGCAGCCGGTCGCCTCCGACGGCCCGCGCAGCCGAATCAGCGGCGTGTTGCCGATGGCACCGATAAAGCCGTCGGTAATGGCGGGCATGGAGGGGTTCCTTCTTAAAGCGCGACCTTCCTGCGCAGACCCGCAAGCGGTGAGTCGTCCAGCACGCCGGCCTGATAGGCGACTGAAACCTCGTTAAGCGCCAGCCGCCAGCTTTCAAGATTGGCGCCGTCCGGCACCTCGACGCTGGAAAAGCCGACCCGGGTCATGAACAGATACTGGTCCGGAATGACATGACCGGTCGCCCGGATTTCCCCGGTGTAGCGATAACGCTCGCGCAATTCTCGCGCGGTCGAGAAATGCCTTCCGTCACGAAATTTCGGAAACTCCAGCATCACCAACTCGAAGCGCCCGAGATCAGCGGCAATCGCCGGGGCCAATTGGTGGCTCTTCAGGCGAATGCCGAGCGGGGCGTTGCGTCCGGCCAGTGCGGCACGGTCGCGGGTCCAGCGCTCCAGGCTGATGATGACCGGGCCGTCGGGCACGGCCGCTTCGGTGTCATCGAGCGCGATCCAGGAATCGGGAATCGGCTGACCGTTCTTAAGCAGCACTGCCATAAACCCTCTCCTTGAATGGGCGGACGCCGATGCGGGCGACGGTGTCGATGAAGCGTTCGCCCGCGCGGCGCTGCTCCAAATAGAACTCGACCAGCTTTTCGACGGTGTCGGTCACTTCGTCATATTTGACCGCCGGGCCGAGCACTTGTCCGAGCGCCGCAGTCTCGGTGGCATCACCGCCGATCGTGATCTGGTAATTCTCGACCCCTTGCTTGTCGACCCCGAGAATACCGATATGGCCGACATGATGATGG
This sequence comes from Rhodospirillaceae bacterium, assembly GCA_037147415.1. GTDB lineage: Bacteria > Pseudomonadota > Alphaproteobacteria > Azospirillales > Azospirillaceae > BOG-933. Next base: position 28,672 of record JBAWVF010000008.1, on the reverse strand, counting down.
CCGCAAGCATTGATGCAGCCGCTCATCTTGATCTTAAGCTCGCCGATATCATGCTGGCGGTCGAGATCGGCAAAACGCTCCGAGATTTGCTGTGCCAGCGGAATCGAGCGTGCATTGGCCAGCGCGCAGTAATCAAGCCCCGGGCAGGCGATGATATCGCCGATCAGTCCGGCATTGGCGGTGGCAAGGTCGTGGCGGCGTAACTCGATCCACAACGCATGCAGATCATTCTTGCGGACATGGGCGAAGATCAGATTTTGTTCATGGCTCGGCCGCACCTCGCCGAAGCTGAAACGGTCGGCCAGATCGGCCACCGCCTCCATCTGTTCGCTGGTGATGTCGCCCGGAATTCCGCCGGTCGGCTTCAATGTAATGGTGACGCCGGCATAGCCTGTTTGACGGTGCGGGGCGAGGTTGGAACGGCACCAGCGCGCGAATTCCGGATCAGCCGTCCGCGCCTGTTCAAAAGCAACGGACTCGGCGGGTAAAGTATCGAACGGGGGTGGCGCGAAGTGAGCGCGAATGGTTTCGACAATCTCCGGATCGAGCCGGAATTTCGGGCCGCGGATACGGTCGAATTCGGCTTCTATTTGTTCCCGCAGTTTATCGACGCCGACCTCGTGGACCAGAATCTTGATGCGTGCCTTATAAATATTGTCTCGCCGGCCGTATTGATTATAAATCCGTAATACCGCCTCGAGATAGGCGATAATATCCTGCTCCGCAACTTGATCATTGAGGAGCTTAGCCAGGAAGGGTGAGCGCCCGAGCCCGCCGCCGACATAAACCTCGAAGCAGACGGCGCCATCGGCCCCGGCCTTGGCCCGCAACGCAACGTCGTGAATCGCCAGCGCGGCCCGGTCATGCGGGCTGCCGGTGATCGCAATCTTGAACTTGCGCGGCAGGAAGGTGAATTCGGGGTGCAGCGTCGACCATTGGCGCAGAATTTCGCCATAGACCCGGGGATCGACTGCTTCGTCGGGGGCGGCTCCGGCGAACTGATCGGTCGTGACGTTGCGGATGCAATTGCCGCTGGTCTGGATTGCGTGCATGTCGACCGCAGCCAGCGCGCCCAGAATCTCCGGGACATCGACCAGCTTGATCCAGTTGAACTGAAGGTTCTGCCGCGTGGTGAAATGACCATAGCCGCGGTCATGACGCCGTCCGATCGCGGCCAATGCGCGCATTTGAGCGGAACTCAGCACGCCATAGGGTACGGCAATCCGCAGCATATAGGCATGCAATTGCAGATAAAGCCCGTTCATCAGCCGTAGCGGGCGAAATTCTTCCTCGGTCAGTTCGCCGGCCAACCGGCGTTCCACTTGACGGCGGAACTGCTCGACCCGCTCGGCGAGAAAACGGCGGTCGAGTTCATCGTAACGGTAAAGGCCGCTCATCAGCTTCCTGTCTCCAAACGAGAGCGCGGGTATTACGAAAACTGCCCGGCCTGATAGCCGAGATCGGCGCGCACGCTCGGACCCTTGGCCCGAATGCGCTCGCGCGCCCGAACCGGTTCGGGCCGACCGTCCACCAACTCGATTTCAACCGGGTTGGCATCGACGATCCGGTTGGCGCGCTCGGCCGCTTTGGCGCGGACCAGGGCCGCGGCGACCTCATCGCCTTCGAACACCGAGGCGGCGCTCAGCGGCTCGACCCAAGAATCGCCCGCGCCCAGCCAGACCACTGCGCCGGTGTCCAACCGGTTGGCGGAAATCACCTTCGGACCGTCGCCGGACCGTGCCATGCCACCTACTCCCAACTATCTTACGCCGCGTTCGAGGGATTTAAACCACGATGTGGCAGTGGACAAGAACAATATTGCATGCAGTTTTGTACATTAAAAGCACGTATTATGTCCGCTCTTGACGCGGGCAAGCGCTCGGGAGAAATATGGGTGATGGATATGCACGCTTCCGAAATACAGACCGTTTCCGCCCGTCGCCCGCCGCCGTCGCGGTTGCGGCGTGCTGTCTGGTTTCTGCTGATGGCGGTGTTGCTGGTCGGGCTCGGTGCGGGGCTTTATGGTTTCGATCGGTTCCGGGCGCGCATGATTGCGCAATATTTTGCCGGCAACGTGCCGCCTCCGGCGACGGTAACCGCGGCCACTGCGGTTGCCGAACCGGTGCCGCGTTTTCTGGAGGCGATCGGGACCGTTGCCGCGGTCCATCAGGTCATCATCGCGCCCGAGGTTGCCGGCCGGGTTACCGTGATTCTGTTCGAGTCCGGGGCCGAGGTGAAAGCCGGGCAGGCGCTGCTTCAGTTGAATGACGCGCCCGATCGGGCCGATTTGGCGGCGTTCCGGGCGCGCGAGCAATTTGCGGCGCTTCAGCTGGAGCGGTCGCAGGCATTGGCCGGCAAGAACTTCGCCAGCCGGCAGACGGTCGACCAAAGCCGGAGTGAACTCGATATCGCCCGCGCCAACATTGCCAAAACCGAAGCCGAAATCGCCCGCAAGTTGGTGCGCGCGCCGTTCACCGGTCGACTTGGCGTTCGTCAGGCCGAGGTCGGGCAGATTCTTAATCCCGGCACGCCGATCGTGTCGCTGACCGATCTCGATACGCTCTATATTAACTTTACCTTGCCGGAACAGGCGCGCGCTACTCTGGCCACTGGCCAAAAGGTGGAATTGCGGGTCGGGGCGTGGCCGGACCGGAGTTTTGCCGCTATCGTGACCACGCTGGAGCCGCAAATCGATCCGATCACGCGCAGCATTAAGGCCCAGGCCGCGCTGACAAATCCGGAACGGCTGTTACAGCCCGGCATGTTCGCCGGTGTGCGCGTGGTGCTGCCGTCGCGTGGTGATGTGGTCACCGTGCCGGAAACCGCGGTTGACTACTCGGCCTATGGCGAGTCCGTCTATATTATCCGCGAATCAACCGGAGCCGATGGCAAGCCGCAGCTGATCGCCGCGCAGACTTTCGTTAAAACCGGCGGGCGCCATGACGGCAAAGTTGTCATAGTGGATGGTGTCGCCGCCGGCGATCGGGTGGTTAGCGCGGGTCAGCTTAAGCTTCACAACGGCGCCGCGATTTCGATATCGGGCGATCCCGGACTGATCAAACCGGCTCAGCCTCCGGTTAACTGATCAGGGCGGGCTCGGCGGCGGCGGCGGGCTGCCGAGCGGGCGCTCGATCCCGGCATAGGGATTGGGGCGTTCATGACATTCGACCGCGCCGAGGGTGCGCGTGCAATACAGTTTTGAGCGGTCGATATCTTTTTTCTCAGGCGGGCAGTAGACGCCATCCTTTTCATAGTTGAGGATCGAGCAATCGCGTCCGCTGGCCCAACTGGCCAGATGGTCGGTCGGCAGCTTTCCGGTCTGCGGCAGGGTCGTCATTCCGACCAGCCCGCCGGCAGCCATCTCGGCCCCGGTGCAAGCGGTCAGCACCAACCCGCATAAGCCGACAATCCACGCTAACCGCATGTCTGCGTTCCTCCTGAAAACCATACACCTGCATTACACTTGAACGAGTCTAGCGCAAACAGGCAAAATGTTCGAGCCGGTTGTGGTACTATAGCTTGTCCGAAAGATTTCGAACAAGCCGCGCGGGAGGGGAGGGGGCTATTCATCGTATCAAGCTCTCGGTCGTGATCAACGAGATGGCCGGAACTCTGGTCGGTGTCCCCGCTGCCGGAATGGTCGAAGATTTGCGCGCTCGCTTTTACCGGGCCGGCGCCGAGGCTCGTATCGTTACCACCTCCGGGGAACGGGTCCGGACCGCGATTCGGGATGCGGCGGCGTCCGATGCCGACGCGGTGGTGGTCGGTGGTGGTGACGGCACCATAGCGACCGCGGCCGGTTTTTTACTGGGAACCGGTAAGGCGCTCGGATTGCTGCCGCTCGGCACCATGAATCTGCTGGCACGCGATCTCGGCTTGCCGTCCGACATGGCATCGGCGGTTAAAGTTTTGGTCGGTGGGAACACGAGATTGATCGATGTGGCCGAGGTGAATGGCCACATTTTTTTGAATAATGCGGTGCTCGGGCTTTATCCGAGCCTGGTGCGGGCGCGTGAGCGGCAGCGCGGCGTGCCCGGTGCCCGTAAATGGCCGGCGATGGCGGCCGCGGTTTACAAGTCGCTGTACTATTATAATTTGATTGAGGTTGAGGTCGATCTCGATCTCGGTCACGGTCCGCAGTTAATCAAGACTCCGGCGCTGGCGGTGGTCAACAATATTTATCGTGACCGGTCGAGTGCGTTTCTCGAGCGGCCGGCGCTGGACGAGGGGCAACTCGGGGTATATGTCGCCAAGCACCGGACCAGGGTCGGTCTGGTGGGATTTATGATCGGCTTGGTGCTGGGGGGCTGGCAACAGGATGCGGAACTCGAATGTCTGACCATGACCGAGTTGTCCGTCACCAGCCGGACCCGCCACGGTCTGCGCGTCTCGATCGACGGGGAAGTGGTGCGCCTGTCCGGGCCTTTGAACTTTTGCATCCGTCCGCGCGCGCTGCCGGTTTTGGTGCCGCAGATGCCCGTCCTCTGAGGAAAACGTAAATTTGAGAACGATTGCCCATCTCTCCGATCTGCATTTCGGCAAGAGTGATGATCGGGTTGCCGAAGCGGTGTTGGCTGATCTTGCGGTCCGTCGACCGTCGTTGGTGGTGATCAGCGGCGATTTGGTCCAGCGCGCCCGCCGCAGCCATTTTCACGCCGCCCGGGAATTTTTGGCGCGTCTGCCGGCGCCCTGGTTGGCGGTTGCCGGGAATCATGACATTCCGGCTTATAATTTACTGGCGCGGTTTACGGCGCCGTTTCACAACTACCGGCATTATATTACGCCCGACCTCAACCCTTTCATGAATGATGGTGAGATTGCCGTGCTGGGGATCAACACCGCCCGGCCGTTGATCATTAACTTTGCTCATGGCCGGATTAACCGGGACCAGATCGGCCGGATCGAGGCGACGTTTCGCACCATCCCGTCCACCGTTTTCAAAATATTGGTCACTCATCATCCGTTTTTGACGCCGCCCGAGGTGTCGGGCAAGTCGCTGCTCGGGCGGGCACGGCTGGCCCTGCCGGCGCTGGAGTCCTGTGGGGTTGATTTGCTGCTGGCCGGGCATTTTCACCGCGGCTTCCATGGCGATCTGGCCGACCTTCACCCGCGGGTCGAGCGCTCGATTCTGATCGCACATGCGGCCACCACCACTTCGACCCGGCTGCGCAACGAGCCAAACAGCTATAATTTTATCACGATCGCGCCGCCCGGGGTCTCAATCGAGGAGCGTGCCTGGACCGGTAATGGCTTTATTACGGTAGAACACAGTCATTACACCCGCAGCCGGCACGGTTGGCTACGGGTGTAATGGAATAACGGGCGCAAAGCCGTAAAGCCCGTAGGGTCAAGCCGCCCGGACCGTGCGCAGGAAACTATCAACCTGCGTGTGCAGTTGTTCCGACAATCCGCCCAATTCCTTTGAAACTTTGAGTACCGAGGCGGCGGAACGGCCGGTTTCGCCGGCGGCATCCTTGACGCCGCTGATATTGGCGGCAACCTCACCGGCCCCGTGAGAGGCCTGTTCGACAGTGCGGGCGATTTCCTTGGTCGCCGCCCCCTGCTGCTCGACCGCCGAGGCGATCACGGTACTGATCTCGTTTACCTGTTCGATCACCGCGCCGATTTCGGCGATGGCGGTCACGGTTCCGGCGGTAACCGATTGAACAGTTGCGACCTGAGCGGTGATTTCCTCGGTAGCCTTGGCGGTTTGGGACGCGAGCGCCTTGACCTCGTTGGCGACCACGGCAAAACCCTTGCCGGCCTCGCCCGCGCGTGCCGCCTCGATGGTTGCATTCAGCGCCAACAAGTTGGTTTGTTCAGCGATGGCGGTAATCAGGCGCACCACTTCACCGATTCGGTCGGCGGCTTCACTCAAACTTTCGACCTGTCGGTTGGCTACGCCGGCATGTTGAACCGCTTGCTGGCAAATCATGGAGGAATGGGCAACCTGTCGGCTGATTTCATCGACCGAGCTGCTCAATTGATTGGTGGCGGAGGCCACGGATTGAATATTCGAGCTGGTCTGCTCCGAACCGGCGGCGACGGCGATTGCTTGGTGACTGGTTTCTTCAGCCAGAGATGACATGTCACGGGCAGTCGATTCCATGTCCCGGCATTCCCGGGACAAAGAGCCGACGATGTCTCCGGTGCTGGACTCCAGTTGATCGGCGATCTCCATGAGGGCTTGACGCCGTTCGGCGGCCGCGCGCGCATCGGCTTCTTCCCGGGCGCGACGCATATCTTCCAAGTGCAGGGCATTGTCTTTGAAAACGGCAAGGGCGCGGGCTAATGCTCCGACCTCGTCGCGCTGACCGGTGAAGGGGACATCAATGCTTAGATCGCCCCGGGATAGTCCATCCATGCGCCCTGTGATTGCCGACAGCGGCCGGGTGATGCCGCGTCCGATTATAACGGCGCCAACGCAAACCAGGAAGATGACCGCGAATCCGATTAACCCCATGGTTGTGGCATCCCGCCGGAATGCGGCGTCGATATCGTCGATATAGACTCCGGCGCCGATCATCCAACCCCACTCGGCAAAACCACGCACGAAGCTTAGTTTGGGCAAATGTTCGGTGGAGCCCGCTTTCGGCCAAACATAACGGGCAAAACCACCCTCCGGGTTGCGCGCCCCCTCCACCAACTGCTCAATAAATTTCGTTCCCTCCTTGTCCACGGAGGCCATCATATTCGTGCCGATCAGCTTCGTACTAATCGGGTGCATAAGCATGTTTCCCGACGCGTCCAACACGAATAGATAATTCGTCTTGTCAAAGCGAAAATGCTTCAATACGTCCAGCGCCGCTGTCTTTGCCTCTTCAACCGGCATGGTTCCGGCGTGCGCCCGTTCGGCAAAAGAACCGATGCAGGTCTCGGCTGCCTCCACAAGCAGCTTAAGCGTATCCTTGCGATCATTCATCATCGACTGTTTAATATCAAGCAGGCCAATCATGCCAACTGCAACCATGCCGAGAGTAGATCCGCCAACAATAAGCATCAAACGAAGACTGATCGGTAAATTTTTAAGCATTGCTAACCCCACTGCGCCGGTCAATGATACTGTAGATAGGACAACTTTTCATAGCGCTGATCAGGTTAGAAGTCAATGATTACAATTAATGAAAAGATGCAAAAATATAAAACGAACATTAATTAAATATTAAAAACCCGGTCGGCCGGAAACCCGGCAATGACCGTGGTGCCAAGCGGTGGTACGCTTTCGATAGTCAGAGAGCCGCCGTGCAACTCCATCAACCAACGACAGATTGGCAGGCCCAAGCCCATGCCACGGGTTTTGCTGGCGCGGAATGCGTCGGCTTGATGGAAGGGGTCAAGCACATGCTCTATCATCTCTGCGGGTATGCCCGGGCCGCTGTCCGCTATCTCCAGGAGCAACCGGCCGTCTTGTGCATGCTCTGCGCTGATTCGAACCGAGCCGCCACGCGGGGTGAATTTGACCGCGTTGCTCATGAGATTGACCAGTACTTGCCGGATCGCCCGGGCATCGCCGCGTAATTTGGGCAGCAGGCGGTCGACACTTTCAGTCATCTCAACACCGGCCTCCTCGGCATTTTGCCGCATCATTGCCAGAGCGCCGGCGACCGCACTATGCAGATCAACTTCACCGTCCGTGAGGGTGAATTTACCAAGCTGAAGTCGAGATACATCAAGCAAATCGTCAATAATGGCAATTAGTTTGCGGCCGCTTTCATTAACATTGCGGGCATAGTCCAAATAAACCGGGCTGAGCGGCCCCATCATCTCGTGCTTCATCATGTCGGAAAAGCCGATGATGGCATTCAGAGGTGTGCGTAATTCATGGCTCATATGGGCCAGGAACTGAGTCTTGGCTTGATTGGCCGCTTCGGCGTCGAGTTTGGCGCCGCGCAGGGCGGCTTCGGCTTCCTTGCGGCGGGTGATGTCGGCCAGAACGGCAATAAACAGCGTGCCTCCGGGCTGCTCCAGCGTGCTGATGGCGATTTCGAGCGGAAATTCACTCCCATCGTGGCGCATGGCGGTAATTTGACGCTTAAGGTTTTCTCCGGCGGTGCCGGCCGCAATAATACGGGCGAAAAAAAGCTCATGGTCGCAACGTAAAGACGGCGGTGCCAGCATGCCGACCGTGCACCCGATCATCTCCGCCGGGTCATATCCGAAGATACGTCCGGCCGCCGGATTGACCGTTTCCATGCGTCCGGTCGCATCAATTGCGATGATGCCATCGGCGGCGGCGGCAAGAATGGCGGCGTTGCGGCTGCGACTGGCTTGTAAGGCCGCCTCGGTGCTGGCCGTGGCTTCGGTGCTTGCCGTGATGCGCTTTCGATCATGGCCGTTTCGGGTCCGGCGGTGGTAGAACCAAGCCTGAAAAACAACCAGAAACGCCAGTCCCAACACCACCGGACCAAAGCGAAACAGGTCTTCGCGCCACGGAGCCATAACGGCCTGCCGCTCGGCAAACACCAGCCAACCAAACAACGCAAGCATCCCCGCCGCAACCGGAGCGACCGCAATGCGTACGTCGATCAGCTTCATTACGGTCATGGCACCCTTTATCACCGGTCCGGTTGTATAACGAGGCATAATGCCATGGTTGCAAGCTGTTCGTCACCTCCCCAAAAGGCTATAAAAAAAAGGGCGCCGATGGGGCGCCCTTTTTCCCGACTCTCTTCGATCGACCCCGATCAGTGACCGACGTCGCGCCATAATTCGCGCTTGCAAGCAAACATCAACCCTGAAAACACAAACAAGAACAGCATGACCCGAAGGCCAAGATGTTTGCGTTCATCCTGTGTCGGTTCCGACATATAGGTCAGAAAGGTAGACACATCCATAGCCTGCTGCTTCGCAGTCGGTTTTACCGACTTGTCTTTGTACTCGATGCCGTCATCATTCAGCATCTTGGGCATACCGATTTGATTGCCCGGAAAGTACTTGTTATAGTACCGTCCTTCCAACACGGTCACACCGGCTGGCGGGGTTTCCTCGTAACCGGTTAGCAGGGCGGTCACATAGTTTTCACCGCTGTGCCGGGCCTTGATGATCACCGACAAGTCCGGTGGCAGAGCGCCGCCATTGGCGACCCGGGCTGCCTGTTCATTGGGAAACGGCTTGACAAAACGGTCGGCCGGCAGCGCCGGCCGCTGAAACATCTCGCCTTGATCGTTGGGGCCGTCGGTTACTTGGTGCGACGCCGCTTCTGCTTTGACTTCATCTTCGGTGAAGCCGAGACCGAGCAATGCGCGGTAAGGTACCAGGTTCATCGAATGGCAGTTGGAGCAGATTTCCTTGTAAACTTGGAATCCGCGTTTGGCCGCCGCCTTGTCGATCGAGCCGAACATGCCGCCATGAGGCCAGTTTTGCTCAGGTAATTCAACGCCTTCATTGGCCAGGGCCGTTCCGGCGAACCCGAACGCCAATGCCGCCGCGAAGATGACAGTTTTCATGGATCGCATCACGCCTTCTCCATCGGCTTGCCGGAGTTCTTCAACACCGACTCGGAAATGCTTGCCGGCCGGGGCAGCGGCTTTTCGATTTTGCCGAGCACGGGGATTAGAACGAGGAAGTACGCGAAATAATAGACGGCGCCGAGCCGAGACAAGATAACCCAGATCCCTTCCGGCGGGCTGGCGCCGCAGAAGCCGAGCATAATGCAATCGAGCACGAAGACCCAGAAGAAGAAGCGCGAAACCGGTTTGAACGCGCAGCTTTTGACCTTCGAGGTATCGAGCCACGGCAAGATGAACAGTACCAACACTGCGGCAAACATCGCAGCCGTACCGATTAGCTTGTCGGGAATCGCGCGTAGCACGGCATAGAGCGGCAGGAAATACCACTCGGGCACGATATGCGACGGTGTTACCAGCGGATTGGCCGGAATATAGTTATCCGGGTGCGCCATGGTGTTCGGTTCGAAGAACACGAAATAGCAATAGAGCAGCAGAAACGGACAAGCTGCGAACAGATCTTTGATGGTGACATAGGGATGGAACGGGACGCTGTCCTGCGGGCCCTTGATGTCGATGCCCAACGGATTGTTGGACCCGACAATATGAACCGCCGAGGCGTGCAGCATGACGACACCCAGCAGCACGAACGGCAGCAGGAAGTGCAGAGCGAAGAACCGGTTGAGAGTGGGGTTGTCCACCGAGAAGCCGCCCCAAAGCCAGGTCACGATCGGATCGCCGACGATCGGGAAGGCCGAGAACAGGTTGGTGATGACGGTGGCGGCCCAGAAGCTCATCTGGCCCCAGGGCAGGACATAGCCGAGAAAGCCGGTCGCCATCATCAACAAGAAGATGATAACGCCGAGAATCCAGACCAGCTCGCGCGGCTTTTGATAAGAGCCGTAATAAAGACCGCGAAATATATGGATATAAACGGCAATGAAAAAGAACGCTGCGCCGTTGGCATGCAGATAGCGCAAGAGCCAACCATAGTTAACATCACGCATGATGCGCTCGACCGACGCAAATGCCAAGTTAACATTCGCAGTATACTGCATTGCCAGCATAAGGCCGGTAGCGATCATGATCATGAGCATGATCATGGCAATCGCGCCGAATGCCCACAAATAGTTGATGTTCCGCGGCATCGGGAACTCGACATATTCATGGTGCAGCAGCGAGGGCAGCGGTAACCGGGTATCGATCCAATTAATGATCGGATTTTTGAATTTCGAGGCGTGAGCCATCTTGACGTCTCCCAAGCTGAAGGACCGGTCAGCCGATCTTGATCAGCGTGTCTTTCAGGAACGTGTATTTCGGCACGGCCAGATTCTGAGGCGCGGGGCCTTTGCGGATGCGGCCGGATGTGTCGTATTGCGAGCCATGGCATGGGCAGAACCAGCCGCCGAACTCACCCTTCGGGTCGGTCGGTTGTTGACCCAGCGGCACGCAACCGAGATGCGTGCAAATTCCGACTAAGATTAACCATTCGGTCTTTTGTACCCGGTCTTTATCGGCCTGTGGTTGACGGAGTTCGGCGATGTTAACAGCTTCGGCAGCTTTGATTTCGTCGGGGGTGCGACGACGAATAAACACCGGCTTGCCGCGCCACTGCACGGTGATCGACTGCCCGACCTTAACCGAGGAGATATCAACCTCGATCGAGGCCAACGCCAGTGCGTCGGCCGCCGGGTTCATACTGTCGATAAAGGGCCAAGCAGTGGCAGCCAAGCCGGCGGCACCGACCGCCGCTGTGGTCAGATAAATAAAATTCCGGCGCGTTGCGTCGCCGCCGCCGTCAGCCGCGGCAGCGCCCGCACCGGATGGATGCGCGTTGTTCGACATCAGCTTTCTCTCTCTTTGGGCGATCCCGGCGCAGCGCACGCACCGGCAGACGCGCGGACTATAAACAATGAATCCGATATTGTCCTTGGCAGAACAGCAAAGCTGCCAATGCCTAGCCGATTTGTTGAGTGGCGCATACACGGGGTGCTGAATTCAAAGGCGATGTGTGACGTTTTGTCGCGGGCGGGGCATCGGAATGCCAACCTCTACCCTGTAAGAAATGACAGGTCTCTGGATTATGAGCTGCCCTGGGACCGGTCAAATGCGTCGGAATTGCTCCTGGTGAGCGCACCGGCTCGGGGTTATGGCGCGACTCGCAGTGTGGTTTTTTCTCCGCTTCTCCGTCTGCGCGATCCGGGGGGAACGCCGGGCTCTTTCCGGGCGCTTGCTATATCTTATTAAGGATGTTTAAACTTAAGCCGGTCGGTACCGCCTTGATCCACTTGGCGTTGAGTTTGTACACCGAGCCGTGAATTGCCGGGCTTTTTCCGATGAGAGATGTTCGCCATCTGTATTTTAGTCGGGCTGATGTTTTGAAGGCGGTCATGTATTTCCGTGAGCGCAACGGAATTACCGTGCCTGAATCGCGCTCGGTTGAAATTCACTTTACCGAGCATGACCTGACCGTTGATGCGGTTGTTGCTTTGCAGGACTTCGGAGTGGAGCCGACCTTCTTGAGTATCGACTCTCACGAGTTGATGGCAACTCTTTTGCTTTATTGTTTTTATAAAAAGGTCTCTCTGCCCAATAGCGGCGAGCGCCGGCTTAGTGTTGTCGATGATGAGCTGGTTCTGACCTTTAGCAACGTACAGTAACGATAACTTTTTTAGTCATCATCCGGTGGATCGGGCATACTGGCGCCGGACAGATTGGCCCCGAGAAACTTGGTGTCTTGGATACGGGCATCACTGAGAATGGCGCCGGACAGATTGGCCGAGGTGAAGTCCGCGCCGGCCAAGTTGGCACCGCGCAGACTTGTGCGTATCAGTGACGCGCCAACCACGCAGCAACTGGTCAGATTGGCTGGCCACAGCCGTCCGGTCGGCTTGCCGTCGGGCCCCTTGATATCGACTCGGGCAATGCTGGCGCCATCGAGATGGGCGCCGGAAAGATCGGACCCGCATAAATTGACACCATCCAGGATGGCGCCGGTCAGGTCGACGCCCGCCATTTTAGCGCCGGAAATATCGCACATGATTAACAGCGCCTCACGCAGACGCGCTCCGCTTAAATCTACACTTCTAAGGTTGGCGCCGCTCAGGTTAACGCCGCATAAATCGATATGGCTTAAATCCTGATTGACCAGATCGGCACGTGATCCGCTGGCACCATTAGTATTGATCCAGGTAAAATGCTGTTTCAGCGCATCCTGAATATCGCGGGAGTAGTTTTCGGCAGATCGGGCGAGATTGGCGCCCGTAATGTCCGCACCGCCCAGGTCCGCACCTTCAAGCTTGGCGCCATCGAGATCGGCATTGCGCAGGCTGGTTCCGGCCAGTACGGCGCCGGTCAGGTTGGCATTGCATAATTGGGCGCCGGACAGATTGGCACCGCTGAAATTGCATCCGCGCAGGTCGGCATTTGTCAGGTTGCAGTTTTTCATCATTGCGCGGGCCATGGTCGCGCCGTTCATCAGCGCGCCCTGGCAATCGGCCCCGGAAATGGTGCAGTCGGTAAGGTCCGCCCCCGACAGGTTGGCATTGTTGAGCGAAGCGTCGTCGAGATTGCTCCCGGTCAGGTCCGATCGAATGAAATCCACGCCCTTGTTGCCTCGCCCGGAGCCGCCGCCCGACAGCAAGGCCCCGCCGCGCAGATCGACTTCGCGCATGATCGCACCTTTAAGCTTGGCGCCCCGCAGGTGGGCACCGCGCAGATCGGCGCGGAAAAGATTGCACTGGCTCAGGTCGGCCTTGGTCAGAAACGCGGCGAACAAGTCGGCATTGCTGAGGTTGGCGCCCGAAAGATCGGCCATTCGTAAATTGGCACCCGACAGTTTTGCCGACTCCAGGTTTACCTTGGTCAGATTGGCGCCCTCGAGATTGACCATGGCCAGCATGGCGCGCTGGCCACCCTGCTTTTTTTTCAGCCATCGTTCATGTTTATCGAGAACCGCCATCAACTCGTGAGGAGTCATACCCTGCTCCGGAACCTTTCTCACTACGGCAAACTACCGAGGCCGACCGTCAGCATCGCCGCGCTGAGCTTAACGCTTTTCCGGTGCGTGAACAATTTCGATCTTTGCGGTTATTTGAACCGGGGGCAGTTGCCCGCTCGCCCGGTCCTCGCTACAACCGGTTGCAGCAACCCTTGGAGCGGAGCCCGGACATGGTCGCAACGGCTGTCATTTATCACAATCCGAAATGCAGTAAATCAAGGGAGACGCTTGAGCTTTTGCGCAGCCGCGGTCTTGAGCCGCGCATCGTCGAGTATTTGAAAGAGCCGCCCGATCGCCGGACTTTGACCGGTTTGCTCGGCTTGCTGGGGCTGACTCCCCGGCAATTGCTGCGCGCCAAAGAGGCGGCCGAGGTCGGTCTGGATGCCCCCTCCTTAAGTGATGACGATCTGATTGCCGGCATGTGCGCCAACCCGCGCACCATCGAGCGCCCGATCGTGGTGGTCGGGAATCGTGCCGTACTCGGACGCCCGCCGGAAAAAGTGCTCGAAATTCTTTAAGTTTTTTCGGTGTCTTCGGCCGGTTTGCGTTCCGTACTCAGCGGGTGATGCTCGATCACCGCCCGTTTCAGGCGGTCGCCGGTGACGTGCGTATAGATTTCCGTGGTCGAGATGTCGGAATGGCCGAGCAATTTCTGTACGCTGCGCAAATCAGCACCGTGCTCGAGCAGATGGGTGGCGAAGGCATGGCGCAACACATGCGGGCTGAGCCGTTTCGGATCAATCCCGGCTTTCACCGCTAATTCTTTCAATACTTGGCCGAAGCGTCGGCGGGTCAGGTGGCCCTCTACCGCCGTCCGTGACGGGAACAGGAATTTTGCGCTTTTGCCGTCTTTTGCGCGCAGGAATGTTGCTCGCCCCGTGGCAAGCCAAGTTTCCAGCACGGCCCGGGCCGGGTCCGACAGCGGCACCATTCGTTCTTTGCCGCCTTTGCCGCGTATGATCAGACAGTGCTTATCGCGCGGCAGCGCCGACAGCGGCAAGCCGACCAACTCCGATACGCGCAGACCGCTGGCATAGGCCATCTCGAGCAAAGTCAACAGTCGCAGCGCCGTCGGCTGTTCCAGAGCGGTGATCGAGTCGACCAGTTGCGTGATTTCGTCTTCCTCAAGCAGCTTGGGCAGGGGCCGTACCGCAGTCGGACTGTCGAGCACCGAGGTCGGGTTATCAAGCCGCCAGCCTTCCGAGCATAAAAAGCGGTAGAATTGGCGCAGTGCCGACAAGTGGCGTGCGACCGAACTCGGCGCCGCCTTGGCCGCATAGAGCGAGCCGAGATATTCGCGTAACCGGTCGGTCGGTGCTTTGGTAAGTTCGGTCCCGGTTGCGGCCAGCCAGGCTCCGGCATGCTTCAGGTCGCGCCGGTAGGCTTCAAGGGTATTGACGGCGGCATCACGCTCGGCCACCAGCATATCCAGGAAGGCGTCCAACTCGGGTGGCGGTTGGTATGCTGCGGCCATCAGTCAATCAAGCAAAGGTGCGATCGCCTCGCGGGCCAAAGCGCGCGCCTCGGCCGCCAGCCCGACCGCACGTAAGCCGGTAATAATCTGAGCCTGCACCACCGCGGCCATGGTCGAGGGGCCGCCATCACCATACAGGGCCAAAGTGGTCAACACGGTTTCGCCGATGCGATGGGCGGCACTTGCGGCCTGGAACGCCTGCCACAGCCCGAGCGGCGGTAAAACCGTGGCGGTCGCGGCTTCATTGAGTCGGGTTCGGGCATTCTCGGGCAGCGTCACTCCGGCCGCTTGCAGCAAAGCGACCATGTCGGCCACGTTGGCCCGCCGGGCCGGGTCGGGACTGAGCAAGGCGGCATCCAGCCAAGCCGCAGCCCCGGCGGCGTTGCCGTCCTCCGTCGCAAGGGCGGTCAAGGGCCAAAGCCGTCCGAGCGCCGCGGATTCTTCCGGTGTGTGCGGCGCCTTCAACCAGAGCGCGGTCGCCTCGGTATGGCCGCGGAGCGCAAGCGCCTTGATCGCCACCGGAGCCAGCCAGCCGGTCGACTCGTCAATCGGCAATTTACGCAAAAGCGTCAACGGTACTTCGGCCGGGGGCGCGCTGCCGAGCCCCGGCCCCGACAGTTCGAAAGCGCGGCGCAGCAACTCGGCGCGCACGGCGGGCGCAGTCTCGCGGATGGTCGCCTGATAAGCCAGGGCGCGAGCGCGCGCTCCGGTCTCGCCGGCCGACAAGGGCCGGGCCAGTGCGGCCGGGGCAAAGCGCACCGTTGCATAAGCCGCCGCCAAGTCGGTTTCGGTCAGGGCTCCGGCGGCGGTCGCCCGCTCGGCGGCAAGCAGACGGATGTCCGGGTCCGAAGCCTCTGCCCGTCCGATCAGCGCCAGTCGCAGCGGATCGCGGATCGCGGCCAGCATCTCGGCTGAAACCGACTGCCCGGCCGCGTGCGCCAGGATCAGTTCGGCTACGCCGGGGTCGGCAGGCATTGTTCGTGTCGGCGCGGGCGCCTCTTTCGCGGCAACCTGACAGGCGATGGTCAGGGCGGTAAAGGCGGGGCCAAGCTTGGCCACCTCGGCACAGTCCAGCACATCGGGGGTTTGCACCAATTGGACTTCGACCCAATGGCGCGCGATCGTTGCATCACTGAAGGCGCCGGGAATCGCGGCCACCAGCTTGACCGCTCCGGCGGCATCGCCCATTGCCGCCAGTTTCGCAACGCGTAGCGCGGCCAAAACAAAGCCGCCGTCATCGCCGATCGGCGGCTCTGCGGAGCTGAGCAACAGGCGCGTCGTCAGTCGTTGGCGCGCAGGGGAGGGAGAAGCGACCGGCAATTCCGCCAGCAGGCGTTGCGCCGTCGCCAACGGTGTGCCGACCCACAGATCGGCACCGAGACCGCCCGCGCTTTCGCTCAACACGCCGGCGCCGTCCGGGGGCGCCAGGGTAGACGCCAAAGCTCCGCCTGCGCTCACGACCAGCGCCAATATAATGCCGAGCCCCGAAATCAGGCTGAGCCATGATGCCGTTTTAGCGCGGGAAGCGCTCATCGGGCAGAACCTTTTCCAAGGTCTTGAGCGGCGGAGACAAATCAGTGGTGGCCAGGAAGGCGACCCCGCCTCCGACCAGCATCACGACCAACAGGGCCAATGCCGAGGCCAACCGCTTTGACGGCCGAACTGACGAGGCACTGCTCAGGGAACGACTTCTCAATCGAAACACGGGATCACATCCGTTCCGGTTAACACGGGGCCGATCTTAACCGACCCTCCAGCGCGGCGCAACCACGCCAAGCCGCAAATTCGGTCGGATCATCACCAAGGGTCGGTTTATCGGCATATTAGTATTATTTGAACCCGGCAGCTTTTGTGCGCCCTTGATTTTCAAAGGGCCTCTTGCAATTTTATAGTCAAAGGTCACTGCCAGCTTATGAGGGAGCCCATTTTCGGGCTCCCTCAAGGTATTCCGGGCACGTGTGGTGGTAAGCGACCTGAGATTGAGAAGTCCAATGCACAATGTATTAAAAAAATTATTAATAAACGCTTATAAAACAGAACAAAATTCTGTTGTTGAGAAGACAGTAGTCTGCATTATACTAACAACTGGACTTATTTATGCCGATATTTTGACGGGATATTCGACAAAATTTGCATCAATATACATTGTGTTAGTCGCCCTTGTCGCGTGGATGACTCACAAGGAAGCCAGTATTAAAATATTAATACTTATAATAATAACCAGATTTTTAATTTTATGGTATGAGACCAAAGTGCCTGATTTTAATCATAGCTATGATTATATTAACCTTTTAATAAGCACGCTCGCAATTATCCTGATTTATATAATAGTTTTATCGCTTAAGGAATTCGTCGCTGAAGTAACATCAAATGCACAGAATGATAGTTTAACATCGCTGTTTAGTAGAAAATACATTAATGATGTGATGCCGATTATCCTGGGAGAAATGAGGAGGCATGGTCGACTGATGTCAATCATGTTTCTCGATTGTGATAATTTTAAGGGCATGAACGACAATTTCGGGCATGCGGCCGGCGATAAGGTATTGCGCATTATAGCAGAATCAATATTGGACACGATCAGAGTGGGTGATATACCGGTTCGGCTCGGTGGTGACGAATTTATTGTATTTTTTTTTGAAACATCAGGTCTTCAATTAAAGGCCGTTATTGACCGTTGCGTTTCAAAACTTGATGAGGAAATGAAAAACAGGGGATGGCCGGTTACCTTCAGCGTCGGGGTTGTCGAATTTCACATACTGCCTGAAAACATCGATGACGCTATTGCTTATGTTGACCATGTCATGTATCGCGCCAAGCGTGAAGGCAAGAACAGAGTTATTTATGAACAAAATACAACTCTACTATAGAAAAAGTAAAGTTCGAATCGACAAAAACAGACCGCCGAGACTTGCCGAGCGGTATTCGGCAAGTTTCAGCGGAACTTGAAGCGTGTTCAATCGTGCTTGCAGCAGCAACCCTTCACGCTGTTAAAACCGATCAGCTTATAAGCCGGGCAGAACGAAAATATCCCGGTCACGACCAGAACCAGACCGGCCACACCCAGCCAACGCAAGCTACCCTCGGCAAAGAACAGCAGCGACAGCAGCGCCAGCCCTACGACGACGCGTAAAATACGATCAATCTTTCCAACATTTTGAATCATGGAACAGCTCCGCCGGTTTCGGGTGGGTCATGGCCTGAACGCTTGACATTCTAGGCGTCTGTTCGTAGTTACGCAACCTCTCGGCTATCGGACTGCGGGAGAGAAAATGGACTGGCTGGCGCCTTTGTCCGGCGGGGCCCTGATCGGGCTGGCTGCCGTGCTGTTGATGGCTCTCAACGGACGAGTTGCCGGGATAAGTGGCATAGTGGCCGGATTACTGCCCCCCGAACCGCTAAGGGACGCCGGCTGGCGGCTGGCGTTTTTACTTGGGTTGCCGGCCGGGGCCGTGCTGACCGGGGTCATGCTTGGACGTGCGGTGATTCCGCCGCCGCTGCTCTCGCCCGGCGGCATGGCGGTTGCGGGGCTGTTGGTCGGACTTGGCACCGCGCTCGGCAGCGGCTGCACCAGCGGTCACGGTGTCTGCGGGCTGGCCCGGTTGTCGCACCGTTCATTTGCAGCCACGTTAACTTTTATGGCCGCTGCGATTGTTACCGTGTTTCTCACTCGCCACTTGTTTTAAGAATGGCCACTTGTTTTAGGAAAGGCGCAGAAATGGCCCGGATACTTGCCGCGCTGTTGGCCGGAGTTCTGCTCGGAGCCGGGCTGGCGTTGTCCGGCATGACCGATCCGCGTGTGGTGATCGGTTTTCTTGATGTGGCCGGGGCTTGGAACCCGGCCTTGGCGCTGGTGATGGCCGGTGCGGTGACGGTGACGTTCGTCGGCTATCGCTTGGTTTTTCGGTGCGGACGGCCGCTGCTGGCCGAAAGTTTTTCGTTGCCCGCGCCCAAGGCGATTGATTCCCGCCTGTTGCTCGGTGCGGCTTTATTCGGGGTCGGCTGGGGGCTGGCCGGCTACTGCCCCGGTCCTGCCTTGGCTTCGCTGTCGGCGGGCGCAACCGGCACGCTGATTTTTGTTGCGGCGATGGCGGCGGGACTGGCGGTGGTTAAGGCGGTTCGAGCGAACTTCTGAGTGTCGGAGCTTGCGCCCGCCCCGGTTTCGCGTGACAAAGCGCTCACGCTCGATCGGTTCTTCAGGAGGACAAGCTTATGATCGCCAATACTCCCCTTAGCGGCCCCCTTAGCGCATTAATAGACCGCACGCTGTTGCTGGAGCAGGCTTTAGTCGACGGGGTATGGATCGATGCCGATGACGGCGGCGTGATGCCGGTGACCGACCCGGCGACCGACGCGACGCTGGCACGGGTGGCCGATCTCGGGGCGGCTGAAACCGAACGGGCGATCGAAGCCGCAGCCGCGGCGTTTCCGGGCTGGCGCGCCTGCACCGCTAAAGAGCGCGCCGCCATTCTGCGGCGCTGGCACGAATTGATTCTGGCCAATCAGGATGATCTGGCGCTGTTGCTGACGCTGGAAAATGGCAAACCGCTGGCCGAAGCGCGGGGAGAGATTGCTTTTGCCGCTGGCTTTGTCGAGTGGTTCGCCGAAGAAGCCAAGCGGGTTTACGGCGATCTTATCCCGACCCCGATCGCCGGACGGCGTATCCTGACCTTCAAAGAGCCGATCGGGGTGGTTGCGGCGATCACACCGTGGAATTTCCCGGCGGCCATGATCACGCGCAAGGTCGCCCCGGCGCTGGCGGTCGGCTGCACGGTGGTGGTAAAACCGGCTGAAGATACCCCGTTATCGGCACTGGCCTTGGGGGCTTTGGCGCTTCGGGCCGGGTTTCCCCCCGGCGTGCTGAACATCGTTACCACCGCCCGCCCGGCCGAGGTCGGGGGCGTGTTGACCGCCCATCCGCTCGTGCGCAAGCTGTCCTTCACCGGTTCGACCGCGACCGGCAAGCTGTTGATGCGCCAATCGGCCGACACTGTTAAGAAGGTGTCGCTGGAGCTGGGCGGTAACGCGCCGTTTATCGTGTTCGACGACGCCGACCTGGAGGCTGCGGTCAAGGGCGCCGTGGCCTCGAAGTATCGCAATTCGGGCCAGACGTGCATCTGTGCCAACCGTTTTTTGGTGCAAGACGGCATCTTTGATGCGTTTGCCGAACGGTTTGGCCGGGAGATCGCCGCGCTGAAGGTCGGTCCCGGTACCGAGCCCGGCGTCCAGCAAGGCCCGTTGATCAATGCCGCGGCGCTGGCCAAGGTTGACGAACTGGTCGATGATGCCGTTACCAAGGGGGCGGTGCTTGTGATCGGCGGCGGTCGGCACGAGCGCGGCGGTACGTTCTATCGCCCGACCTTGCTGATTGACGCCACTCCGGCCATGCGCATGGCGCGCGAGGAAATTTTCGGGCCGGTGGCGGCACTTTACCGGTTTTCCGATGAGGCGCAGGCGGTGGCCATGGCCAATGATACCGAGTTCGGATTGGCCGCTTATTTTTATACTCGGGATGCCGGGCGCATCTGGCGGGTTGCCGAAGCCTTGGACTATGGCATGGTCGGTGTCAACGAGGGACTTATATCAACCGAAGTGGCTCCGTTCGGCGGGGTTAAGCACTCCGGCATCGGGCGCGAGGGCTCCCGGTACGGCGTCGATGACTTCGTTGAGATCAAATATATCTGCCTGGGGCTCGGTTGAACATGCCCGTACCATCAATGATCGAGGATGATAAGACGCGCCGCTCCGTCGAGCGTCTGCGCGTGTTGTTGGAGTTGACTTCGGACAGTATTTGGGAAAGCGACTCTGCTCTCGGATTAGCCATGGTTCACGGCAAAGGCGGTGAATCCCGTGGGGAGCTGAGCGGTGCGCTCGGTTACCGCCTCGACGAGATTATCGATCCCAGGTCGGTGGCCGAAGACGGTCCCCGGCTGCTGGCGGCTCTGCAAGAGCGTGCTCCATTTCGGGATTGCGCTCTGCCGGTGCAGATTCCCGGCGGTGCGCGGGAATGGCTGCGGCTTAGCGGTTTTCCCATGTTCGGCGAAGACGGCACGTTTACCGGTTATCTCGGCACCGCCACCCGCATTACCGAGGAACGGCAGCGGCTGGCGGCGGAACGTCGTCGCCAACAACTGGAAAGCCTGGGGCAACTAGCGGGCGGGGTTGCTCACGAGTTCAATAATTTACTTGTGCCGATCGTCATGCTTTCGAAAATGGCGCTGCCGCGCGTGCCCGAAGACGATGAAACCTTGAAGCTGTTCCTGACCACGATCCATGAAAGCGGTTGGAAGGCGGCGCAGATCGTGCGTAGCGTGCTGACCTATGCCCGTCAAATGACGCCATCGGCCGGGCCGGTTCGTTGTGGCGAGGTTGTGAACGAGCGTATACAGCTGCTGCGCCAAGTTTTGCCGCCGTCGGTGGTGATCGAGACCGAAATTTCCGACACGAATACATCTATTCTCGGCAATGCCGGCGAGTTATCGCAAATCGTCGTTAATTTGTTCAATAATGCAACCGAAGCAGTCGAGCAGTACGGAACCATTCGCTGTTCGTTACACAGGGTCAAGCTTGACGGTGATGAACGCCGGGTCTGCGGGATCGAGAGCGGTGATGCTCTGCGCCTTATGGTTGAGGATACCGGCCCGGGGATACCGGCCGAGATTCGGGACCGGGTGTTCGAGCCTTTCTTTACCACCAAGTCGGTTGGCCGGGGGACCGGTCTCGGGCTAAGTGTGGTTGAAGGCATCGTTAAGGACTGGGGCGGGCATATCGTGTTAGAAAGCAGTGTCGGGCGGGGGGCAATAATTACCATTTTGTTGCCGGTGATCGAGAGTAGCGCCGAGGTGGCGCTGTAATAACCAACCACAGTAGAGGGTGCCATGGGAAATCCAAATAATTTTGGGGAGCTTGAAAGCCTTCAGGATTCACTGTGTGTGAAGCGCCGGGACTTTCTGGTCGGGGCAACCGTGGTGGCGGGATTTGCGCTGTCGGCTCAACCGGTCAGCGCGCAAGTGATTGTTACCGACAGCAGTGAGCTAAAGGAAGGCATGGAGAGTTTTCTCTCGGCCGGGACCATGGTTCCGGCTTACGTGGCGCGCCCGGCTGCGGGGACCAAATGGCCGGTCGTGCTGGTGGTTCAGGAAATCTTCGGCGTTCATGAATACATCAAGGATATTTGCCGCCGCTTGGCGAAACAGGGGTATTTGGCGATTGCTCCCGAATTGTATGTTCGCCAGGGCGATCCCAAGACTTTGCCCGATATCCCGAGTATTTTGCAAACCATCGTGCCCAAGGTCCCGGATGCGCAAGTATTGGCGGACCTGGATGCGGCGGCAGCCCGGAGCGGAGAATTGGGCGGTGATCTCAATCGCCTTGCCATAACCGGTTTCTGTTGGGGCGGTCGGATCGTGTGGCTTTATGCCGCTCATGCGCCGCAACTCAAGGCCGGGGTTGCCTGGTACGGGCGGCTGGTTGGACCGGTCAGTGAAAACACCCCGCGCCATCCTCTCGACATTGCCACCGAGATTAAGGCCCCGGTTTTGGGTCTTTATGGTGGAGCTGACGCCGGTATTCCGCTTGATACGATCGAGATGATGCGCAAAAGACTTAAAGATGCGGGAAAGGAAGCGGAAATAATAGTCTATCCCGACGCCCCTCACGCCTTTCATGCCGATTATCGACCAAGTTACCGACGGGAACCGGCCGAAGACGGGTGGAAGCATTTGCTTGACTGGCTCATGTATCACGGCGTTTAGGAAAAAGCTCACTGAATAGATCAGGAAATTTATCGAGTTCAATTTCATGAGGGTGAAATATTAATAATTTTAGGAGTATCCTACATAAAAGCAAGGAGTCTACAAAAGGTGTAGCTATACGAAATTCTTCACCGACCTACGGTCAGCCTGTCCGGGTTTGGAATCTTCAGGACAGGATGATAATCTTTATTGAGGATGCGGATTATGGTAAAGCGGTGGTTGCCAACACCAATTAAATCGCTTGCTATACAGGTAATTCCTGCTTTCGTACTGGTTGTCGGCTTATCAATCGCGTATAATTTGGGGGAATCTCAGAGAGAAGCGGCCTTTAGTTCACTGAAGCAGGAATTCGAAATTCGCTCTCAAGAAATATACAGCCGAATTAATGAACGTCTGGGCAATTATGGGTTAGTATTGCGGGGGGGTGCGGGTCTTTTTGCCAGCAACAAGGAAGTCGGTCGGGACGAATGGCATAAATATATTGAATCTCTTAATTTGGATAAAACATTACCGGGGACTGAGGGGGTTGGTTTCTCGCGCCTGATAAAGCCGGAGGAAATGCCGGCTCATATAGAAGCGATCAAACACGAAGGTTTTCCGGGCTATAATATTCGGCCCCCCGGACAGCGGGACTTATATACTTCAATTACCTATCTTGAGCCGTTTACCGGCCGCAATCTTCGGGCGTTCGGCTTTGACATGTTTTCAGAACCGGTGCGTCGGGCAGCCATGAGTGCGGCCTGTACCGACGACAAAATTACAATGTCCGGTAAAGTGACGCTGGTACAGGAGGATGAATCCGATATCCAATCCGGATTTCTGATGTATCACCCGGTCTATCGAAGCAATTCATCAACAATAACGGCCAAGGAGCGCTGGAATAATTTAACAGGCTGGGTCTATTCCCCGTTTCGGATGAATGACTTCATGAAGGACATTGTTGGGGATGGTGTGACATTAAATGGAATATACTTGGATGTAATGATATTTGATGGTGACGAAGTCAATCAAGATGGGATAATGTATCATTATGATAATGATATTGACCCTGTTATAACACATAAAAAAGAGCCAACTTTTATTTCAAAGAAAAAATTGGTCTTTGGAGACCATTACTGGACGGTTATTGTTCATTCTCAATATCAATTTGATAAGAGCTTTTTTGAAGGCAAGGTGATTTTGCTGGAAGCATCCGGAGCTGCTATCAGCTTGTTGATAGCTTTTATTTCATGGCTATTAGTTTCCGGAGCCATTATTCAGCGCTCATCCCTTCTTGAATCGGCTGATTTGAATCCCGGCCAATCGTTTGTGGTGCAAAGCCGGCGGCCACTGGCAATACCCTATATTCTGGCTACCGTGTTAACGCTGACGGCCGGGATTCTTTTGATCAAAACCGACGAAGCGGAACGACAAACCCAAAAGCAAGCGGAACGTGTTGACGTTGAGAATATTTTGAATGTGATTCGCCTTCGGCTGGAACGCGCACTAACCGCACCGATGATCCGAACCCGGGGTATGGCGGCACAAATTGTTGCTCATGGTGATGTGTCTCTTGATGTATTTAATAAAGTTGCAGAGGTTTTATTGCGTGGGTATTCGGCAGTTCGTAATATTTCAGTAAGTCACGGTACGAAAATAGACTTAATGTATCCCCTTGCAGGAAATGAAAGTGTGGTTGGTATTGATTTGGCAAACATTGCTACACATGCAGGGACTGTAAAGCGTGCGATTGAGACCAGAACGCCGGTTGTTCATGGTCCGATAAATTTAATGCAGGGGGGAAGTGGTTTAATTGTTCGTGAGCCGGTATTTCTTCCGGATGAAGGCGGGCGGACCAGTCATCTGTTCGGCTTAGTTAGTATTGTACTTGATACCCAACAAATTTATGACGAAGCAGGCTTGGATCGGGACGGGTTGCGGATTCAACTGGCTATCCGTGGCCGCGATGGTTTGGGCCATAAGGGTGACATGATTCGTGGTGATCCAAAGATATTCTCCGAGCAACCGGTTGAGTTAGATGTTGAGTTTCCCCATGGCACTTGGAGGCTGGCGGCCATTCCGAAAAATGGTTGGGGTGGAACAACACCAATGCTTTCTGTATCGCGTTTTTTGGGGGGAGGATTGTTTCTCTTAATTGCCCTGATTAGTTTCAGCACGGCCCATCACTTGATCGATCGACGTCGTATGCTGCAACAAGTCAGTAGTTCAGAAGAACGCTTTCGCAATTTGCTGCGGATTGCCAGCGATGGGGTCCATCTTCTGGATGAAGAGGGTAATCTTGTGATGTGCAGCGATTCGTTTCTGGATATGTTGGGATATTCAGAAGATGAAGCGCGCACGTTGTCGGTCGGTGATTGGGACGTCGTGTTTTCACGCGAAGACTTACTTCCTCGAATCAAAGAGTTGATAAAGGTTCCAGCAATCTTTGAAACCCGTCATCGTCGCCGTGATGGTTCTGAATTTGATGCCGAAATCAATGCGTGCGGTATTGATCTGGGCGGCAGGCCTTATCTGTATGCCTCGTCACGTAATATCTCCGAGCGCAAGTCCCATGACAAAGAACTACGGCAGGCAAAAATAGATGCTGAAAATGCCGCAAAGGCTAAGTCGGAATTTCTTGCAACAATGAGCCATGAAATCCGGACCCCGATTACCAGTGTAATGGGAACAGCTGATTTATTGCAACAAACGCCGCTGACGGAAGAGCAAAGTGGTTATCTCAGGATTCTGAAGTCAGCGACAAGAACACTTTTGACTGTCTTGAATGATATTCTTGATCTTTCAAAAATAGAAGCCGGTAAAGTTGCAATCGAAACCGTTGTGTTTCCTCTGCGTGAGTCGGTGCAGGAGGTTGTCGATGTCGGGCAGACCGGCGCAACGGCTAAAGGTCTGCATCTTGAACTGGTTATTTCGGATGATGTTCCAGCTCTGGTTGTCGGCGACCCGATCAGGGTCCAGCAGATACTGTTTAACCTGATGAGTAATGCTATTAAGTTTACCGAGCGGGGGACCGTCAGTATTCGGCTACAGGTTAATAAAAAAACCGACCGAGGAGCAAAAATTATATTTGAAATTGAAGATACCGGCATTGGAATTAGCCGGGATAAGATCGATCAGTTATTCTCGGCTTTTACTCAGGCGGAGCAGGGCACGACCAGACGCTTCGGTGGTACTGGTCTCGGGCTCGCAATTTCTAAGAAGTTGGTCGAATTGATGGGCGGGCGCATCGGGGTTGAAAGTGAACCGAAAATAGGTACTTTATTTTGGTTTTCCTTGACTTTTGAAATTGTTACGAGGTCTGAAGTCGAACGCCCGACCCTACCCGATATAGAACAATTTGCGCGTCGGTTTGACATTTTGTTGGCCGAGGATAATCGGATCAACCAGTTGTTGGTGGTCTCAATGCTTAGCAAGTCGGGCCATACCGTGACGGCGGTGGCAAACGGGCGTGAAGCTCTGAATGCGGTTGCTGCCAAAGATTATGATATTGTGCTGATGGATATGCAGATGCCGGTGATGGATGGCGAGGAAGCAACTTTAGCCATTCGAGCGCTGCCCTTTCCCAAGAATAAAATTCCTATCCTGGCCTTGACTGCGGATGTTTTGACTGAGAATCGTGTGCGCTACTTGCAGGTCGGAGTAAATGATGTGGTGCCTAAGCCAATAGATTGGCAGGTTCTATCGAAGGCACTAAACCTGCACTGTACAGAAACTGTCGCCGGGTGACTGTCATGCAGTCTGCTTTTTTATTACTTCAGACCGGTTTAACCGAACCCCATACGATTCGGTCCCGTTTGACCTTGCTGGTCTTAGCTTGCGTGATCCCGGCGTGGGTCGCGTCAGGCGGTATGCTTTATTATACTTATCAGGCTAAGCGGTCGATGACCGAACGCCACATGATTGACACCGTCCACGCGCTTAGCTTGATGGTTGATCGTGAGTTCTCCAGGGTATAGTCGGTTGTACAGGTTCTGGCAAGTTCGCCCGAACTTGTCGCCAATGATCTGGCCCTGTTTCATGCCCATGCCCGTAATGTTTTGCCCTATTTTCCCGGTGCCGATATCATTCTGGCCGACGCGGCCGGTCAGCAAGTTGTCAATAGCTATCGCAATTTCGGTGAATCGCTGCCGCTACGCACTAATCTTTCAGTAGTCAAGAGCATTTTTGCGACAGGCAAGCCGCAAATTTCGGACTTGTTCTGGGGGGCTGTGACAAAAAGGCCGCTGGTTAGCCTGGATATTCCGGTATTTCGAGAGGATAAGGTTGTTTATGATTTGGCTATGACTTTCCTGGCAGAGAGCCTTGGTGAGGTTTTGTTGCGTGGACATTTGCCGCCCGGTTGGCTCGGTTTTATTTTGGATAGCAAGGACATTGTTGCGGCTAGAACCGTCGATCCCGAGAAATTTATCGGACAGTTGGCGCGGCCGGCATTACGAGAACGGGCCGCACAAACTAATGAGGGAACGGTTGAAAATAAAAGCTTTGAAGATGTTTCACAAATCATGGCTTTCAGCCGGTCACTCAATACCCGGTGGATGGTCGGTGTTGGTATAGCAAAGACACAATTTATAGCCGATGTTGAACAATGGTTTCGTTGGGACATTGTTGTTGTCGTCATGTTGTCTTTGCTCGGCATTGGCATGGCCTCCGGGCTGGCACGCCGAATAGCCGAAGCTATTCAGGCGCTTATCGAACCGGCGACAGCACTCGGGCATGGCAAGCCGGTGGTTGTTCCCGATTTCTCACTTGCCGAGTGCGCCGAGGTGGCGGCTGCGTTACAGGAAGCATCGAGCCTTCTGCATAAGCGAGAATGTGATCTTCAGCAAGCCAAGGAACAGGGCGAAGTCGCTAACCGTGCTAAATCCTTGTTCCTTGCGATGATGAGCCATGAATTGCGCACGCCACTGACCTGTGTTATCGGGATGGGCGATTTCCTGTCTGAAACACCGCTCAATACGGACCAGAGGCTTTACATTGAGACCATGCGTTCGTCGGCGCACACGCTACTATCTATTCTTAATGACATTCTCGATTATTCAAAAATTGATGCCGATCGGTTGACCCTGGAGTACGCTTCCTTTGACGCAATGGTGCTGGCAACCGACACGGTGTGGTTGTTCTGGCCCAAGGCCGAAGAGAACGGTTGTTCAATCAGCCTTAATGCCGGCGGGATGATTATGCTCTCAGTGAGGGGGGATCCGACCAGGATCAAGCAGGTTCTGGGCAATCTGGTTAGCAATGCGGTCAAGTTTACGGAAAATGGACGTGTAACGGTGCAAATGCATCAAAATGATTTTAGTGGTCGCTTATTCTTAATGTTCGAAGTTGAGGATAGCGGGATCGGCATTGCTGAAAGTGACCTTGCACCTTTTTTGTTCTTTTTCGCAAAAGGCTTGTGGAGCGACGCGGAAATTTGGCGGTGCCGGGTTGGGCCTTGCCATCTGCAAGCGTTTGGTTGAGCTGATGGGCGGGGAAATTACGGTCTCCAGTCACCCAGGGCGAGGTTCCCTGTTTCGGTTTACATGTCCGGTCGAGAAAGGTAGTCTTAAAAGAAAACAGGCTCGGGCAATCGCTGTCTCCGGTATGCGCGCCGACACCGGCGCTGCCGAACGGGCGGCATAAGCTGAATATTTTGCTGGCTGAGGATAACAAGATTAACCGTATAATCGTCAAGGTTGGCCTGGAAAAGCTGAATTATCAGGTTACCATGATGGTTGAAAATGGTCTGGAGGCTTTCGAGGCGGCGGCAAATCATCACTTCGACCCGATTCTGATGGATATGCAAATGCCGGTTATGGATGGTGCCGAAGCGACACGTCGCATTCGCTCTTTGTCTAATTTGACTTTGTCACATTACTATACTTGACGCGCGCCTGATAATGCTGTACTATTTCTTGACATTTACGGCCTATTGGAGAAGCAAAGTGGTCAACACTTTACGCCGAAGCATGCCTATCGGCTTGACGCACACACCCACTAGATATAGTATTTTCCAGAA
>JBAWVF010000007.1:0-49988 GCA_037147415.1 Rhodospirillaceae bacterium | reverse complement strand
CTGGAAGCACACAACATCTAGTGGGTGTGTGCGTTAACCCGATAGGCATGCATCATTTCAAAGCTGCATCGGGGCGAGGCGGAACTTGCGGCAAAAAAAGCGGTAAAATCCCCTCGGTTCGGGTTCTCGGCGAAGTCGTCGGGCGTCTTTCCCAAGAAATCCTGTCCCCGATAGCCGAGCATCCGGCACAACGCCTCGTTGACCGCAATCGTGCGACCGTAGGCGTCAAGCTCCCAATAGCCTTCCACGGCGGTGTCGATAACCCGGCGATAGCGCGCTTCGCTCCGATTGAAGTTCGCGGTCGCGTCCTCGATCAAAGCCAGCGCCCCATCCCGACTGCCCTGGAACACGTAAATGACGAGGCCAGCCAGCAAACTGAACAGCGCGCCGGCGTAAAAAATCACTGTCGATTCATTTCCGATCACCGAAGCATCGAAGGCTCGACTCGAATTAGCGACCAACAGCCAACTCCGCCCGCCCATCGACAGATTTATTCGCTGCGAGAAGTGAGTTTGTTCACTAATATCGGTTCGCCCGATTTCTTCGACAATGCTGTCATAAATGATCCGGTCTCGATCGGAAGTTTCGCCGTCATAAATATCGATATCAATTCCCGGATGACTGTCCGCAACCGCCTTAAAACCGGCGCCCAGATTAAAGCGGACTCCGACCCAGCCGGTCAGCGCGTCCTTTCTCTCCGTTACCCCGGCCGGGCGTACGCCATCCCGGTAAAGCGCGCGGTAAAGCACGAAGTCCGCCGAAGCCTCGCCGAGTGCTTGCGCCGCCAGCCGATTGGAAAGGATCGATTCGGCGGTGTCCCGGCTGCGCTCCAGTGCCGCCTGATGAGCGGGCAAGGTGCCGACATCAAAGCCCGCCGCCCGTGTTGTCCGACCTTCGGGCGCAACCAAAGTAATAACCCGGTAATCGGGCCGGATACCGTCGGGCACGATCTCGAAACCCGGCGTGTGTGTGCGCTGCCGTTCTTCGAAGCTCGAACGCTCGCGATCGTCCAGAGGCAGGACGACACACAGACCGGCGGCGCCCGGATAGCGGTTTTTCAGATCAAGGGCGGTAACAAACCGTTGCCACCCCGCCCGGTCCAGCGCGCTTCCCGCAGCCGTCAGTACGCCCTCGCCAGCCCGCAGCAAGTGCTCATAATGGCGAAGCCCGTCTTCGATATCCGCCCGAATTTCCGAGACTTCGGCGTTGAACCGGGCCTGACCGCGAAATTGTTCGTCGCCAGCCCTCCACTGGCGAAGCGTCAGGCTGCCCGTCAGCAGCAGCCCGAACACCAGCACCGGCAGCACGCGCCGCACCCAGCGAAACCAAGCATATCGGAAGAGACGTTTTCCCTCCGATTCGATCATTCATCACCCGCCGGTCATCTACTCATTGCAATGCTATCCGGCGTTACCCGAAGTCAACCGAAATATGCAGACCCGCTGTAATGAGCGACTGTGATCGGAGCCCCTATCCCTCCGCCCCCGAAATCCGCTATGGTCGCGCTCATCCACTGTTGCCTGTCCACCATCTTTGTGAGGCTTTTCGGATGAGACTGTTCTTGAGCGCATTGGCCCTGGCGTTTCTGATGGCGGCAGCAAGCGGAACGGCGCAAGCCGGTCAGAAAGTGGCGCAACAAAGCGCACAGATGCCGCCCATGACGATCGAGCAACTCGTCTCGAACTGCGCGATCACCGGCGTCCTGTTCGGGGGCTTCAGCCTGTTCAAACCGATGATGGCCGCTTTGAATATCGCCGCCACCGCAGTGCTGCACGACGCGGTCTATGGCTGCGGCATCGGTGTAATCAGCGGGGTTGCCGTCCAAGGTTTGGTTTCGATGATTCCGATGCCGCCGCAGCCGAGCCCATTCGACGCCAAGCATTAACCCGGCCCGCTTTGAAGCTGGTCCGCTTGGAACGCTGTTGTCACCCGAACGCGGGGCTGGCATAAACGCGGCTCATAGCTGAACCTCAAGTCAGGGATGGGCCGGAGCGTGGCAAACGGAGCGTCTGTAAGGCAAGACCTTGAACCGATCGAAATCGCCAGCCGCGACGAGATCACCGCCCTTCAGATCGAGCGCCTGCGCCGGTCGCTGCGACACGCTTACGACAATGTTCCGCATTACCGCGCAGCCTTCGACGCCGCGGGCGTCCAGCCCGATGATCTGAAGCACTTAAGCGATCTTGCCCGCTTTCCGTTTACCACCAAGCAGGATTTGCGCCAGAATTACCCCTACGGCATGTTCGCGGTCCCGCGCGAGCAGGTGGTGCGGATTCATGCCTCCAGCGGCACCACCGGCAAACCGACCGTGGTCGGTTACACCGCCGGCGATATCGACACCTGGGCCAATCTGATCGCGCGCTGTATTCGGGCGTCGGGCGGCAAGCGCGGCGACATCGTTCATGTCGCCTATGGCTATGGCCTGTTTACCGGCGGACTCGGTGCACATTACGGCGCCGAACGGCTCGGCTGCACCGTGATTCCCATGTCGGGCGGACAGACCGAGCGTCAGGTTCGGCTGATTCAGGACTTCAAACCCGACATCATCATGGTGACGCCGTCCTATATGCTGGCGCTCGGCGACGAGTTCCGGCGTCAGGGCATCGATCCGCGCTCGTCCAGCCTGCGGATCGGCATTCATGGCGCCGAGCCTTGGACCGAAGCGATGCGCCATGAAATCGAACAGACCTTCGACATGGCGGCGATCGATATCTACGGCTTGTCGGAAGTGATCGGTCCCGGCGTGGCCAATGAATGCATCGAGACCAAAGACGGTTTGCACATCTGGGAAGACCATTTCTACCCCGAGATCGTCGATCCGGTCACCGGCGAGCCGCTGCCCGACGGGGAATATGGCGAGCTGGTCTTTACCTCGCTGACCAAGGAAGCCTTTCCGGTGGTGCGGTATCGGACTCGTGACCTGACCCGCCTGCTGCCCGGCACCGCGCGCTCGTTCCGGCGCATGGAGAAGATCACCGGCCGCTCCGACGACATGCTGATCATTCGCGGCGTCAATGTCTTCCCGTCGCAGATCGAAGAATTACTGCTTCAGGACAAGCGGCTGTCGGCTCATTATTTGCTGGAGCTGCACCGCAAGGGCCATCTCGATAATCTGGAAGTGGTGGTCGAGCCGCGCCCGGACTTTGCCGCCGGCGCCGATGAACGCGCGCGCGCCGCGTGCGCGCGCGACCTTGCCCACCATATCAAGGGCATGATCGGCATTTCCGCGTCTGTCCGTATGGTTGAGGTGAATACGATCGAACGCTCCGTCGGAAAAGCGGTGCGTTGCATCGATATGCGGCCGAAAGAATAGCGGGCGTTCGTAAAGATCAGGAAGCGCGCCGTTCCTCGTGACCGGGGACGGCGGCAAGCCGGGTCGGGATCATGGCGTTGATGGTTTGACGCTGCTCGTCCAAGCGCGCGCTGATCACCTTAAGCTCCGTCCGAATCTCGGCCTGTCCAGCCTCAAGGCCAGCCTGGCCGGCTTCGAGCACGGCAAACTTGGCGCGCGCCTCTTGCCGGAACTTCATGTTCTCGGCACGCTCGGTTTCGATCAGTCCGACCAGCTTCGCGAGTGTGGCCGCAAGTTCGTTCGTGTCCATAGTCACCCCCATGCTTAAATGTCTGCCGAAAGCAGTAGGAAGTCAAGCCGGGGCTTTCGACCGATCAGGGCAAACCGGCTTCATCCGAATCGATAAAGCGGCTATGGTGGCCGCAAGTCGAATCAAGGGGAGACGCGGGTGATGGTCGGAAGGTCGAGCGCTCGAATACTGGCGACGGTGCTGGTGGCTTTTTTTGCGCTGACAGCGTCCGCAACGGCCACAACACGCGGGGTGCAAGTGCTGGAAGGGGTGATCGAGCCCGGCGCTTCGGTTGTCGGCTACCCGTTGAAGGGGGTAAGGCGCGGCGATCGGATCGAAGGCCACCTCCATGGCACCTCCGGCAATCTCAACCCGGTGCTGGCTCTGGTGGCACTGCCGTTCGACGCAGCCTCTTTTCAGCGGCACCTGAATGAAGAAACGGGACGGGTTACCTCGGAATCCGGCGACCCGCACGAGTTGATGGTCCGACTGGCCGAAAAATATTTTTTAGCGTGGAATTCCGACGATTTTACCAACTACGACGCCACGATGGCGGCGGAAATTCCGCATGATGGCGATTTCATGGTGCTTGCGGTCGGGGCGCCGGTGCCCAAGAGCGGTGGCGAGGGCGCCGAGCCCGGTTTCGGCCGGTTCCAACTGGTGCTCGGCCTTAATCCGGTTACTGAAATCAATCAAAGTACCGCGGCGACCGGTGAAGCTTTTGCCCTCGATCACACCGACCTTATTCCGCCGGAACACCGGGTTCAGCAACTCCCGGGCGAACTGAAGAGCACCCGACCCCGCGCCATTCTTAATCTCAATCCTTTTGAGGCCGAGGATGAGCTGACCGTACGAATCGAAGCACTTGAGGGCAAGCAGGCGCCGACGCTTCAATTACTTGATTTCGGTCAGAAGATGCTGGCGGTCTCTACCGCCACGACCGAGCCCCGGATTGCGGTCCTGCGCTATCACTTTCGCGCTCCGGCCAGAGACTATCGCGTGCGCGTCGCTGCCGGCCCCGAGTCCTTTGGAAAGTACCGTTTGACGCTTGGCACGAATGCCCCGGAGGTTGCGAACCAAACCGACAGTACCGATAACGGACCGGCCGTGGCCCGATTGCCGATTCCAGTCAATATTTCAATTCAATTGGACCAGATCTCCAGTCTTTCGCAGAGAGAGGGCAACTTTGGCGTTGTCGCTACTTTGAAAATGCAATGGCAGGATCCCACCTATGCCTTCAGTCCCGGATCATGTCAGTGTAATTTCAAGTCTTTTGATGAAATCGGGTTTCGTCATTTTCTTGAAGATCATCATGCACGGTGGCCGGATTTTATCATTTTTAACTTACAAGGAAAACGCTCAAATCAGGGCGTATTAATTTCGGTCGAGTCTAATGGAACTGCGCGTTACATGGAACGCTTTTCAGCCTCATTACAAGCTCCGGACATGGACTTTCGGTTATTTCCATTTGATTCACAAAACTTGTATATTCATATCAACTCAATTTATCCAAGCGAGCGTTATAAATTCATACAAGACCCGATAAAAAACGCTATCGGCAAGCAGGTTGGGGTTGACGAATGGGTCATTGCTAAATTCAGCACCGGAGTAAGTATTACCGATGACCTGAAATCACGCTTTTCTTTTCACATTCAGGTGAAGCGTCATCTTAAGTACTACATACTCAAAATTTTCATGCCCTTGATGATAATCTTGGTAACCTCGTGGGCAACCTTCATGCTAAAGGACTATGATAAAAGAATTGATGTGACCGGGTCTCATCTTTTGCTTTTTATCGCCTTTAACTTCACAATTTCTAGTGATTTGCCGCGGCTGGGCTATGTTACATTCATGGATACGATTCTAGCCAGCGCCTTTGTTGCGGGCAGCTTGCTGATCGTGTTGAATGTTTACTTCAAACGTGCCGAAGCCGCCGGGCGTTTAGCGGAAATTCGATATGCCGACAAGATTCTCCTGGCGCTTTACCCGATCGCGTATTTCGTGCCCTGGGTAACCGCCGCATTTACTTATGGCGTTTTTTAAGAAATCACCAACGGCTCGACTTGAAAACTCGAGCCGTCGGTAACGCCTTTTACTTCGCCGGATTGACTTTCATATCGAAATTATGGTGCGCTTCGATATAGCGCACGGTGCCGGTCTGCGAGCGCATGACCACCGAATGGGTGTAAGCCCCGCCGGCAAAGCGCCGAACCCCGCGCAGGAAGCTGCCGGTGGTAACCCCGGTTGCGGCAAACATGACATTGCCGTGCGCCAAATCATGAATGCTGTATTTGCGGTTAAGGTCGGTGACCCCCCAGCGCGCCGCCCGGGCCCGCTCGTCATCATTACGGAACAGCAGGCGTCCTTGCATTTGGCCGCCGATGCACTGAAGCGCCGCCGCCGCCAACACACCTTCCGGAGCGCCGCCGGAACCGACATACATGTCGACGCCACTTTCGGGTTGTGAGGTGGCGATCACGCCGCTGACATCGCCATCGGTGATCAACTGAATCCGGGCGCCGGCCTCGCGCACTCTGGCGATCAGCTCGGTGTGACGCGGCCGGTCGAGAATGCAAACCAGCAGATCGCCAACCTCGCACTTTTTGGCCTTTGCCAAGTTGCGCAGATTGACTACGGGCGACTCGTCGATATCGACCACCCCGGCCGGCAGACCGCCGCCAACCGCAAGCTTGTCCATATAGACATCGGGAGCGTTGAGAAAGCCGCCTTCATCGGCAAACGCGATGACCGCAAGCGCGTTGGGACCGCCCTTGGCGGTGATGGTGGTGCCTTCAAGCGGGTCGAGCGCGATATCGACACGCGGCCCCTTACCGGTCCCGACCTTTTCGCCGATATAGAGCATCGGCGCCTCGTCACGTTCCCCTTCGCCGATGACCACAGTGCCATCGATCGGCAGGCCGTTCAAAGCCGTACGCATGGCGTCGACGGCAGCCTGATCGGCCGCCTTCTCGTCGCCCCGGCCCATAAGCACGGAAGCGCGCAAAGCGGCCGCTTCGGTGACGCGGATAGCCTCCAGCGCCAGATTGCGGTCCATCCTAAGCTGATGCGGCATTCTTGTCCCCCGGTTAACTGGAAAAAATTGTCAGAACTGTTCGATTCGAATCATCCGCGGCGGCTCCAGCACCGGGCCGAGCCCGCCGATCATTTCGAGCGCCCGAATCATCGAGGCCTCGTCGGTATCGTGCGTGGTCAGCACCACCGGCACCTTCTCGCCGGGCGCGCGTTCATCCTGGAAGAACTTGGCGATCGAAACCCCGGCGGCGGACAAAGCCCCCGCCACCCCGGCCAGCACCCCGACTTCATCGCGCACCATCAGCCGCAGATAATAAGCCCCGCGTCGCGCCGACATCGGCGCCGGCTCGATCGGGTCCAACTGATCCACCGGCACGCCGAAGGTCGCGGCGGTACGGCCGGCGGCAATGTCGATCAGATCGGAAACCACCGCCGAAGCCGTCGGGCCGGCTCCGGCGCCACGCCCGACCAACACCACACGGTCAACGAAGTCGCCGACGATGGTCACGGCGTTGAAGACGTCTTCAACCGACGCGATCGCCGCCTCGATCGGAACCAGACACGGGTGGACACGCTGTTCCAGGATATCGCCGGAGCGCCGCGTGATGCCCAAGAGCTTGATCCGATAACCGAGCATTTCCGCATATTTTATATCGATAGCGGAAATATGGCGGATGCCTTCGACATTTTCGGGAACGAACCGAACCGGACAGCCGAACGCCACCGAAGCCAGAATCGCGACCTTATGAGCGGCATCGATCCCGTCGATATCAAAGGAGGGATCGGCTTCGGCATAGCCCAACCGTTGCGCGTCGGCCAGCACGGAGCTGAAATCCAGCCCTTCTCGCCGCATCCGGGTCAGGATGTAGTTGCAGGTGCCGTTCAGAATACCGTGTATCTCAAGAATACGATTCCCGGCCAAAGCCTCGCGCACCGCCTTGATCACCGGTATGCCGCCGGCCACCGCCGCCTCGAAGCCGAGCGTCAAGCCACGGCTCTCGGCCAGACGGGCCAACTCGGTTCCGTGATAAGCCAGCATCGCCTTGTTGGCGGTCACGACGTGGCGCCCGGCCTCCAGCGCGGTCCGGCAGACCGTCAGCGCAATGCCGTGCGCGCCGCCGATCAATTCAACCACCACGTCGGCCTCGACCTCGCGCGCCATGGCGACGGCATCGCCGAACCAGGCCGCCTCGCCGAGATCAAGCCCGGCCGGTCGCTCCAAAGCGCTGACCGCCACCAACCGGACCGGACGGCCGCACCGCCGCGCGATCAGTTCGACCTGCCGGTTCAGCAAGGTAACCGTGCCGCCGCCGACCGTACCCAGCCCGGCGATGGCAACCCGTAACGGGGCGCTCATGACAGCACCTTATTGCGCGGATCGGCGACCAGCCCGGCCCGGGTCTCGGCATCGGATTCGGCCAGTTGCCCGGCGAGCGGGCTGGAAAGGAATGCCTTGATGTTACGACAAGCCTGCCGAATGCGCTGCTGGTTTTCGACCAGCGCAAGCCGGACATGGCTGTCTCCATATTCGCCGAAGCCGATGCCCGGCGATACCGCTACCCTTGCGTATTGCAATAGCATTTTGGAAAACTCCAAAGAGCCCAGATGAGCGAACCGGGGCGGAATCGGTGCCCAGGCGAACATGCTGGCCGGCGGTGACGGCACATTCCAGCCGGCCACCATCAGCCCTTCGATCAACACGTCCCGGCGTGCTTTGTAAAGCGCGCGGATCTCCGCTACGCAATCTTGCGGACCATTGAGAGCCGCCGCCGCCGCGACCTGGATCGGGGTAAAGGCACCGTAATCGAGATAGCTTTTGATTCGGGCCAGCGCCCCGATCAGTTTCTTGTTCCCGACCGCAAAGCCGATGCGCCAGCCCGGCATGTTGTAAGTCTTGCTCATCGAAGTAAATTCAACGGTGATTTCACGCGCCTCGGGAATTTCGAGCACCGATGGCGGCGGCGGACCTTCGAAATAGATTTCCGCATAGGCCAGATCGGACAGGATATAGATGCCGTGCTTGCGGCAGAACTCGACGATCGGCCGGTAGAAATCCAGATCGACCACATGCGCGGTCGGGTTGGACGGATAATTCAGCACCAAAGCCAGCGGCTTGGGCACGCTGTGTTTTACCGCCCGCTCCAGATGCTCCATGAACGAGAAGTCCCGGCCGACCGGCATGTGACGAATAGCCGCACCCGCCAGAATGAAGCCGAACGGGTGAATCGGGTAGCTGGGATTGGGCGTCAGGATGACATCGCCGGGGCTGGTGATCGCCTGCGCCAGATTGGCCAGCCCTTCTTTCGAGCCGATGGTGACGACCGCTTCGGACTCCGAGTCGATAGCGACATTGAAGCGCCGCTTATAATAGGCCGAAATCGCCCGACGCAGCCCCGGAATGCCACGAGAGTTCGAATAACGGTGCGTTTTCGGGTCGTGAATCGCTTCAACCAGTTTTTCCACGATGTGAGGCGGGGTCGGCTGGTCCGGATTACCCATGCCCAGGTCGATAATGTCCTCGCCGGCCGCGCGGGCGCGCGCCTTCATGGCGTTGACTTCGGCAAACACATAAGGGGGAAGCCGTTTGATACGGTGAAATTCTTGGTCGCTCATGCGTGCTCCGGAACCTGCGATCCGGCCCTGACGGGCCTGATGAACTCGGGTAGATACTGCGTCACCCGCTGCGAATCGAGGCGATTCTGAGGCGTTGCGCAAAAGGCGTCAAGGCCGGGGCGGCGTCGAAGCCGGAGCCCTCGAGCCCTTCGTACTCCCCGGTGCCGGGGGCACCGGTGCCGGGGGCACCGGCAGGGGCGGCGGCGCCACTTCCTTCAGCAACTCCTCGGCCAAATGTCCGGATTCACGGTCGGAGGCGAGCCGATCAAGAACCTGTTGGCGCTGCTTTTCCGTCAGCGGCGCGGCCGGTCGCATCGGCACGGTATTGATGCCGGGAAAATCAGGATTAAGCCCGCTCATACGGCGAACCGGCGCCGGTGCCGGCTCGGGTAACGGTTCGAAACCGAACAATTCACCCCGAACATGACCGTAAGTCACACCGGTTTCGAGCACCCGCTCATCGCATCCGGCCAGCGGCCAAGCCAACGCCAGCGTCAGAACCACGAACGCCAAGCTTCCCGACCGGGCCGTCGAGGCACAACCCGACCGTGACTCGGAACGAGATTTTATCATGCAGGTTACCACGCACCCTCCCGGACCGCCCCGACGGCCCCGAAACCGACCCCGAAAATCATTGATGAATCCGGGCGATGAAATTTCCGTCGTGATGTTGTATGAAAAGACTCGACACATCAAGCCCGACTCCGCTACCGCCCGTGGGGAACGCCCGTCAACTCGCTTGAACAAGCGGTAGTCAGTGTAATCTAAGGTTAAGAAGGACACTCCAATGGCCGAAACGCAGGGGCCCGAAGTGAAGCTACCGGATCCGGTTGAAATGTCTCGAGCAATGGCCCGGATAGCCGAGCGTAGCCAACGGCTCGTCACCGACTTCCTCAGCAAGCAGGCTACCGAAGGGATGAGCGGCAAAGGCCCCTCCGACCCGTTCAATGTCGGTCAAGCCTTCCTTGAAATGACTGCCAAGATGATGTCTGACCCGGCCAAGATGGTTCAGGCTCAGATGTCGCTCTGGCATGACTACATGACATTGTGGCAGCGGACGACTCAGCGCCTGCTCGGTCAGGAAGCGGAGCCTATGATCGCTCCCGCCAAAGACGACAAGCGTTTCAAGGATGTTGCTTGGGACGAGAACACGCTGTTCGATTATATTAAGCAGTCTTACTTGCTGACCGCGCGCTGGTTACAGGGCACGGTCCACAATGTTGACGGGCTTGACGACAAGACCGCCAAAAAAGTCGATTTTTACACGCGGCAGTTCGTGGACGCCATGGCGCCCAGCAACTTCGTGGTCACCAACCCCGAAGTTTTGCGCACCACCGTCGAGTCGGGCGGCGAGAACCTGGTAAAGGGTCTCGAAAACATGCTGAAGGATATGGAGCGTGGCAAAGGCCAGCTTCGTATCAGCATGACCGATTACGATGCCTTCAAGATCGGCAAGAATATTGCTTTGACACCCGGCAAGGTCATTTTCCAAAATGAACTAATCCAGGTCATTCAGTACAACCCGTCCACCGAAGAAGTGTACAAGCGCCCGCTGATGGTGGTGCCGCCATGGATCAACAAGTTCTACATCATGGATCTTCGCGAGAAGAACTCCCTGATCAAGTATGCGGTTGACCAGGGCTTTACCACGTTTGTCATGTCGTGGGTCAACCCGGACGAGAAGCTGGCCAATAAGAGCTTCGAAGATTACATGATCGAAGGTCCGCTCGCCACGCTCGATGTCATCAAGCAGGCGACCGGCGAGGAAGAAGTCTCGGCACTCGGTTACTGCCTGGGCGGCACGCTGCTGGCTTCGACCCTGGCCTATATGGCCGCCAAGGGTGACGACCGGATCAAGAGCGCGACTTTCTTCACGACCATGCTGGACTTCACCGACGCCGGTGAATTGTCGGTGTTCATCGATGAAGAGCAGATTTCCATGCTCGAAGAAAC
Organism: Rhodospirillaceae bacterium; assembly: GCA_037147415.1. Classification (GTDB taxonomy): domain Bacteria; phylum Pseudomonadota; class Alphaproteobacteria; order Azospirillales; family Azospirillaceae; genus BOG-933. The sequence goes on along the minus strand of JBAWVF010000007.1, from coordinate 38,808 downwards.
GATGAACAAGACCGGCTACCTCGATGGCAGCCAGATGGCGACTACCTTCAATTTGTTGCGTGCCAACGATTTGATCTGGTCGTTCGTGGTCAATAACTACCTGCTCGGCAAAGATCCTTTCCCGTTCGATCTGCTGTACTGGAATTCGGATTCGACCCGTATGCCGGCGGCGATGCACAGCTTCTACCTGCGCAATATGTATCAGAATAACAAACTGATTCAGCCGGGTGGTATTACGCTGAAGGGCGTGCCGATTGATCTGACCAAGATCAAGACTCCGTCCTATTTCGTCTCGGCGCGCGAAGATCATATTGCGCCCTGGATTTCGACTTATGCCGGAACCCAGTTGTTCACCGGTCCGGTGAAGTTCGTATTGTCGGCCTCCGGCCACATTGCGGGCATCATCAACCCGCCGGCGGCTAACAAATACTGCTACTGGACCAACCCCAAGCTGCCCAAGAACCCCGACGCCTTCCTGCAAGGCGCCACCCAGAACCCCGGTTCCTGGTGGACCGATTGGGCCAAGTGGGTACAGAAGGCGGCTCCGACTAAGATTCCGGCGCGTATCCCCGGCACCGGCGCGTTGCCGGCGTTGGACGAAGCCCCCGGCAGCTATGTCGCGGTTCGTATCGTCTGATTCGAGCAGCGTTTTTGCTAAGAAAAAGGCGGGGGAAACCCCGCCTTTTTTGTTTATCACCCCACTGTCCGGTTCGACTCTCCGTCCCGGGCGCACTATGATATTTGCCGGAGGTGATGCATGACTACGATGATCGCCGAGTTATACGATGCGTTGATCGCAGCGGGGGCACCCGAAGATAAGGCGCGCAAAGCAGCCGAGACAGTAGCGGCCTATGAAACGCGCTTTGTCGGTCTTGAAGTTAAACTTAACAAGATTGATTCCGATATGACTCTTGGGTTTTCCAAGGTCAACGGCAATATAGATACGCGATTCGCCAGCGTGCAGGGCGAAATCAATCTGATAAAATGGATGGTCGGGGTGATGCTGGCTGGAACTTTATCATTGGTGATAAAAGCGTTTTTCTCCTGAGCCCTTATCACCCTTCGTCCGTCGCATCGCCCCGCAAACGCTTAACCGTGCCCCGTCGGGTTTTCGACTCGAGTCGACGCTTTTTGCTGCCCAAGGTCGGTTTGGTCGGACGCCGCAGCGGCGGCGGCGGGGCTGCCGCCTCCCGAATCAGCACGAGCAAACGTTCAAGTGCATCTTCCCGATTGCGCTCCTGACTGCGGAAGCGTTGAGCGATCAGAATCAGCACGCCGTCCTGCGTCAAACGGCGCCCGGCCAAGCGCTCGAGTCGCAGCCGCACCGAGTCGGGCAGTGACGGCGAGCCGCGAACATCGAAGCGAAGCTGAACCGCGGTCGAGACTTTGTTGACGTTCTGGCCGCCGGGGCCAGAGGCGCGGATAAAAGTTTCCTCAATCTCCGAGTCGTCGAGGCTGATCCGCGCGGTGACCGGAATCATGGCCCGGCGCCGCCATTGTTATCGCCGTTGCTGCCTTCGGTGACCAGCGGCGTGCCGCCAAGCGCACGCACCAGCGCGCAGACCGCTTCGGTCGCCTCCAGCAACTCGGCAACACAAAGCCCGCGCAGCACCAGACTGACGCCGAAATAGCCCGACCGGAAATAGGGGTAGCTGCCGATCTCAATCGTGCTGAATCGAGCGGCCAGTGCGGCCAGACCGTCGGCCAAAACGCCTTCACCGATTTCGCAGGCGACCGTGCGCACCACCGCCACCGGACCGCCCCGCATACGAGGCAACAGCCCGTCGACCATCGCCTGCATCACCAGCGGCACACCGGCCAGAACATGGACATTGCCGATGCTGAAGCCGGGCGCCGCACTGACCGGATTATCGATCAAGACCGCCCCGGTCGGCACCATCGCCATGCGCAAGCGCGCTTCATTGATATTTTCGGGACCGTAATGACGCTTCAGCCGGGCCACCGCCTCGGGATGGTGCTCCAGCGCAAGCCCGAAGGCTGCGGCGACGCAAGCGGCTGTAATGTCATCGTGAGTCGGCCCGATCCCGCCGGTGGTGAAAACATGGTCATAACGCGGACGGCAGGCATTTACGGTCGCGATAATTTCCGCTTCGATATCGGGAATGATCCTGGCTTCGCACAGCTTGATGCCGATCGCCCCGAGTCGCTTGGCCAGAAACTGAAGATTGGCGTCACGGGTCCGTCCCGACAGAATTTCGTTGCCGATAATGATCAGGCAGGCGGTTACAACACGGTCTTGCGTCGGCTCCACAGGGCGGGCTCCTTCCATCCATAGGCTAAGACGCCTAATACAATCCGCCCGTGCCGCCCGATCCCCCGCTGCGGACACCGGCCGGCGGAGTCGGATAGGTCGGGCGCGGAGCATAGGGAACATAACCGGGCACCGAGGGCGCTCCCGTTGCGGAAACCGCCGGAGCCGTAGCGTTGCCGGTATATGTATCGATGCCTTCCAGGTTGGGGTCACTGTCGGGCGCCAGAACGCCTTCGCCGCCGACCGCTGCCGTCTCGTCGCCGCCCAGCACCTGTTCGGCTTCGCCACCGGGCTCGGTGCCGGGCAGGAAAGCCTCCCAAATCGCCTTTTTATCGCCGGGGTCGGCCGGATGGCCGGTTTCGGGGTTAACCCGAACCAAACGGACGCCGGGCGGCACCCGGAACGGGCTCGGCGGCTTGTCCTTCAGCGCCTCGACCATGAATTTTTCGAAAATCGGCACCGCGGTCGAGCCGCCGGTTTCCTTGTCGCCCAAGGTCTGCGGCTGGTCGAAACCGACATAAAGCCCGACCACCAGATCAGGGGTAAAGCCGACGAACCAGACATCGTTGCTGTCATTGGTGGTACCGGTTTTGCCGCCCATCGGCCGTCCCAATACCGCCAATTTGGAGGCGGTACCGCGCTGAACCACCCCGGTCATGATATTGACGATCTGATAGCAGGTGCGCGGGTCTTCGATCTGCTCGCGGTTGTCGGGCAGCTCTGGAAGCTCCACGGTCGGCTTCCAGGGGAAACCGGCACAGCCGTTACACGGACGGCTATCGTGGCGATAGATGGTTTTGCCGTTGCGGTCCTGCACGCGGTCGATCAGGGCCGGCGTCAGCTTCTTACCGCCATTGACCAGCATGGCGTAAGCCGTGGTCAGCCGGAGCACCGTGGTTTCGCCGGCACCGAGCGACATCGGCAGGTAGGGCTGGAAATTATCGATGATGCCGAACTTTTCGACCGTCGCCTTGACCTTGTCCATCCCGACTTTTTGAGCCAGCCGCACGGTCATCAGGTTGCGCGACTTTTCGATGCCGACGCGCAGCGGGGTCGGACCATAGAATTTCTGGTGGTAATTTTCCGGGCGCCAGATCGGTTGACCGAAACCGGGGTTGAACTCGAACGGCGCATCCAGCACCAGCGACGACGGGGTGAACCCGTTATCAAGCGCGGTCAGATAGACAAACGGCTTGAAGGCGGAGCCGGGTTGACGCGACGCCTGAGTCGCCCGGTTGAACTGGCTCATGGTCGAGCTGAAACCGCCGGCCATCGCCAACACCCGGCCGGTGTGCGGGTCCATCGCCACCAGCCCGCCCTGAACCTCGGGAATCTGCCGAAGCCCGAAAAACTCCGCCGTCGTCTCGGGCTCGACCATCACGACGTCACCGACCTTGACGACATCGGCCGCTCGGCGCGGGTCGGCGCCGACCCTGGAATCATCCCGCGCCGGCCGGGCCCACTTCATTTCTGAAAAGGGAATGCGGCCTTTGCTGTTATCGGCAAAGCCGATGGCCGCACCATCGCCCTTGGTGTCGAGCACGACCGCAAGCCGCCACGCCTCGCCCCCCTTGGGCATGGTCACGGCCGCCAATTGTTTGGCCCAGCTATCGACCGAGGCGAAATGCGTGACCGGCCCGCGCCAGCCATGGCGGCGGTCATAATTCATCAAGCCGCTGCGCAGCGCCCGCCCGGCGATCTCCTGGAGCCGCGGATCGAGCGGGGTCCGCACCGACAGCCCGCCCTTGTACAGCTGTTCTTCGCCGAACAGCTTGGCCAGTTCGCGTCGAACCTCCTCGGCATAATATTCGGCGGTGTAGACTTCGGCCGCATCGCGGCGCCGGGTTTCCAGCGGCTCGGCCTGAGCCTTGATCCCTTCGGCGGACGGAACATAGCCGTCTTCGACCATGCGCCCGATCACCCAGTTACGTCGACCGATCGCGGCTTCGCGCTGGCGTTCGGGGTTATAGTTGTTGGGCGCCTTGGGCAGAGCCGCCAGATAGGCGACTTCCGCCACGGTCAATTCATCGAGCGACTTGTTGAAATAGTTCAGCGCCGCCGCCGCAACCCCGTAAGAGCGGTTGCCGAGGAAAATCTCGTTCAAATACAGCTCTAGAATACGGTCCTTCGGCAGCGCCTGCTCGATCCGCAGCGCCAGGATCGCTTCCTTGACCTTACGCGCAATCGAAACTTCATTGGTCAACAGGAAGTTCTTCGCCACCTGCTGCGTAATCGTCGATGCCCCCATCGGCCGGCGATCACTGTGCATATGCTCGAAATTGGTGATGGCGGCCCGCAGAATGCCGGAAATATCGATACCGGGATGATCGTAAAAATTCTTGTCCTCGGCCGCGAGAAAGGCGTGAACCACCCGCTTGGGCATCGCCTCGATCGGCACGAACACCCTGCGCTCGGACGCGAATTCGGCCAGCAGCCTTCCGTCACCGGCATGAACCCGGGTCACCGTCGGCGGCTCGTAATCGGCCAGCCGGTTATAGTCGGGCAGGTCGCTGCCGTAATGGTGCAAGACATAATAGATTCCGCCCATTCCGACCATCGCCAGAAAGAACAGAATCGCCCCCAGCCTGAGCAGAAGCTTGTACATGCACCATCCCACCGGGCCGGCAGCCGAACGCCGACCGCCAGACAAAATTATACCGCAGTGCAAAAATAAATCTATCGCTCAATCGCGTAATCGCGGCGGAACCGCCTCACAAACGCCTTCCGCCGGTCAGCCAGGTAAAATAGCTGTCGATGGCGCGGACGAGAAGCCCCGCCAAGCGCTGACGATGGTCACTTCGGGTTAACATACTCGAATCCTCGGGACTCGAGAGATAGCCCATTTCGATCAAGATCGAGGGCACATCGGGTGCGGTCAGCACCGCAAACGCCGCCGAACGGTCCGGCTTGGGCAGCAGGTGCAAGCCATGCCCGGCTTCGCGCAACACGGAAACCGCGAAACGACGTGAGTGGTTGCGGGTATCACGCTGGGCCAAATCAATCAGAATGGTGGCAACCTGATCATTTTCTCGCGACAAATCGATGCCGCCGATGGCATCCGCACGGTTTTCCTTGGCCGCCAGCGTTTCCGCCTCATGGTCGGAGCCCTTGTCGGACTGGGTATAGACCGACAGACCACGAATTTCCGGCCGGGAGATGCTATCGGCATGCAGTGAAATGAACAGATCGGCACCGGCTTGGCGTGCGCGCGATACCCGTTCGCGCAGCGGAACGAATTCATCTTCCTCGCGGGTCAGCATCACCCGGTAACGACCGCTGGCCTCCAGCTGACGTTTCAGCTCCTTGGCTTCGGCCAGAGTGATGACTTTTTCGTGCGTTCCGCCGATACCGGTCGCGCCCGGATCAACGCCGCCGTGTCCGGGATCAAGCGCTATCATCGGCTTGCCGGCACGGCGTGGTTTGGCCGGAACCGCGTTTTGCGGAACCGGGGGGGACGGAAGCGGAGGGGTATACAACGAGGCCAGCTGTGCGGGCGGCGACTCGGGACGCGGAGCCGCCCGGGCCACCACTCCCACTGGCACTCCCACTGGCACTCCCACTGGCACTCCCGCCGGCAATATCGCCGGCAATATCGCGGGGATCGGCGGCGACAACGGCGGAACGGCCATGGCCCGTGCGGAAGCGGCCCGAGTGGCGCCACTGCTCGGCGCCAACTTAACGGGAGGCGCCACCGCGCGCGGAGACGGGGACGGTGGCGGGACCAAAGCCGATTCCGGAGCCGATTCAGCCGGAGCCGGGCGCATCGCCACCGTGGACGGCGGCGGCGGGGAAGCGGGTGGCGGCGACGCCTCGACCGGAGGAGCCGGGGGTGCAGCGGGCGGAATGCCGGAGGAGCGCGGCTTGGCGGCCCGGGCCGAATCCGGCGTGGCCGGTTCCAGATCGATCACCAAGCGGGCCTGATGGCCATCGGACGCCGGCAACAAGGCGGCCCCGCCGATCCGCACCGGTTCTCCGATATCCATGATCAGCCGCAACGCTCCCGTTCCGGGACGCTCGACATGCCAATTGCGAATGATGCCCTTGCCGGGGCGCGGGGTCTCGGCACCCGACCAGGCAAGGTCGGGCAGATCGACGACAATGCGCCAGGGCGATTCAAGCACCGCGGCGTGGTAGCTCAGCTTGCCGCCGACTTCGAGCACGAAGCGGGTTTTATCGGGATGAATGCCGAGCCGAACATCGACCACCCGCGGCAAGCCATCGGCCGCCAGCGCCACCCCCGCAGCCGTTACCCCCACAGCCATCAACACCACGGCCGACATCAAAGTCAGCGCCACAGCGACGAACCAGCCCTTAATCCCTGTCACGCTGCGCTCCATGACGGTCCGCGCATCCCTTAAAACGAAGGTAGAATCCCCGATCGGTTCCGGATTTACCGCACTTGATTCTAAGCAATCAAGGTAAATGCCCGACTGCTTGCTGCGGATTCCCCTGTCTGTGTCCGGAATGTTACGCTAACTTCACCGCTATCGCCACGGCCGCAACTGCTCAAATGGAGATGACTTTGACAGGCAACCGCTTCCCGCTCGCTGCGCTCTCGATCATTGCGGTAATGGGCGCGGGACTTATCCCGTCACGCGGTCACGCCGCCGACAGCGGCGCCACTCTGTTCTCTCGTTATTGCTTTGCCTGCCATGCGGTCGAACCCGGCCGTAACAAACTCGGCCCGTCGCTTCACGGCGTTGTCGGGCGGGCGGCCGCCACGGTCCCGAGTTTCTTGTATTCACGGGCGCTGCGCGGGGCCGGTCCGGTATGGACGGAGGACACGCTGAATGCCTTCCTGACCTCTCCCCGCACGCTGGTGCCCGGCACGACGATGATGATCAAGGGCGTGCCCGACCCCGCCGAGCGCGCCACCCTGATCGAGTATCTTAAGGCGAATTAAGAACGAAACGGAGTGTTCAATCTCAGCGACGTTCGTAGTTGCGCTCACGATTGGCTTCTTCACAAGCCCGGCGATCGCCTCGTTCACATTCGCGATAAAGATGGTGAAGTCGGCAGGCCTCACGATCGCCACGCTCGCACCTTTCTCGTGATTCTCTCATGAATTCATCACGGCCACGCGCGTGTTCAAACTCGTGCTTGCGCTCGTGATAGCGCTCCCGTCTGATTTCCTCGCAAGCCCTGTGGTCCCCGCGATCACAATCGGCATACATGCGATGAATACGACAGGATTCCCGGTCTCCGTGCTCACATTCCCCGAGGAACAGCCTGAGTATACCCCCTAAATCTTGGGCGTTGGCGGGAACCGGCGTAATGATGCCCGATAGGGCCATGACCAGGACAATCAACAGTATACGCATGGGGCTCTCCCTTAGTAGGATTTCTCTCTACCCGCAGTTAGTTATAAACTTTTATCACAATCCCACTTCGGTGGCAGCTTTTCTTTCGTCATATTCTGGTTGATCAATCTCAACCTTAGCTTTATCGACAAAGGCCGATGATTAGATTAAGCTTGTCGAGATTTAATGAACCAAAGGCTTTCCGCCATGCGCTCCTTCGCCCTTATCCTTGCTTTTGCGCTGTTGTGGTCCGGTTCAGGCAGCGCCGCCGAGCCGGTGCTGTCTCTTAAGCGGGTGCTGTTGTCCACCGGGGGCGTCGGCTATTTCGAATACGAAGCCGCGGTAACCGGCAACACCGATTTGACGCTGGCCGTGCCGCGCGACCGGATCGATGATGTCTTGAAAAGCATTGTTGTTTATGACGACAAGGGCGGAATCGGGTCTATCAGTCTGCCCGGCCGCGAGCCGATGCGCGACCTGTTCCGCGAGCTTCCGTTTAACCGGGCGGCGCTGGATTCACCGGTCGCACTCTTGAATGCGCTGAAGGGTGCGGAGATCGTCCTGACCCAACATGAGGAGTTGGCCGGACGGATCGTTTCGATAACCAAGGAGCCGGTGCGCCTACCCGACAATGGCGGTACCGTCACCCGTCACCGCCTGACCGTGATGGCCACCGACGGCTTGCGTCAGGTCATGCTGGAAGAGGTCGAGTCCCTGCGGCTGGCCGATCCCAAGCTGCAAAAACAGGTCGACGACGCGCTGGCCGGCATCGCCCGTCATGGCGGGCAGGGACGACGCCAATTGACCCTCCATACCACCGGCGAGGGCGCGCGGACGGTGCGGGTCGCCTATGTGATCGAGGCGCCGCTGTGGAAAACCGCCTACCGTTTAACTTTGGGCGGTACCGATGCGGCAAAGAGCGGGCTTCAGGGCTGGGCCGTGCTTGAAAACCTGTCGGGCGAGGATTGGACCGACATTGATCTGACCGTGGTCTCGGGCAGCCCGGTGACCTTCCGCCAGGCTCTTTACGAATCCTATTACGTCAACCGGCCCGAAATCCCGGTCGAGGTGTTCGGCCGGGTGCTGCCTAAAGTGGATCAAGGCGCGGTGACCCCGCCGCCGACCCCGCCGCGCGCGATGGCCGAGGCCTCCGGCGGAGCGGCGAAGCACATGGCCACGCGCGGACTTTCATTATCGGATGCCATGCCGAGCGCCGCACCGCCGCCGCCTGCGCCCGGTGGTGCCGCTCTCCCGCTCGCCGGGGTTACCGCCGCCGAGACCGACGAAACACAAGCGCAAGTCTTGTTCCGCCATTCCGGTCCGGTCAGCGTCGCCAACGGTCATTCACTCTTGATGCCGATCATCAACCGCGCGGTACCGGCCGAACGCTTGGCCCTCTATCAAGCTTCGACCGAGCCGCACCACCCGTTGGCGGCGGTGCGGCTATCCAATGACGGTACCGGCGCGCTGCCGCCCGGTATCTTGACGCTTTACGAGCGCACCGAAAAAGGAGAGGTCACCTATATCGGCGATGCGCGGCTGTCGATGCTGCCGGCCGGCGAGCGCCGTCTGCTCAGCTTTGCCGTCGACCACAGCCTGACCGTTGACCGCTCCTCGAGCGAGAGCCGTCTGTTGGCCCGGGCCCGGATCGTCGATGGCGTGCTCCAACTGGCGGTGGCCGATCGCGAGGCCGTGACCTACACCATTGCCGGCTCCGCCAGAGATACCCGCCGCATGCTGATCGAGCACCCCCGCCGCGCCGGTTGGGAGCCGGCTTCCGGCGGTCCGGTGCCGGAAGTCACCGCCGATGCCTGGCGCTTTACGGTCGAGGTTCCGGCCGGCAAGACCATCAGCTTTGTGGTCACTCTGGTTCATCCGCGCCAGGAGCGTTTTGAATTGGTCGAGCTGCCGGTCGATCAAGTCGGGCTTTATGTGCATTCCGACGAGCTGCCCGCCGATTTGCGCAAAATGTTGTCCGGGGTCGCGGAGCGGAAAGCCGCTCTGGCCGAGCGTGAGCGGGTGGTGGAGCAGGTGGAGCAGGATCAGGAGGCCATCAATAAAGACCAGGAACGGCTGCGCCAGAATCTTCAAGCGGTCGGTCAGGGCAGCGACATCGGTCGCCGCTACATGGCCAAGCTGGGCGAGCAGGAGGACCGGCTGGAAGGGCTTAATAAAAAGATGACGGACGCAAAAGCCGCCGAGGCGGCGGCGCGTCAGGCCCTGGTTGCTCTGGTCAGGGGCTTGAAGTTTTAGCGGCTTGGTGTTTCGCTCCTGGCCGCCGGCTCTTCGTTACTCTTCTTCGGCACGCTCTTTACCCGTCACCACCGTTTTCCTTCGTCATTCCCGCTTCTTTCCTTCGTCATTCCCGCCCCCTTCCTTCGTCATTCCCGCCCCCTTTCTTCGTCATTCCCGCCCCCTTTCTTCGTCATTCCCGCCCCCTTTCTTCGTCATTCCCGCGAAAGCGGGAATCCAGTTCTTGGTACGCTGGCCCCCCGCTTTCGCGGGGGTGACGGGTAAGAGGAGCGAGGATGACGGGTAAGAGGAGCGAGGATGACGGAGAGGAGGAGCGAGGATGACGGGTAGAGTTGACGGGAATCCAGTTCTCGGTATACTGGTCCTCTGCCTCTTTCCTTCGTCATTCCCGCCTCTTTCCTTCGTCATTCCCGCCCCCTTTCTTCGTCATTCCCGCCCACTTTCTTCGTCATTCCCGCCCCCTTTCCTCGTCATTCCCGCCCCCTTTCTTCGTCATTTCCGCCCACTTCCTTCGTCATTCCCACGAAAGCGGGAATCCAGTTCTTGGTACGCTGGCCCCCCGCTTTCGCGGGGGTGACGAGTAAGAGGAGCGGGGGTGACGAGTAAGAAGAGCGGGGGTGACGAGTAAGAGGAGCGGGGGTGACGGGTAAGAGGAGCGGGGGTGACGGGTAATGAGGATGACGGGTAAGAGGAGCGGGAATGGCATTCGCCTTCCCGCCGGTCTCCTTACTGCGTCGGATACAGCCGCTGAAAGCCGTCGGTGACTTTGGCAACTAAATCAGGATTACGGTCGCGCCAATACCGCGGATCGCGCATCAGGGCATGCAGTTCGGCCGCGGTGCCGCCCGTCGGCGCAGCGGCACCATTGCCGAGCGTGGCGGGCTCGGTTCCGCCCATCAGTTTATGAATCGCCTTGATCCCGTCGGCGGTGGTGGAGAGTGCCTGAAACGCGCTATCCGGCAGGTTCTTTTTGCCCCAAGCCAGCATTTGCCGCGACGCTTCCCGCCATTTGTCCTCGCCGCCGAAATGGTCGGTCAGGTGCTTAAGTTGCTGCTCGGCCTCGAAATGCGAGGCCATATCCTGAACCAGCGGAATGAAGCGCTCGGCGGCAAGATCGTAAACCAACTGGACCTGTTCGGGGGTCAGACCGGCGGCATGCAAGCGCTGATTGATCACCGGGTCGGCCTCGAACAAATTGTGATCGGTGCTGACCTGATAATCGGTCGGGCTGTCGGGTACACCGAGCGCCTTTAGCAGCGCGGTACGGTCGGCGGGTGCGGCGGTACCGGCGGCGGCGGGCCGGGTCAGCGTTGATAATCGCCGTTCCAACTCTTGATAGGATTTCAACAAGGCGTCGGTTCGAACTTCGCCGGTCTGCGGATCGCGAAACTTTTCAGGCACGATAGAAGCCGGGGGCGCCACGGTTTTAGCAGCAGTAGCGGGGGTGCCGGCTAGCAGGTCTTGGGCCATGGGAGGTCTCTCCTTAAGGGACTTGATCTTAGAAGGAAGGAATGCGGTCGGTTGCCGCAGCCGGCTCGGGCGCCGGACGCGCTCGGCCGCGGGTGATCAGGGCCTGGATGATCAGCACGAGCTGTCGCTGGCCTTCCAGGTGACGGAGCGCGGTGTCGGGAGCCTCCGGCCCGATCGACCGCTCAAGGGTGAGGGCGCGCAAATGGCCGAGCACGCGGGCGCCGTCGCCGCTGCCGAAACAGCGGGCAAAGGCCGGGGCCAGCTCGTCGCTGCCCGACACGGTCGGGGTAGCCGAAAGCCAGGACCACCCCGACAAGGGAGCCCCGGAGGAGCGGGACGCTTCAGTCACGGCTCGCCTCCGCGGCATCGGGTAACGGCAGCGGCGGCAGAGCAGCGCCCGAAGCGTCCGCAATAATCAAACGCCCGGGAACCCCGAAGGCTTCCCCGAGCCAGCGCGCGGCGGCGCCGAGATCGACTGCGGCCAAGGCTTGCGGACCCAAACCGACCGCGGCTTCCAGCCATTGCAGCGTAGCGCCGACATCACGGGTGGCCTGGGCCCGGGCCAGCGGCGAGCGGTATTTCAATTCGACCAGCCTGCCGTCGATTGAAACATCGGGGATTTCGCCGCGCCGGCGCAAAATCGAAAAGGCCCGCAGCAGCAGCGGAGTCAGCAACTCGGATTGCAGCCGACCATAGGTGGCGCCGAGCAAGCGGGCCATCTCGGCCGAGCGTTCAAGCACTTCGGTCGCGGTCATCCGGGCATCGCTGACCGGGCCGAGCGTGTCGGCCAACAGCGCATGACGGATTCGGGCGCGCAGATCATTGAGCACAAGCTGCGAGACGTCGAAACGGCCGGGATTGGCCAGCGGCGTCAATCCGGCCGAGCCGGTGGCCTTGGGAATAATAGCCCCGGGCACCAGCCGGATGGTCGAGGGATTCAGCACCCCGTCATCATCGGCTTGCCACATGCCGGACACCACCATCGACGCGTTCTTCAAGACCAGCTCAACCACCTTGTTAGCGGTCTTGATGTCGGGCAACGCCTTCATGACCGGAGAGCGGCCATAGCTTTCACCGGGCGCCTTCAGCCAGCGGAAATTGATGAAGGGCGATTGGCCGAACCGGCCCTCGGCCAAAACAACCGGCCCGGAACCGGCATTTTCCAGCACCACGACATAGCGATAGGCCGGACCGTCGGGCAGCACCGCTTCGATCAGGGTAAAGCGAGCGTTGGCTCCGGCCCCGCGAACCGGATCGGGCAGCGCCGCATTCGGAAAACGGCGGCTCAGTGCGGCCAAACTCAACTCACTGCGGCGAAAACTGGTGTCGAGCCGGCCGCCCGGTCCTTCCTCCAGCACCATTTCCGCCATCGGCACCGCGGTAAAGCGCAGGCAGGACGGCTCGCCCGGCGGGTTTTCCTCGACCAGCAAACTGGCGGTCCCGACCGTTGCCAGCTCGAGAAAGCACTGATGCATCTCGATAATAAAATTGGAGCGGTCGAAATGTGATTGCACGATAGCCGACATCCGCTCGAAACCGGGGGCCATGCGTTCGCGTTCGTCGGCGCCGAGATCGGGGCCGGGCTCAAGCCCGAACCAGCGCGACCATGGCGGAGTCAATTGGGCCAGCAGGCTGGAGGCCAGTTGATCCACGGCGTCGATCGCGGTGCCGTCGAACAGGCGCTCGCCCCGACGATCGGCCGCTTGGCCGATGCCGGACACGTTAACGCTAAGCGGCAGCGCATAATCGTAGCATTCCTGCCAATAGCCTTCCCAGGGCACCCGCCGAGCCTTAGCGGCGACATAGCGCTCCAGCACCGTTGCGGGGTCGAGCGCGGCGGGATCGCCCGGCGGTCGAAGAGTGGTGGTGGTCATGGCTTCACTCTCCCAGCAGCGATTTGCGCACCGGCAACAAGGCATTGATGCCTAAGCTGCCCGCCGTGCCGTTTGACCCGGCCACCAGCGGCAGCACGGCGGCGGGGACGCCCCCGGCCGAGGTCGCGATGGTGCCGGCGATACCGCGCTCGCGGGTTACAGCGGCTTGCTCGGCCACGACGACCGGGTCTTGGACCGGCGGCGGAGGCGCGATCGCCACAATCACCGGTTTGGGCGGAGGTGGGGGCGGAGGTGGGGGCGGAGGAGGCGGAGGAGGCGGCGGCGGAGGAGGAGGGGGAGGCGGCGGCGGAGGAGGAGGAGGAGGAGGAGGTGGTGGCGGGGTGGGAGCAGATACCTGACTCGGCAGTCTCGGCGAGGAAAACAGGCTGGACATTATCAATCTCCTTTAAGCGTGCTCGGGCCGTTCAAGCGCGGCCAAGTGACGGAATAATTGCCAGGGCGTGACCAGAAAACGGGCGTGCAGACCGAGCACGCGTTTGCACGTCTCGACACAAGTGAAGGGGGCCCACGGCGCCGGGCGCGACAGACCGCGCCGAACCGCGGCCGCGACCACGGTATGACCCTGACTCTTGAACCATCCGGGCAGGTCGTAATCGGCGGGCACCGGCGGGATCGTCACCTCGATCAACGGGGCCAACGGATCGATCGTGATCCAGTGACGGCCATCGTTCAGCATGGCGAAGCAATGGCGGAAGCCGGGGCGAAGCAGGCGCACCCACGGCAGATCACTGTTGTGACAAAATACGACCCAGCCCCGCAGCATCGGGTCGTTTACGGCGGCAGAGCCAAGGCCGCTCATTGCACGATGCCCTTGGTCCGCAGCACCGGACCGATCAGCGCCAGCGCTTCTTGCCACAGACTTGACGCGCGCTGTTCGCGTGACCGGGTCGGATCGGGCGCCATCAATCGGCGGCCGTAATGGGCCAGTACATGCAGGTGATCCCGCAGCAACCGGCGCTGCCGATACAGTCGATCCACGACCTTCAGCACGTCGAGCGGCTCGCACGGACGACAAATGCTCCCGAGTCCCGCGACAAACCGGGCTCCGGCCGCTCTGGCATCCTGAGCTTGTATAAACCAGAACCACGCTTCTTCAACACAATCAAAGGGTATACCGGTACCGGCACAGACGGGACGGGGGGTGAAGCGCTCTTTAGACATTAGGACTGCCCTCTCTTCCTATTGCTAGGTGCCTCGTCAAATACGCGGCATGTTGTCCGTTTATCGACGGAACTAAGTCCTGTGTCAAGCGGAATATGAAGAGCTTCCTAGGGACAAGGTCAGAAAAATGTGATCATATACTTGTATGCACAGCTTGGAGGAAAATCATGCTTAAGCATGGGGATATCTGGCGGGCGATCGACCGCCTGGCGCTGGAAAAGGGACTGTCGGCCTCCGGGCTGGCGAAAAGCGCCGGCCTGGATCCGACCACGTTCAATCGCAGCAAACGCTCGAATGAAGAGGGCAAGCTGCGTTGGCCCTCGACCGAGAGCATCGCCAAAATTCTGGAGGCGACCGGAATCACCCTGGCGGAGTTTGTCGGTCTGATCGAAGAAACTCAAAGCCGCGGCTCGCTTCAGCGGGTGCCGGTGATCGGCTATGCTCAGGCCGGTGACTCGGGATTCTTCGATGATGCCGGCTACCCGGTCGGCGGCGGCTGGGACGAATTGCTATTTCCGGCGGTCGGTGATCCCCGCGCTTATGCACTCGAGATCTGCGGCGACAGCATGGAGCCGGTCTATCGCGATGGGGACCGGATTATCGTATCACCCGAAGCCGGAGTCAGGCGCGGGGACCGCGTGGTGGTCAAAACCCGGGAAGGCGAGGTGCTCGCCAAGCAGCTCATGCGCGAGACAGCAACCAGAATCGAGTTGAAATCGATTAATCCCGCCCATTCCGACCGGGTCTTCATGAAAGAAGATGTGCTATGGATGGCCAGAATTATTTGGGCCAGTCAGTAATATAATGCGGGTTTCCTTTGTTCGGAAACCCGCACAACCCCGATTGCGTTCAACCCCGATTGCGTTCAAATATACTTTTTGGTTACGTATACACCGTTACTGATGCCCATCATGATTAAAAAGCCCTGGGGAATATCCGGGATAGTATAGCCGGTCACAATCTTAATCGTAACGAACAGAGCTGCAATTACCGTGAAGAACAGCATCTGAACCCGGGCAATGTCCACCCGGGCGCCGTCGGCATCGGTAACGACATCGGACCAGCGCGGATGACCCGGCACGGCCGCCGGAACGGGAACCGCCGGGTTCGGATCGGAAGTCTCGACGGCCGATATCGGATCGGGGACCGGATCGGGGGCCGAGGCGAGGGTACCGGGCGGGTTGCCGCCGCGTTCCTTGATTGCAGCGCCCAGGCCGGCACTGCCTGAAATGCCCAGCATGATCAAAGTGCCGCTGGAAATGTCGATCAGATTACCGGTCAGTGTCATGACATAAATAGCGCCGCAGCCAACGACCATCGACCACACCAGAATTTGTAGTTGTGACAGGCTTGCCCGATCGTTCGAACTTGTAATCGTTCGCAAAATGAAATCCGTGCCGGGATAGCGATGCTTGAGAATCGACACTTTATAGAGACCGAAAAGAGTGGCCGCCGCCAGCCCCAATGTGAATAAAAATGAAATCATTCTGTTGGTTATCCCGACCTGAAGCCGAGTATCGAGGTAATTTCCGTTGTCTCCGCGAATTCTTAACAAAACATCGGCAATGGGGACCATGTTAAACGCGGTATAATCACCATGATGTGGTTCTTTTGTCGGGTCAAACACGTCATTCATGTTTTCAATCATGGCAAATAGTCGCGGCGGCGCCCGCTCCATGCTGGGAACCACGGCGCCGATTATAAACTCGGTTGCACTGGTGGAAATGATGCGGACAGGCAGTGGCGACGCCATGATCCGGCTTTCGCTTTGATCGAGATGACGCCAGCGGAAACAAACGTCGAAGTTGTTTTGGGCCATGATCGCCGGCCGAAAATTCTTGACCGTGATCCGTATTTCACCGCCGCGAGGTTGCCATTCCGTGGCGGGATCCAGCACGAGTTCAGGACGCGCATCCTTGGGCAGAACGGCGCTCGGAGTAAAGGCGGCGGCGGGGCAACCATCGGGTGATGGCGCACCGGCCGGAGCGGCACTTTGGGCAAAAGCCGGCACCGCCCCGAGCCCAAGCACCAGACTCAACCAAATTCGAATCAACATGAGACACCCTCCGGCAACGAGCACGCTGACACCTGCGCTCAAACCAACCGGGGGTGACGCTAATTCTTATTGTAGTTGTTCTCCATGCGGCATACTGTCGCGTAAATACATATGTATGCCTCCATGGGTTATTTCGGACTCTGCTACAGGTAATCCTTGGCTAACCGCGCGTAATGGCGAGCCGATTCAGGAAAGAAGTCGATTTCCGCCGGCGAGAGATCGCGCAGATATTTGGCCGGGCTGCCGGCCCACAACTGTCCGCTTTTGACGCGCTTGCCGGGAGTGACCAGCGCCCCTGCCGCCACCATGGCCCGGCTTTCGACATAAGCGCCATCCATCACGCAAGCCTTCATGCCGATAAAGCAACTGTCCTCCAGCGTGCAGGCATGCAGAATCGCCATGTGGCCGACCGTAATGTCGTCACCGATAAAGGTGCCCTGGCCCCTGGCGGCAACGTGGATGATTGTCCCGTCCTGGATATTGGTGCGCTTGCCGATCCGGATGACATTGACATCACCACGCACCACGCAACCGAACCAGATACCGCTGTCTTCTCCGATTTGAACATCACCGATCACGACCGCGGTCGGTGCGACAAAGGTGCTGGAGTGTATAGCCGGCACGATTCCCTTGTAGGGAAGAATAACGCTCACGTGAGTTCTCCCGTATTTTACGGAAATAGCGCAACTTGTTCCAGACCCAGCGCTTCCGGCAACCCGAGCATCACATTCATGTTCTGAATTGCTTGACCGGACGCACCCTTGACCAGATTATCGATCGCGGACAATACGATCGCATGGCCCGGCCTGTGATCGGGAAACACACCGATATGACAGTGATTCGAGCCGCGGACATGACGGGTTGAGGGTGCCACCCCGGCCGGCACGACTTTGACGAAGGGTTCGCCGCGGTATTTCGACTCGAGGCAGGTCCGCAGCGAGTCCACCGTATTGGTGCCGGTCAGCTTGACATAGGTCGTGATCAGCTCGCCCCGATTCATCGGAATCAAGTGCGGGGTAAACGACAGCGTGACCGGCCGACGCGCGGCCAGCGCCAATTCCTGTTCCATCTCGGGCATGTGGCGGTGACGACCGACGCCATAGGCATTAATGCCCTCGCTGATCTCGCAAAACAGATTGGCCTGTTTGGCGTCGCGGCCGGCACCGGAGACCCCGGACTTGGCGTCGATGATCAGGTTCTCGGGTTCGATCAGGCCGGCTTCCAGCAGCGGAATCAGCGGCAGCATCGCCGCGGTCGGGTAGCAGCCGGGATTGGCCACCAACCGCGCCTGGGCGATCGCCGGGCGGCACAGCTCGGTCAAGCCGTAAACAGCGGACTTCTGCAACTCGGGCGCGCGGTGTTCGTGACCATACCATTCGGCATAGACCGCCGGATCATACAGCCGGAAATCGGCCGACAGATCGACCACCTTCAGGCTGGCGGGCAGCCGCGCGATCACCTCTTGCGTGGTGGCGTGGGGCAAGGCGCAAAACACGAAGTCAAGCTGCGACCAGTCAACCGCGTCGATCTTCACCGGGGTCGGCAGGTTGAACGGCCCGAGATGCGGAAAAATCTCGGCCATCGGCTTGCCGGCCTGGCGCTCGGCGGTCAGCGTGTGCAGACGCGCGGCGGGATGGCACAGCAGCATGCGCAGCAGCTCGGCACCGGTATAGCCGCTGGCGCCCAACACGCCGATGCGGATCGAAGGATATGAGACGGTCATGGCGAATCACGGATAATTGGAAAAACGAAGGCTCGCGGGGATGTTAGCGAAATCCCCCGCCTCTGTCAGGGCAAATCGGGGGGCAGCACCCGGCTACGCAACCATCCGCACCCGGGCGATTTCTCGTGCACCTACCGGGCGAACGGCATTAACGGGAACGGTAACGACTGAAACCGTTTCACCGGTCAGGGTTACGAACTCGACTTCAAGTCCCGCGCCACGGTCATGCACCATGACGACGCAGCCGATATCACCCGCCTCAAGACCGCGATCAGGCAGATCAACAGTGAGAACCACGGGATCCAATTCCTTGATCATGGCTTCTCTCCATGCGTCGGATAGGCGGTAACCAGCCGCGGGGCGGTCTCACCGGGAGACAGGAACCAGATTGTACGGATGTACGGTGCTCGGCCGTCAAGGGCAATCAACGGTCCTTCCATGACGAATTTGCAGCCAAACTCTGTCTCCGTCATTGAGATAAGCTCGGCGCTTTGCGCATGGATGAACAGGGCATTACGCAGAAGCCGCCATTGTGAGCGACGAAATCCGAATTTGTGGAAAAAAGCAGCTTTCAACCGTCCGACCGGGTGGGTATCGGACAGAAGGTAGGCGGTAATTTTCACGTCATCGATGATAGCGGAAGATGCGTTCGGCAACCGGTTCATTCAAGACGGTCCCTGTTAAGGGCGAAAAGGGTTGACACAATGCATAGAATATTGCAACCATGGTGTGAATGTAGCAAGAAATACGCTTTATAAGTAGGGGTAAGCGATGGCGGTCGATTTTATGGTGTGTGACTGGACAACAGGTGAGCGGGTTGGACTCGGCCTGAAGAAATTCAAGGTAACCCCTGTGGTGGGTGATATTATCAGCGTCAACGATAAAAATGGTATCGGACAAGCATATAAGGTTATCGCACGAATACTCCCGTTAGATGACCCAGACGCTGCTGGTGATCTTGAGTTGGTCCGCATCAGCGATCTATTGGGCTATTACGGCTCAATAAGAAATAGCCTTAAAATGGAAACCTGAAGTAATTAACCCTATTCGGTTGGGCAAATGAAGATCAGCTTTCATCCCTCCCCCTCCTCCTCGGTTTTTACGAGGCCGCCGGGTAGGGCGGTGAGGACCGGACGGGCATCAAGCAAGCCGGCCGCCCGTAAATCCTCGATACCGGGCAGATCACGCAACGCCGCCAACCCGAAATGATCGAGGAAATGCTCGGTGGTGACCCAGGTCAACGGCCGCCCGGGGGTCTCGCGCCGTCGTCCCGGTTTGATCCAAGTGTTCTCCATCAATAAATCGAGCGTGCCTTTGCTGGTAGCGACACCGCGAATACTTTCGATCTCGGCGCGGGTAACCGGCTGGTGATAGGCGATGATGGCCAGGGTCTCGACCGCCGCCCGCGATAATTTGCGTTGAACGTCTTCTTGCAGCCGAAGCCAGGGCGCCAAGTCGGCTGCGGTGCGGAACGCCCAGCGCCGTTCCATCCGGGCAAGCTCGATGCCATGGCCGACATAGCGCCCGGCCAGCTCGGTCAACAAAGCACGCAGATCGGTGCCTTCGGGGAAGCGCGCCGCCAAGACACCCTCGTCGAGCGGCTCGGCCGCAGCGAACAACAGGGCTTCCAGCAGCCGCAAGTGATGCTCGCGGTCCAGCGCAGGCGCCGGGGGAACTTCCGCTTCGTCATCATCGTCTTCTGCGGGCAGGATGGTATCTTCAGTCATGAGCTTACTACCGGTCCGACAGAGCACGGCGCAACCAGAGCGGGGCAAAGGCGCCATCCTGGCGCACCTCGATCCGCCCGGCCTTGACCAGCTCCAGAGTGGCGGCGAAATGAGCGGCCAGCGCCGAACGGCCGAGCAGGGAATTAGACGAACGCGCCGGCAGAAAACTGGCCAGCGTCGCCCAGTCGGGTAACTCCCCCAGCAACTCGTTCAGGCGTTGCAGCGCCTCATCCAACGAATACAAGTCGATCGGGCGAATGGTCAGGGTGGCCGCTTCTTCGCGCTGCCGATGCTCGCCATAGGCTTTCAGCAAATCATAAAGCGTGACTTGAAACACCGCGTTCTTTTCAATCGCCAAACCCTCGGGTGCGCCGCGCGGAAAACGGTCGCGGCCGAGACGCGGACGCGCGATCAGCTTGGCGCCCATCTCGCGCATCACCTCCAGGCGCCGCAGCTGAAACGCCAATGCCGCCGCCAAATCGGCCCCGGCCGGCTCTTCATCGGTGCCTTCGGGCTCGGGCAGCAACAGGCGCGATTTCAGATAGGCGAGCCACGCCGCCATCACCAGATAATCGGCGGCCAGCTCGATCCGCACCCGGCGCGCCGCGGCGACGAAATCCAAATACTGATTGGCGAGTTGCAAGATCGAAATGCGGGTCAGATCGACCTTTTGGTCACGCGCCAGCGTCAGCAGCAGGTCGATCGGCCCCTCGAAGCCGTCGAGCGCCAACACGAGTTGCTCAGCGTTGATCGTCCCGGCTTCCGGTTCCCGGACATCCTCGACAAAGGGCTTGGCTTTCGCCATCGGGGCTCCGTCAAATGCTATCGACGACGGAATCGATCAAAAGGATAACCCGCTTCACCGCCGGATCGAGGACTTGCGGCAAGAAATCGAGGTCTCGGCCGATCTGGTGCCCCACATAAGGCAGCAGAAAAATCAGGCTCATCAAAATGACGATGCCGAAGCGCTCCATCCCGGCCAGCGGACGGGCCAGCGCTCGCGGCAGCACGCCGACCGCGACCCGGCCACCATCGAGCGGCGGCAGCGGAATCATGTTGAACACCGCCAACACGACATTGATCAGCACCGAATAAGACAGGCTGAGCCCGGCCCATTCCTGCATGCCGGGCGGCAGCAGCGGGACAAAACGGAACAGAAAGTCCGACACCAGCGCTAAAAGAATATTGATGCCCGGCCCGGCCAGCGCCACCAACACCATGTCGCGCCGGGGATGCCTCAACCGGCTGAAATTGACCGGCACCGGCTTGGCCCAACCGAACAAAAAGTGAGTCGAGACATACAAAATCGCGGGCAACACCAGAGTACCGATCGGGTCGATGTGCCGAATGGGATTAAAGCTCACGCGCCCGGCGACCTTGGCGGTGTCGTCCCCCAGCCTCCAAGCCACGAACCCGTGCGCGGCTTCGTGCAAGGTGATCGCGAAAATCACCGGCAGCGCCAACACCGAAAGCTCGATGATCAGTTGGCTCATGGTCGATCCTTTTTACCCGGCGGCCGGCTCAGCCGACAGCCGGTGCCGGCGTCAAGGTGGTATAAGCGGTCGGGTCAACCACCGCTGCGGCAGTTTGAGCCGTACCGCCTCCGGCCAACAAAGTCTGCAACCGCTCGAAGGTGGTGCCGATGCCAAGCGGCTCGGGCGGGTGCAACGCCGCCCGGGCACGCTGCCAACGCGCAGCGACCACACCCTCGAGTCGCGGCGTGACCGCCACCACTTCGGCCATCTCGTCGAGTCGACCGTTGCAATGGAGCACGATATCACAGCCGGCCGCGAGCACATCCCGGGCACGAACCGCCGGGGTTCCTTCCAGTGCCCCCATGGATAAATCGTCGCTGAGCAACAACCCGTCAAACCCGAGCAGCTTACGCACCACGCCCGAAATCACATCGGGAGAGGTGGTGGCCGGTCGAGCCGGATCGATTTCCCGATAAACAACATGAGCCAGCATGCCGAGCGGCATATCCGCCAATTGGCGAAACGGCAAAAAATCGGTGGCGAGCAACTCGTGCCGCGGCGCATCCACCACCGGCAGTTCCAGATGACTGTCGGCGCGCGCGCGGCCATGCCCCGGAATATGCTTGATCACCGGCAAGACCCCACCGGCCAGCAAGCCGTCGCAAAAGGCCCGGGCCAGCTCCGCCACCAGGATCGGGTTTTCGGCAAAGGCGCGGTCGCCGATCACATCATGGGCGTGCGGCACCGGCACGTCACAAACCGGGGCGCAATCGACGGTGATGCCGAGATCATACAGCGTTGCCGCCAGCAATCGACCGTTGAGCCACGCCGCCTCGCGCCCTTCGGCGGGAGAGTGTACCGCCAGTTCGCCGATGCTGCGCGCCGCCGGATGATCGGGCCAATGCGGCGGACGCAGGCGGGCGACCCGTCCGCCCTCCTGATCGATCAGGATCGGGGCATCGTCCCGGCCGACCGCCGAGCGCAAGGCCGCAATCAACGCCCTGAGTTGATCGGGCGAGGCAATGTTGCGCCGAAACAGGATAAAGCCGAGCGGATCGGCGGCACGGAAAAAATCAACTTCCACGGGATCGAGCACCGGCCCGGCACAGCCCAACACCACGGCGCGCGGCTGGAGGCCGCAAGATTGGGGGGCGCGCGGCTGGAGGCCGCAAGATTGGGGGGCGCGCGACTCAGCAGCACATGATTCAGGTGCGGATACACTCACGAACGCATCTCCTCGAGCGGCTTGACGCCGATAACTTTCAGTCCCGATGCGATCACCAGAGCAACCGCCTGAACCAACGCCAGCCGGGCCGCGGTCAGTTCGGCATCCTCGTCAACCAGAAAACGCAACGTGGTATTATCCTTGCCCTTGTTCCAGTGTGCATGGAAGCTTGCGGCAAGATCATAAAGATAAAAGGCGACGCGATGTGCTTCGTGCGCCTCGGCCGCGGCCTCTATGATGCGGGGCCAGGTCGCCATCCGGCGAATCAGTTCCAGCTCTCCCGGCTCGGTCAGACGCGAGAGCCGGGTTGCCGCCAGCGCTCCCGGGGCCAGCGCCTCGGCCGGGAGTTTTTCCGCGGCATGGCGCAACACCGAGCGGCAACGGGCATGGCAGTACTGAACATAAAAGACCGGGTTGTCCTTGGATTGCTCGGTCACCTTGGCATAGTCGAAGTCGAGCGTCTGGTCGTTGCGCCGGGTCAGCATGATAAAGCGGACCACATCGCGCCCGACCGCCTCGATCACATCGCGCAGGGTGACAAAGGTTCCGGCCCGCTTCGACATCTTGACCGGCACGCCCTTGTCCATCAAATGAACCAGCTGACAAATCTTGACATCGAGCACCGCCTTGCCATCGGTAATCGCGGTGGTCGCGGCCTGCATCCGCTTAATATAGCCGCCGTGATCGGCACCCCAAACATCGATCAAAATCTCGGCGCCGCGGCGGAACTTGTCCCGGTGATAGGCGATATCATTGGCGAAATAGGTCCAGGAGCCGTCCGATTTCTTCAGCGGCCGGTCGACATCGTCGCCGAATTGCGTGGCCCGAAACAAGGTTTGCGGGCGCGGCTCCCAATCATCCAACATTTTGCCCTTGGGCGGCTCGAGCACGCCCTGATAAATCAGGCCGCGCGCCTCCAAAGTCTCGAACGCGGTCTGCACCGCGCCGCCGGCCACCAGCGCCCGTTCCGAGCTGTAGACCTGAATCTCGACTCCGAGCGCGGCCAGATCCTCTTTGATCCCGGCCATGATGCGCTCGATCGCAAAATCCCGCAGCACCGGCAGCCGAGTCGACTCGGGCTCCTCAAGCCAGCGCGCGCCGTCGCGTGCCGCCAGCGCACTCCCGACCTCGCACAAATAATCGCCGGGATAGAGCCCGGCCGGAATCTCGCCGATTTCTTCACCCAGCGCCTCGCGGTACCGCAGGAAGGCCGAGCGGGCCAGCACCTCGACCTGAGCGCCGGCGTCATTGATGTAATACTCGCGACTGACCGAAAACCCGGCTTTTTCCAGCAGGTTAGCCAGAGCGTCCCCGATCACCGCACCGCGCGCATGCGCCGCGTGCAGCGGGCCGGTCGGGTTGGCCGAGACATATTCGACATTGACGGTGCGGCCGCCGCCCGTCGTGCTGTCGCCATAGCCGAGCCCCGAGCGCAGGATATCTGTGATCCGGGTTTGCCAGAAGCCATCGGAGAAACGCAGATTGACGAAACCCGGCCCGGCCACCTCGGCCTTGACCACATCGGGCAGCGTCTCCAGCCGAGTCGCCAGACGGGGCGCCAATTTGCGCGGATTTTCCCCGGCTTGACCGGCTAACACCATGGCGGCATTGGTCGACATGTCGCCATGGGCAACATCGCGTGGCGGCTCGACCGTAATCTTGGACAGATCCAAACCGGCCGGTAACTCGCCGGCAGCCGCCATGGCGTCAAGCATGGTCAGCAGCTGCGTGCGAAAATCTTTAAAAACGTTCATGCGTTACTCGAGCTTTCGGCCCCGGACCCTATTTCGACGGCATAATGGGGGCATCTGCTCGGCAAGTCAAAAGGCGTCTTGACCACGCCGCTGCTTATAGTATGATCCGCCCGCTTCCCAAGGGGAGCCCCTGTGGCGGAATCGGTAGACGCGGCAGACTCAAAATCTGTTGTTCGCAAGGACGTGCCAGTTCGAGTCTGGCCGGGGGCACCAACACAATCAGGCACTTACTGAATTCGTGTTGCGGTGGGACAGCGTCGTGTCGGGAGAGCATCGCGTCGGTATTTTGCCGAGCAAACACCGTTTGCGCCGGGCTGACCGGTTGATTTTCATGACCGACCAAATTACGACCTTCGACGCACACATTGATTTTCTGGTCGGCGAGTTGCTGGCCCGCCGGCGCATTCCTGAAAATACCGATCGCCTGAAGGAACTGGGGGCCGCAGCCGTACCGCGCTTGCTGCACCATCTTGAGTCGACCGACCGGGCGCGCAAAACCATTGCCTTCTATGGCCTTCAGTCTTGTTGGTCGGCCCGGGCCATAGCGGCGGTCCAGCCTTATCTGGCTGAATCCGACCCCGAATTGCGGCGAATGGCGGCCATCGTCCTGGTCAAGGGTTCGGGCTATCAGCCCCTGATCGAGGGGTGTTTGCCGCTGTTGACCGACCCGCGCCCCGATGTCTGCGCCTTTGCGCTCGAGCATGTCGAAAGCGAAAGCCCGGACCTGAACCGAGCCCGCCATTTGTTGGCCCGACCCGCAACCGGATCGGTTCTGGTGCCTCATTTGCCGCGCTATCACGCCGCCGAATTGATACCAGATCTGCTCCGGTTGCTCGATCGGGGCGAGGCCGACCAACTGCCATTCGTGTTGGCGGCCCTGATTCACACCAACGGCGATAGCGCACCCGTCCGAGGCCGGGTCACCGCCTTGCTCGATGCCGCCGACCCGGAGATTCGAGCCATGGCTGCGGAATACCTGACGTGGCATGGTACCGAGGCTGATTCGCCCGCGCTTAACGCGGCGCTGGCACGGGAAAGCGATCCGTTTGCCGCCGCCGCACACAAAACCGCTATCGGCTTGCTTGCCGGGCGACCGCCCCGCCTGCTTGCCCTCGAGCCGGGGCGCCCGGTGCCCGCCGGGGAGCGCCGCGCCGCCTTCGCGCATGCCGTGCGCGCACTCGACACCGGGACTGCGGAGACTAACGCGGACGCCCTCGCCGCGGCGTGGTCGCTCTATCGTCATGCCGAGTCGTTTGAACCCCATATCGCTCATCGGGGCACCGAGCCGGACCCGGCGCTGGCTGTGGAACGACAGGCCCGCCTCGCGCTTCAGGCCCGGTTGTTTTCAATTCCGGGCGCGGTTGTCCCCGGTACGGTTCGACAAGGTAACGGGGCCTTACCGCTCGCCGACCGATTTTCAGCCCCGCACCGGGGGTTCGACCCGCGCAGCCGGAGCAATTTCGGTCATCTGGTCAAGGAAACCGCGGACGAAGCGTTTCCCGGTCTGGTCCATGTCGGTGCCGACTCCTCCTGGCACCGGCCCCATGCCGGAATTCACGCGATTGCCGCCGGGATCGTGTGCTCGATTGCCTGTAGTGCAACCTGGGGCGTGGTCGTCGTGATCGAGCATCAGGAACAAAGCGGGCGGAAATTCTGCTCGATTTACGCCCACCTGTCGCCGTTCGTGACCGTGCGGGTTGGCGATATCGTCGAGGCGGGCCAAAAAATCGGGGCCGTCGGCCGAGCTTGTACCTGGGAAAACGGCGGTTATGCCGCTCATCTGCATTTCGGCCTTCACGACGGCGGCTGGCGCCAAAAGCCGCATCCCGGCCGGGTAACCGATGTCCGCTACCGGGGCGAGCCGTATCGGGGGCTGGTGCTTCGGGCCGATGACGAGACCATCATTCTCCGCATCGCGACCCGACACGGGCGGGAACAGGTGCATAAGCCCAATACTTGGCTGGTCGGTTACGTCAGCGAGCAATGGTTTGAGGCCGGCGACCACGGTTGGCTTGAACCGCATGGTTTTTTAGCCCGGCGCGGCGTCATTACCGATATGCCGCAGCCCTGCGGTAAATCCGAATGCTTTCCTTCATCGGCATATCGTGCTTAAGCACATGGCCGATGATCCAGGCGCCGAGCAAACGGAGCAGATTGTCCTTGATCCGCTCCTGCTTTTCTTCAAAGACGCCCCGTTCAAACAGTGCAACGGCTTCATCGACCATCGTCACTAACTGGCGATGCTTTTCCGCATGCGCCACCCGGTCATGAAAGCCGATTTCCTTCTGAATCGCCTCTTCCCGCACAAAGTGATAAACACAGTAATATTGCAGTTTTTTCAAGGTTGCCAGAATAGCGGCAACCGAGAAGCCTTCGTCCAGGGTGCGCTCCAACTCGTTGATCTGAGTTATCAGGAACTTATGGTCGTCATCAATCGGACCGCCATCAATCGACATTCCCGCACGCCAGACAATCGCCATGATTTTTATACCTGAACTTTCTTATCCATGATCCGAACGCTTTTCCCAAACGCCGGCATAAAGTCGGCTGAACAATCGCAAGGCCCCCTGCTCGGCCCGGCCAATTCTAGCCGGTAACGCGGAAATACCAAGCTCGCTGCGACGCTCGAAACGGGCACCCAATTCGGCCCTGACCCGCAGCGACGACAGCGGTACATAGGGACCGAAATTGGGCACCTGCCCGGACCGAACATCCCGATAATAAAAAACTCCAAACCAGGACAGCATGTTACGCACACTGGCCACCACCCGGCCACCGGGAACCAGCACGCGCGCCACCTCGTCGAGGAAGGCCGCGCGCTCCGGCACCGCCTCCAAAACTTGTGGCAAAAACACAACATCAACCGAAGCATCGGCAAAAGGCACCATGCCGCCGGCCATGACATGCCCGGTCACCCCGGCATCCGAGCCGTTTTCCTGGCGCAGCCGCTCCCGGATGAAGTCGTGATTGCGCTCGGACAGCTCGACACAATGGATTTCCGCAGCCGGGGCATAGCGACGCTGAAGCAGCACGGTATAGGAGCCGCCATAGGGCAACAGCTCGACCAGCCGCGCGCCCGGTTTCAGATCGCCGATCAGAGCGACCTCGACCGGCATTTCCCGCCCGAGCCGGCGCGAGACATAAACCCCGGTCCCCGGCGATTTGGCATAAACCGCATAGCCGCGCAAATTGGCGATCCGGTCCCAGCCCCATTGATCGGGCGCGAAGACGGAATGCCGGTTGCGATGGTTCATCAGGTTGAAATAGCGGTAGGTTTTCGCGGGCTCCAGCGGATAGCTGTCACATGCGGGCCGCTCGAAACGCTCGTAAGAGCGCACGGTTTCCAGTGGCCGGCGGGGTGGCTTTTGCGTCGGCGCGTGCGGCGAGGGCCAGCCCAGGCACAAGGCGCCGGTGACCTCGAAATGAGCCGGAATCCCGAGTCGCGCCTTGATGCGGTCGCCATTGCCGATACCGGCGTTCCAATTCGCGCCCAGCCCGCGCAAATGAGCGCTGAGCGACATGTGGTAAGCGGCGGCGGCAACGCTTTGCACCACCGCGAACTTGTTATGGTTCCAGCCCATATGGAAACACAGCAGCACGATCGCGCCGCAGCTGGCGAAATGCTCGTTGGAGCCGGAAATTTTCTGAAGCTCCGCCTTGACCGCGGCATCCCGCACCACCACGAAATGCCACATCTGATGGTTGCAGGCGCTCGGCGCCTCCAACCCGTCACGGATCACGGCGTCGATCAGCGCGGGCTCGAGCGGCTCGGGCAGAAAGTCCCGAATGCTGCGCCGGCTTGCCAGCCGATCCAGGATCGTCGCGGTCAAAGGGTCAAGAGCTTCAGTCATCGGACGGTCTCAAACGGTAAAACGATAGCGGATATCCAGGGCGACGCACCAGCTTTCAAGCCGTAACAGCGTTCCCAGGCCTTGCGGATTGACCGGCACCGGCACCAATGTCGCGGTGATCCGCCGATCGGCCGAAGCAGTCAAGGTAAAGCCGGCGTCCGAGCACACGGTCACCGCATTCGGCTCCGCCGTCACGATGCGACAGCAACCGATCAAGGCCAGCCCGTGACGCACGCGCCCGACCCCGTGCACCGCCACCGTGAAGCCGTCTTGTTCCAGCCGATACGCATAGCGCCCGCGCAACCGGGGACCGGTGATCTCCAGCTCCGCACCGCCATCGGTCCGGGTCAGCTTGCGCCGATCGAGCGGAGTCTGGTCGGGAATATCGGCCACCAGCAGCATTTCCTTATTGCGTTCGGTATAGCCGTCATTGGTCAGCAACAGGTTGCGCCCGCCGAAGGTAAACGCGGTCAGCCCGGCGAAGCCCGAGCAATGCAAACCCTGGCTCCAGGGAATCGGCCCGCCACCACCGGTCAGTGCCAGCTCTATCCCGTCGGCTTGCCCGTCGGCTTGCCCGTCGGCCCGTAAGACTTGATGGCAGGCCGTAGCACTCCCGGCCGGCGACAGCGGCCGCACCGCACCGTGCAGATCGCCGGCCAGCAATTGCCAGCCCTCCGCCAGCAAAAAAGCGCTCAGGGCGCCATATTGGCAATTACTGCCATGCCAGCCCGTCATGCCGTCACGGTCGCAGCGGTTCATCGCGGTCGGCCACAAGCCATCCGCATCCTGAAACGCCTCCAGCCGGGTCAGCACGCTCAACAGCGCCACGCCCGTGTCCCGGCCGAGCACGCCCGCGCCGTAACACAAGGCCGCCGCTAAGGAGGCCAGATGGTAAATATTGTTGGCGCCGCGGCCGTAATAGGTCGCCTCGCCGTTCACAAGCAGTTGATCCAGGCTATAGCCGAGTGCCCGCTCGATGATCCGGTCGGCCCGCGGCTCGCGCAGCCGGGCATTGCCCAGGCACAGCATGGCCAGCGCATATTGATGATAGGTCAGGTCGGTCGACTCGGCGGCATTGCCGGAAAAATTATCGCGCAGCAGGCCGTCCGCCGTTTGATTCGCCTCCAATACGCCGAGAATGACGGCGCGGCGCTTGCGGTCTTCGCCCCCGATCAGCGCCTCGTTGAACCAGCGCAAGCCATAGACATTGACCGGGTCATAATCGACCCAGCCGGCAAAGCGCGCCGCCGCCTCTGCCCCCAACGCCAGCCGCACCGGTCCGTAATCGAATTCACGATGATCCGACTCGAGTCGCTGGCGCGGGTGGGCCGGCAAAGCGGCAAAATAGCGGGCGCATCCCTCCAGCCCTCGCCGCCAAACCGCGTCGCCGGTCCGCTCCTGCATGAAGCGAAACAGCGCCGCGGCACAACTGTTGGTGTAAAGATCGGTGCCGACCTGTGACGGATAATGCTGGGACCGGGTGGTCAGGTGGGTTTCATAAATCGCGCCGTCATCGCTGCAACGCCAGCGCCCATCCTCACCCTGCAAGAAATTGACGCCCGGAACCAGAGCCCAATCCTTGTCGGTTGCCGCGGTCGGCGCCCCGAACGGCGGCGCGAACCGCCGTCGGCGTCGACTGCCGAAATAGCCGATAATCCGGGCAAGCTTATGACGATCGGGCGCCAACAAATAGCGCCGCACCTTGCTGACCACGCCGTGCTTGTCGCGCTGACCCTGGCGCCGGGCCAAGGTCTCAGCCAGCGCCGCCGCATCGGGCAGCCGATCGCCGCTTAAGCCGACCTTGACCAAGCCGGGAATGCGGGGATGACGGGTCACCCGTCCCGCTTCAAGCCGCCGCACGCCGGAACGGATCGCCGCCAGTTCCGGCAAAGCATCAAGCGACTCGAATGAATCGGGTAGCGTAATCTGAGTTTCGAGCAATGCGCCGGCAAAGCGCCGGACCATTGCTTCGATCCGGGCGCATGCCTGCGGAAACACACTCACGACAAACCTCCGGCCACGAGAAGACACCGTCGATTACGGGAGACTCCTTATAGCCCGCCTGACGCCCTTCACTTCAAGCTTTCGTATCGATGTGCTGTTGTGCGGCTTCTTCGGTGCCGCGCTTGGCAACACCGACCATCGCTTCGCGCAACAACCGACCGTTCAACGTGTACCCGGCCTGAAGCATCTGCACCACGGTGCCGGCCGCCTTGCCGGTATTTTCAATTTCGAACATGACCTGATGGAAATTCGGGTCGAACAGCT
Source organism: Rhodospirillaceae bacterium (assembly GCA_037147415.1). Classification (GTDB taxonomy): domain Bacteria; phylum Pseudomonadota; class Alphaproteobacteria; order Azospirillales; family Azospirillaceae; genus BOG-933. Next base: position 8,378 of record JBAWVF010000007.1, on the reverse strand, counting down.
CTCCCACCGGCTCGAGCTTGCGAATGCCGACTCGATCGAAAGCCCCGAGCAACTGGCGCTCGGTCGCCTCAACCCCGACCGCTAAATTCTTCACCATCTCGTCGGTTTCACGCGCACCGAGCGGCACCGCTTCCAGCGCACGGCGCAGATTATCGGCCACCGGCAGCAGCTCCTTAGCAAAGCTTGCAACCGCGAATTTGGCGATATCCTCGCGGTCACGCTGGCCGCGCCGCCGGACATTTTCAACCTCGGCCAATGCCCGCAAAAGCTGGTCTTTCAGGGCGGAGATTTCCTGCTCCAGACCGGCGACACGGGTTTCCTGCGGCTGTGCCGCGCCGCCATCGGTCGAAGCGGCGGCGGCCGAAGCGGACTCGGCATTCGTCACGGTTTCCGTTTCATTGACGGGCTTATTCAACGGGTCACTCATTGATGGACGCTCTCCTGATGGCAGCCGGTTTATCGGGTCAGCCGAGCAATCGGCCAATCATTTTAGCAGTATAGTCGACAAGCGGAATGATGCGGGCGTAATTGATGCGTGTGGGACCGATCACCCCGATCGCGCCGATGATCTGCTCCTTACTGTTCATATAGGGCGACACCACCAGCGTGCACCCCGTATGCGTGAATAGAGGATTTTCCGAGCCGATAAAAATGCGCACGCCGTCGCCGCGCCCGGTTTCCTCTAGCAGACGCGCCATCGCCTCGCGGGTTTCCAGCACCTCGAACAAGGTACGGATGCGTTCCAGATCGGCAATGGCCGTGATGTCTTCCAGTAACTTGGCCTGCCCGCGAATGATCAGCCGGCCGCTGGAAAGACTGTCACCGCTTCGGGTCGCCAGCCCGGCCGCCACCACTTTCGACGACAAGGCATCAAGTTCGCTGCGCTGTTCTTCGATTTCGCGAGAAACCTCCTCACGCGCCTCTTCCAGAGTGCGCCCGACCAGTCGAGCGTTCAGATAGTTGGTCGCCATCACCAGTGTCGACGCGGGCACCCCGAGCGGAACTTCGATCACCCGATTTTCGACCAGGCCGTCTTCGGTGACCAGCACGACCAGCGCCCGGCCCTGACCGAGACTGACGAACTCCATGTGGCGGAGCGGCCGGTCGGTCTTGGGGGCCACCACCAGCCCGGCACAGCTCGACAGGCCCGAAAGCATCGCACTGGCCTCGCCCAGCACTTCGGGCAGCGAGCGACCGGCCGCGGCGCACCGGCTTTCGATATTGACCCGCTCACTATCGCTGAGCGCGCCGAGTTCAAGCAGGCCGTCCACGAACAGGCGCAACCCGGCTTCGGTCGGAATCCGCCCGGCCGAGACGTGGGGCGCATAAAGCAGCCCCTGCTCTTCCAGATCGGCCATCACATTGCGGATGGTCGCGGGCGACAAGGCTTGTCCGAGTCGACGTGCGATCGTACGCGAGCCGACGGGCTCGCCGCTCGACACATACGCATCGACGATCTGGCGGAAAATGTCCCTGGAACGCTGGTTCAGCTCGCTTATCATCGATTAACCGTCCGTCCGGAAAGACGTCCCCGGAATGAGCGAGTATACAGATATTTCCCGTTCGGAGAACCCCGCCCGATGACCGAGCCCGCCCGCTTTCCCGCCCGTCGCAGTTTCCCGGTCACCTGGGAAGAATTGCACCGCAACGCCAAAGCCTTAGCCTGGCGCCTGATCGAGTTGGGCCCGTGGGAGGGTATTATAGCCGTCAGCCGGGGCGGGCTGGTGCCGGCCGCGATTATTGCACGGGAACTCGACATCCGGCTGGTCGATACCATCTGCCTTGCCAGCTATGACCACCAAACCCGGGGCGAAGTTCACGTGCTGAAAACATTGCCCGGTGACGGCGCCGGCCGAGTCATCATCGACGATCTGGTCGATACCGGCCGCACCGCCGAAGTCGTGCGCCGTCTGCTGCCCGCCGCTCACTTCGCCACGATTTATGCCAAGCCGGCCGGTCGACCGCTGGTCGATACCTTCATTACCGAGGTCAGTCAGGACACCTGGATTCATTTTCCGTGGGACATCGAACCGCAATTCACCGCGCCGATCGCCGAGCTTCATCGTAGAAGATAGGTCACTTCGGCACTGCAACAGGGATGCTCTTCTCTTTAGCGGTCCGGCTTGCTACCAAGGAGATCCCGGACCGGTCAGCAAGGAGACCCGCCGTGACCGAACCGAACACGTCGGTTGATGCCATTATGACGTTATACCGACGGCTGGGCCGAGCGCTGTTCTTCGGACAGCCGATCAGCCAGACCGATCATGCCCTGCAAACCGCGTGGCTGGCTGAGCAGGCCGGCGCAACGGCGCCCCTGATTGCCGCTTCCCTGCTCCATGACATCGGCCACCTGTTGATGCCCGAGGAGGAAGAGCAGCCCGCAAGCACCAGTCAAGACTATCGGCACGCCGATACCGCCGCCAGCTATCTGTCCGCCCGGTTTATCGTTGCCGTGGTCGAACCGGTGCGGCTGCATGTTCAGGCCAAACGTTATTTATGCGCCTTCGACCCCGCCTATCCCGATCTGTTGACCGCCGCGTCCCGAGTCAGCCTGACGCCCCAAGGCGGACTGATGACCGCGGCCGAGGCGACGGCATTCAATGCCAATCCCTACGCTGCCGACGCGCTGGCTTTGCGGCGCTGGGATGAAATGGGCCGGGTTGCCGGATTGCCGACGCCGCCGCTTGCCCATTTCCGACCGATGCTGGAGTCCAGCGTACGCACATCTTCGGCTAGCTAACGCTTCGGCTAGCTAACGCTTTGACTAGCTAACGCTTTGACTAGCTAACGCTTTGAAAGGAATCGGCACCGTGTTTCGCCCCTTTTATGACTGGACCATGCGTCAGGCCGAGCGGAAGAACGCCGTGTGGGTGCTGGCCGGCATTTCTTTTATCGAAAGCTCGGTGTTTCCGATTCCGCCCGATATCCTGCTGATTCCGATCATCCTGGCCAATCGCCGGCGCGCCTTTGCCATCGCGGCGATGTGTACGATTGCCTCGGTTATCGGCGGCTGGCTCGGCTATGCCATCGGCTATTATTTGTTTGAGACTGTGGGAAAACAAATTCTCGAATTTTACCATGCCATGAAGCATTATGAAGAATTCAAGGCCGGCTTCGACCAGTGGGGTATCTGGATTATAATTATCAAGGGCATGACGCCGATTCCCTATAAACTGGTTACGATCGCATCGGGAGCTTTCAAGTTTAATTTTTTATGGTTTACGATAGCTTCGGTAATTTCACGCTCGATCCGGTTCTTCTTGCTGGCGGCTTTGCTATGGAAATTCGGGGAACCGATTCGTCATTTCATCGAGCGCCGGTTGACTTTGCTGACCACCGCATTCGTCGTCTTGCTGGTCGGCGGATTTTTGGCGCTTAAACTGCTTTAGAAGGCGCCGGACATGCGGATCAGTTCGCTTTTCGACCGTGCCGTGAGCGGCTGGAGAGCCCCCGCCCTCCTCACCCTGGGCGGGCTCGGCATGATCGCTGCGGCCTTGTTCATGCAGCATGTGGTCGGGGTTCAGCCCTGCGTGTTGTGCCTGTATCAGCGCTGGCCCTATGTGATCGTGGCCATGCTGGCCATGACCGCGCTGGTGTTCGGCCGGCATCGACGGCTTCGCGCGGGTTTGCTCGGGCTATGCGCGCTGGCCATGCTCGCCGACACCGGGATTGCACTGTTCCATGTCGGAATTCAAAACAATTGGTGGGCGGGAACCGCCGGCTGCGGTGTGCCCGACCCGGCCGCCACGCTTGAGGAGCTGCGCGCCCGCATTCTCGACGGCCCGATCGTGCGCTGCGACGAAGTGTCCTGGTCACTGTTCGGCATCTCGCTGGCCGGCTATAATATTCCGATTACCTTGATCATGGCCGCTTTCGCCCTGGCGGCAGCGCGGCGCATCCTTAAACCGAGGTTGTAACCATGCCCTCCGCCCCCCCCCGCGCGACTGCCCAAGCGGCCCTGCCCGGCGAGCCCGACCGGGAAACCCTGCTGGCCCGGATCATCCGAGTCGACCATGCCGGGGAATACGGAGCCCGCCGGATTTATGAAGGCCAACTTGCCATTCTGGGCAACCGCCGTACCGGCCCCGTCATCAAGCATATGCTGGAGCAGGAGCTTCACCATCTGGCGACCTTTGAAAACCTGATGGTGGACCGGCGGGTGCGGCCGACCATGCTGCAACCGGTTTGGCATGTCGGCGCCTTCATGCTCGGCGCAGCGACCGCCCTGCTCGGTGAGCGCGCCGCGATGGCCTGCACGGTCGCCGTCGAAACCGTGATCGACGAGCATTACGCCGAGCAGGCCGCCAAGCTGGGCGACGACGAAGCCGAATTGCGCACGACGGTCGAACAATTCCGCGCCGAAGAGGTCGAGCATCGCAACATCGGACTGGCGCACGAGGCCGAAAAGGCCCCGGCCTATCCCCTGCTGTCAGCGCTGATCAAGACCGGAACCCGGGTCGCAATCGCATTGTCCGAACGGATTTAGCCGGTTTCCAGCTCGGTATCCCAATAAAGAAAATCCCGCCAACTCTCATGAAGAAAGTTCGGCGGGAAGAAGCGACCGTTTTCCTGAAGTTCGAAAATCGAAGGCTGGAACGGCGGGCTAAGCGGAATCATGCCACATTGCCGCGGCAACCGATTGCCTTTGATCAAGTTACACGCGGTGCACGAGGTCACCACATTGTCCCAGGTTGTGCGCCCGCCCTTGGAACGCGGCACCACATGGTCAAAGGTCAGTTCCTGCGTTGGAAATAACTCGCCGCAATACTGACAACAGAACCGGTCACGCAGAAAGACGTTAAAGCGCGTAAAAGCCGGGCGCCGCGTCGGAGATACATATTCTTTCAGTGAAATCACGCTCGGCAGCCTGATCTCAAAGCGGGGAGAACGGACGACTCGGTTATAATGCGAGACAATGTTCACGCGATCCAAGCAAACCGCCTTGATCGCGTCCTGCCATGACCACAGAGACAACGGATAATAGCTCAGCGGTCGAAAGTCCGCATTCAGCACGAGCGCCGGGCAATGGTCGGGTGGAGGAGCCAAGTCCCACTCCCATATCGTTCCGCCCGCCGTGCGGCCAAAACCCATTCCACCCGAAAGGCGCGTCATAGTGATAGCCGATTATAGCTCGAAACTCAATCGGTGCGACCCGGCAATGCAAAATTCACGGTGCCGCGATCACGGACACGAGCGGGACATCACGTCTTTATTTTATCCATTTGCCAGTGTATGCCAATAGAGAGAGCGCTAACAAAGTCTCGTCAGCACCCGGGAGGTTATCGATGCCAGCGATCAGATTGACAGGACTGTTATTGATTGCCACCGCGTTGATATTCGCCGCTTCCCTGGGAGACAGAGCAAAAGCTTTTGCCCAAGCAACCACAGCTAAGCCTAAGATCACTGCTCCAAAAATTGCCGCACCCGTGCCGGTCCCGCCCCCGTCGCCCGCTCCGGCAGAAGCAACGGAGCCGTCCAAGGTCAAGGTCGGCATGTATATTACTCAGCTTTACGACTTCGACATGGCCAAGCGCTCCTTCTCCGTGACCTTTTGGGGCTGGTTTATCCATGCCGATCAAAAGTACAAGCCTTTAGAGAACGTCGAAATCGTCAATGCCAAATCCTCAACGGTAAAGTTTTCCGCAGTTTTACCGAAGGAAACTAAGGAAGGCACGGTCTACTGGGACCAAGCGAAATACAGTGCTATTATAGGGCAGGACTGGGATATCCAAAAATTTCCATTTGATACGCAGAAATTGATAATAAATCTCGAAGATGGCGTTAATGATACCACAAGCACCGTATTTGTTGCGGATAGCGCTAACACTAATATTGATAGTTCTGTAAAGATTCCTGGATGGTCTATTGAATCACTAGAGATTAAGTCAAGTGATACTGTTTATAATACAACATTTGGTGACCCTACCCTTCAAGGGAGCAGCACATATTCAAAGATTAGTGCCATTATTACGGTAAAAAGAGAGGGATTTCGCCTGCTTCTCAGCACGTTTATCGGGTTCTTTGTTGCATTTGCTTTAGTGTCTTTGACATATTTTATCGACACTGAATGGATGGCCGGGTCTCGGGTTGGTCTATGTGGTGGCGCTATTTTTGCCTCTGTCGGTAATATGTACGTGATTAACAACTACCTTCCGCCTGTTTCGATTTTTACATTAGCCGATGCAATCGAAGCATCAACTTTTGTTACAATTATTTTTGCAATCCTGACCGTGGTCATGGTCAAAGCCCTGAAGGACATCAAAAAACCGGAACTGGCGGAGCGCATGAATACTGTCTGCGCCGCGATTAGCTTAATCAGCTACCCGGCGTTCAATATGTGGGCGATCTATCAAGCGACTTCTTAACGTTCCGATGCCATCGGGTGCGGGCGTCCGCCTCAAGCCCGCGAAAGTAAAAAGCCGGGAGCCTTGCGGCCCCCGGCTTTTTGTTTCGCATCCGAAACCGTGTCGATCAACCGCGACGGCGGACGATCAGCTTCTTGATTTCGACGATCGCCAACGCGGGATTCAGTCCCTTCGGGCAGGTCTGCGTGCAGTTCATGATCTGGTGGCAGCGATAAAGCCGGAAGGGGTCTTCCAAATTATCGAGTCGCTCACCGGTCATTTCGTCTCGTGAATCGGCCAACCAGCGATAAGCCTGAAGCAAAATCGCCGGGCCGAGATAGCGCTCCGGATTCCACCAGTAACTCGGGCAGCTGGTGGCGCAGCAGAAGCACAAAATGCACTCGTAGAGACCGTCCAACTTGGCGCGGTCTTCCGGTGACTGCAAACGCTCCTTCGGCGGATTAGGCGACTGGGTCTGAAGCCAGGGCTTAATCGAAGCCAATTGAGCGTAAAGCAGGTTCAAATCGGGAACCAGATCCTTGACCACCGGCATATGCGGCAGCGGATAGACCTTGACATCACCCTTGATCTCGTCGAGCGGCTTGGTACAGGCAAGTGTATTCAAGCCATCGATATTCATGGCGCACGAGCCGCAGATACCTTCACGGCACGAGCGGCGGAAGGTCAGCGTGCTGTCAACCTCATTCTTGATATGAATGAGGGCATCCAGCACCATCGGCCCGAACGCGTCGGTATCGACCTCGAACTCGTCGAGCCGGGGGTTCTGCTTGTCATCCGGGTTCCAGCGGTAAATCTTGAACACGCGCTTGTTCTTGGCAGCGCGCGCGTTCGACACCTTCTTGCCGGGCCGCACCGTGGAATTGGCGGGCAGTGAGAATTCGACCATCTTTGTCCGTCCTCAACCTATTCGCGGGCCGGTGTCCGGCCCTGAATGCGTGTCGCGGGAGCGCCGTAAGCGCACGCTTAGTAAACGCGCGCCTTCGGGGGAACGACCTGACACTCGTCGGTCAGGGTGTAGAGGTGGACCGGCCGATCGCCCAAGGTCACCTCGCCGGCATCATTGACCTGTGCCAAGCTGTGCTTCAGCCAGTTCTGGTCATCCCGGTTCGGATAGTCCTCGCGGGCCTGAGCACCCCGGCTTTCGGTCCGGTTCAGGGCGCAGGTCATGGTGGCGACCGCCTGATAGCTCAGGTTGTCCAGCTCGATCGCCTCTACCAGATCGGAGTTCCAGACCAGGCTGCGGTCATCGACCTTCAGGTCAGCCTTCTTGGCCCAAACGTCTTGCAGCAACTTGACGCCCTCGGCCAGCACCTCGCCGGTGCGGTAAACCGGGGCATAGTTCTGCATGGTCCGCTGCATCTCCAGACGCAACGCCGCAACCGGCGTACCGCCCTTCGCATGACGCAAACGGTCGAGTCGCTCCAGCCCGCGCTCGCACGCGCCGGCCGTCAGCTCTTTCGGCGACGTCCCGCTTTGGATCAGCTCGGCGCATCGGATAGCGGCGGCGCGGCCGAACACCACGAGGTCGAGCAGAGAGTTCGAGCCCAAACGATTGCCGCCATGGACCGACACGCACGCCGCTTCGCCCACCGCCATCAGGCCGGGGACCGTGGCGTCGGGATTGTCCTTGGTCGGCCGAATCACTTCGCAGCGCACATTGGTCGGCACGCCGCCCATATTGTAGTGCGCGGTCGGAATGACCGGGATCGGCTCTTTGGTGACATCGACACCGGCGAACACCTTCGAGCTTTCGGCGATGCCGGGCAGACGCTCGTGGATGATCTTGGGATCGAGATGTTCCAGATGCAGATGGATGTGATCCTTGTGCGGGCCGACGCCGCGGCCTTCACGGATTTCCACCGTCATCGAGCGGCTGACCACGTCACGCGATGCCAGATCCTTGGCCGACGGCGCATAACGCTCCATGAAGCGTTCACCGTTGGAGTTGGTGAGGTAACCGCCCTCGCCGCGCACGCCTTCGGTGATCAGGCAGCCGGCGCCGTAGATGCCGGT
>JBAWVF010000006.1:0-56093 GCA_037147415.1 Rhodospirillaceae bacterium | reverse complement strand
TCGTCACCCCCGCCCCCTCCTTCGTCACCCCCGCGAAAGCGGGGGGCCAGACTACCCGAACGCTGGATTCCCGCTTGCGCGGGAATGACGGGGAAAGGCGCGACAACGACGGGGAAAGGCGCGACAATGACGGGGAAAGGCGCGACAATGACGGGGAAAGGCGCGGGAATGACGGGGGAAGGCGCGGGAATGACGGACAATGCCCTTAAATATCAGGACGCCGCTTTCCCGCTCTTGCCGATACGCGGCTCCTCGCCGCGCAACAGGCGCCGAATATTGGCGTGATGGCGGAAAAACACCAGCACCGCGATAAACAGGGTGGCCAACGCCAGCCGCGGCCCGTCCAGCGCGAAGCCGACCACCGGGGTGATCCCGACCGCCACCAGTGCCGCCAGCGAGGAAATCCGAAAGATGGTCGCGGTTGCAATCCAGGTCAGGCAGGCCGCCACACCGACCGGCCACGCCAGCGCTAAGAGAATGCCGATCGCAGTCGCCACGCCCTTGCCGCCGCGAAAGCCGAGCCAAACCGGGAAGCAATGACCGAGCATCGCACCGGCGGCGGCGATCAGCGCAAGATCGGAACCCCAGAGTCCGGCAACCAGCACCGCCACCGCCCCCTTGCCGCCATCAAGCAGCAAAGTCGCCACCGCCAACTTTTTGTTGCCGGTGCGCAAAACATTGGTCGCACCGATATTGCCGGAGCCGATCGCGCGGATATCCCCCAGCCCGGCCAGTCCGGTCAGCACCAATCCGAACGGCACTGCGCCGACCAGATACCCGCCCACCGCCGCCAACAACACCGCCATCATTATCTTAATCCTCGCGGCAAAACACGGTGCGACCGTCAACCACGGTACGCAAGACCATCCCGGCCACCGGCAGCCCGTCGAACGGTGAATTCTTGGATTTGGAGAGCAGCCGGTCGACATCGATTCGCCACGGCCGATCCGGATCGAAGATCAGCAAATCGGCCGCCCCGCCCCGCCTCAATTGCCCGAGCGGCAAGCGCAGAATGTCCGCCGGACGGCAAGTCAGCGCCCGCAACGCGGTCATCAACGGCAGCTGTCCCTTATGAACCAGCCCGAGCGTCAACGGCAGCAAAGTTTCCAACCCGACGATGCCGAATGCGGCCTGTGCGAACGGCACCCGCTTGCTGTCGGCGTCATGCGGCGTGTGGTCGCTGGCGATGGCATCGATCGTGCCGTCGGCCAGACCCTCGACCACCGCGCGCCGGTCCATCTCGTCCCGCAGCGGCGGCGATACTTTGGCGAAAGTGCGATAATCGCCGAGATCGGTCTCGGTCAGGCTGAAATAGTGCGGCGCCGTGTCGCAGGTCACGCGCAAGCCGCGCTTCTTGGCCTGCCGAATCACCTCGATTCCCGCGCGGCACGACACATGAGCGGCGTGATAGCGCGCGCCGGTCGCCTCGACCAACCGAAGATCGCGCTCCAGCATCAGCACTTCGGCCAGCGGCGAAATCCCGGTCAGCCCGAGCCGAGTCGCAATCTCGCCCCGGTTCATCATGCCGCCCGCAGCCAGCGCCGGGTCTTCGGGATGCTGCACCACCAACAGATCAAAGGTAGTCGAGTAGCTTAAGGCCCGCATCATCACCTTGGCATCGGCCACCGCACGCACGCCATCGGTAAAGGCGACGGCGCCGGCTTCGGCCAACAGACCCATTTCGGTCAGCTCCTTGCCTTCGGTGCCGCGCGTCAACGCCGCCTGAGCGAAGACCTTGACCAACCTGACCTCGCGCGCACGCCGGGCGATGAACTCGATCCCCGAAGCGTCGTCAAGCGGCGGCGACGTGTTGGGCAGACAGGCCAGCGCCGTTATTCCACCGGCGGCGGCGGCCCGACTGCCGGATAAAATGGTTTCTTTATGCTCACCGCCGGGTTCACAGAGCGCAGCCCGCATATCGACCAAGCCGGGCGCCAGACAGGCGCCGCCGCAATCGATGCGCTCGATGCCTGCGGGAACACCGTCGGCAAACAGCGCCGGCCCGAAATCGGCAATGATCCCGCCTTCAGTCAACAGAGACCCCGGCACATCCAGCCCGCTCGCGGGATCGAGCAGGCGGGCATTCACATAAGCGACGCGGCGAGTCATGGGCGCTCCCTGGCCGGGGCTGGCATCGTCGTCCCGGTACAACCTGTGTGATTATAGGCCGCGCCGTCGGTACGGGCAAGCCGGGGCGTGCGTTCGTCTCTGCAATCGGTTACACTGCGCACAAAGGCATCGGGCCGCTCGGTCCGGTCTGCCGATTTTCGTGATGACCGGGAAGAGCGGGCTTCAAAATGGTTGCAGGTTCCTCCGACGCGCGTAGTGATCAGCTGCTGACGTTGTTGCGTGAGCAAAAGGAGATGATTGCGCGTATTGCCGCCATTCCTGAACTGTTCACCGGCCCGCCGGCCGAAGCGCTCGATGCCGCGGCGCTGGAAGCCATGGCCGCCGCCATCGACCGACAAACAGCCCGACTCGATATCGGCACCGCCCGCACGCTTTTAGAAGAGCAGGCGGGACGGCTGGAGGGCTTTTTCCTGCTATGCCGGAACGCGCTCAGCGAAGAACGCGAGCGGGTCAACCGACTGGCGACGGAGGATCGCTCATCTCCGGCCAAGCTCAACGAGCTTTATGAAAAAGCGCGGGTCGCAGCGCTTGATCTGGTTCGGCGCTGGGGAGAGGCCCTTGATTGCCTGCGCGCCGATGCCAACGCCGCCCTGCTGGCCTCGGCGGAAAACTACATCAAGAATGGCCGATTCGATCGCGGCGTCTGGGCGGCCGAACTGAACCGGCGGACCGCGGAGGCGATCGAAACAGCCAAGATGAACCGCCCCGTGCCGCCCGCCTTGGCCGAAGTTTTGGCCGCGCGTCCGACCATACCGGCGAATCTGCCTGCAACGACTCCGGTGTTTCCCTATGGCGTGCCGGCCTTGCCCTGTGATGATCTCGACGCCGCGCGTAAGCGGGCCGAAGAAGTAATCACCCCCTTTCCGATCCTGGCCCGGGCCGGAACCGAGTGGAACAATCAACGCTGCACGCTGGCCGTTGCCGCCTTGGCCGGGGTCATCGCCGACACCGTGATGGCGATCGTCGGCCCGGTGCTGGCCGATCCCGAGTTCAAATTCGAGCTGCATCTGCCCGAACCGACTCCGCAGACAGTCCCGATTCTGACCGACATCGCCGGGTCTTCGGTTACAAGTCAGGTTGCGGTCCGCAAATCGCGAGAGGAGACCACCGGGGCGCTCGCCAAAGTCGGCCGCTGGTGGAAAGGCGACGAGAGCGAGTGGGGTTATCAAATCCGCTCGACGCAGGAAAACCGAGTCCTGGTTGGCCTCGACAAGCTGATCCTGGGCGTGCGGAAAGCGGTCGAAGCCGCCGATGCCGAGAGCGGGACCGTGCCCTTTCCGAAAGCACTGGAACCGGCGGTCGAAGCGGCTCTACTGATCGTACAACAGCGCCTGGATAATCTACGGACCTCTTTGCGCATGCGCGTGACCGATTCCCTGCGCCGCCGCGAAGCGCTCGACGCCGTGCGCCTTAGCCTTGACGGTCTGATCAAGGGACTCGACGGCCACCTGCACCGGATCAAGACCGCCGGGACCGCACCCGCCGCACCCGAACAACGCCCGGCGCCGACCGCAGGATCCACCCGTGCTCCGGCCCGAAAGGTGGAAGAGGACGACGACGGCGACGCCACCATGCTCGGCGACAGTGACGCCACCATGATGGGTGCTCTCGTCTTCAGCGCCCGCGGCCGGGTCGAATTGTGCTGTGGCGAGCGCAAGGCCACCCTGGCCGGTGAAGGCGGAAAACTGACACTCGGTCGCGGCCCCGACAACTCGCTGGTGGTGGCCGGGGCCAAAGCCTCGCGCAGCCACGCCGAAATCCTGTTCCGGGAGGGCAGCTACATCATCGTCGATACCAGCACCAACGGCACCGTAATCATTCCGAACGGCCGCGATCCGGTCATGATCAAACGCGGCTCGGAAATCCTGCGCGGCAGCGGTCTCATCGGGCTGGGCGTCGATCCCGCCCGGGACAGCACCCACGCCATCCTTTACCGCTGCATCTCGGCCGAGGACGGCTGAGATCGATGCACTTCCGCTGTTTCTCTCCCCTGGCGCCTGCGACGTTAAAACACTGGACATCAGGGCCTACACATAGAAGATAATACGCACCGGGAAGATAAAACCTGCCGGAATGCAAAGTCCGTATAAATACTTATGGTTTTTATCTTATAATGCCCGGCTTGGCCCCGATCAGCGAGAGGACCGCGGATGACTGACGGATCGAGAGGTCTTTTCGTCGAGGGAGAAGCACGGCCCGCAGCGACAGTCAAAACAGCGGAGGCGCCGACCGGCTTCCGGTTGCGGGATCTCGGCTTCGCGAAAAGTCTCGGGCAACTTACGGTATCTTTGTTTTCGACCGGCACCGCCACCACCACACGTCAGGCGGTCAAGCCGGGAACGGCGCCATTGCAAGGCCGCTTGATTTTTGCAATGGATGCAACGGCCAGCCGTGAAGTAGCCTGGGATCACGCCTGCCATATTCAGGCGGAAATGTTCGATGCCGTGGCGGAAGTCGGACGGCTTGATATCCAACTGGTTCATTTTCGCGGTTTGTGCGGCTTTTCCGCGAGCCCCTGGTACCATGATGCGGAAAAGTTGCGCGAACGCATGATCGGGGTACACTGCCAATCCGGGCAGACCCAGTTACGTCGCGTCCTTGCTCATGCGCTGAAAGAAACCAAAAACCAGCGGGTCAACGGCGTAATTTATGTCGGTGACGCGGTTGAAGAGGCGCCCGAACCGCTTTTCAAGCTGGCGGGTGAGTTGGGCATGCTGGGCACGCCGCTGTTCGTCTTTCACGAACCCGGTGAAGAAGAGGCGCTCCGGCCGCAAGTCGAGTCGACCCTGCGCGAAATCGCCCGCCTGTCCGGCGGCGCCTGCTGTCCGTTCGATATCGCCAGCGCGGCCCAACTGCGCAACCTGCTGCGTGCGGTCGCAGTCTATGCGGTCGGCGGCCGGTTGGCGCTGGCCGACCTGCGGCCGGACAAAGGGCGTAAGACGGCAGCCGGCGACGGGCGCCCCGATCTGCTGGATCTGCTTTATCGGCAAATGAACTGGCGCCGTAGCGTTTAGGATCACCGTGACCGCTCATCCCTTTTTCATTCCCTACCTGCTGCTGGTTCTGACCGTCGTCGGTTGGTACGTGGTGCGTGGCCTTGCCACCGGCGATGTCAGCGCTCTGACCAAAGGCATGTCGACCTTGGCCGGTGGCATCGGCTTCTTCATCATCGCAACTCTGGTGACCGGCGGGCATACCGCCGGCGCAATCGCCGCCACGGCGGTCATCGTGCCGTTGGCGGTCGGCGGCTGGCTGGTATGGTTTTTCGTCGTTCGCCCGTTACGGCCGGGAGCATCACCCTCGCGTCGATCGGCCGCACCGAAAGCAACGCCCCCGAGTGCCATGACAACGCCGCGGTGGCCGTTCCGATTTAAGCTGACGGGATTGACCGGAATCGCGGTCGCTTCATTAGTACCCCTCGGTTTTAGCGCCAAGCTGTTCTTCGATGGCCATCGGACTGCCGCGTACGGAACCTGTGGCGTCGTTATTTTATTAACGGCCGTTGCCATGACGGTGCGCCAAGTGATCTCGACCGTCAATCAGGAGCATAAAGATCAACCGGAGACCGAGACGACTCCCGAGCCCGGCTTCGCCGCGACGCCCCGTCCTGCTCGGGCCGAGCCGGCTGCGGCCGCCCCTGCGCCCGCCCCGTCTCCACAGCAAGCCCGCCGCTCCACGGTTGAAACCCGGTTCGTGCGCATGACGCTGGATCACGGGGCGGGCTCGCTGTCGGGCGAGATCATCGCCGGCCCCGAGCGCGGGCGCACCCTGGATAAGCTGGACCCCGACCGGCTGATGGAGCTGCTCGAAAGCTGGCGTCAAGAGGACGCAACCACCGCCGTGGTCGTGGAATCCTGGCTTGACCGCACCCGTCCCGACTGGCGCGAAGAACTCGAGCGCCCCGAGCCGAGCCGCGGCCACACCGTCACCCGCGAAGAGGCCCTGGCCATCCTCGACCTGCCGGCCGACGCCGCCGACGCCACCATCAAAGATGCCCACCGCCGGTTGATGGCCCGGGTTCATCCCGATGGCGGCGGCTCAACCTGGCTTGCCGCCAAGGTCAATGAAGCCCGGGATGCACTATTGGGGTAAAACAGGCGGGGCGGTATAGCGCAGCTGACGTCAACGCAAGGCAATTTAAGGTTGCGTTACAATAACGAGGCCCACGCAATAACTGATGTGACGGCAAAGCAATCTGATGAATGCAACTGCATTAACTTCATATTGCTCTTTAATGTTAAGTTTGGAATTGACGTTATAAAAAGTTTTTGCTACGCCTCAATCGATACAAGTTGATTGAGGTTGCCGGTGTATATTAGACTGCCTGTGATACGCTGTACCGAAGGCCCGGTACTGGTTGCCATCCGTAAGGAAAAACTGAATGAGTTGGCAAAAGCCAATATGATGGCAAAAGTGTTAGATGCAAACGAGTTGTTACTCCGGTGGGGTGTCTTATCGCACTTGACCGGGGCATTTCGTGGCGTCAAGCGCCCCCTTACAGTCCCGGATAGCCCTGAGTGGTATAAACCGGAACAGATTATTGTATGCTCGTCAGTGCCGACATGCACACCAAGATGGGTTGACGACGCCCCCCGCATTGATCCTGGCCCGTTGCCCGATTCGGTTTTTGTTACATATGTAAGGAAGATAAAGGATCCCGGCCAGAGAGCACAAATCCGGCATGCACTGAATGCGGATCATGCGTTAGTTTATCTGGCCTACCATTGGGAATGGGTGCCGCAAGACCCGTTGAACGTGACCCTTCCCAAAGAACACCTCACAAGATACGACGAGAGGTTACCATGTCCATAGCCCAATCAGATGATGATTTCTTCAAGGAACTTTATGCTCTCGGTCGACCGTTCAAACCGACGGCTTATTTTGATGAGGAAATGGATCAACTGATCTATGTTTGTACCAACGATACGTATCGCGCCGATCGGATCGATCCTTTCCTGACGCTGCTGTGGCACGCTACCGACGCGAAGTTGATTGGTGTGAAAATTAAGGGCTTTCGCAGCATATTCGAAAAATACAAAAAGTGCGGTAGTGTTGCGGAAACAGATTTTCTTCCGCTGAAAGATATAATTACGTGGCTGCTCAATTCTCAAGTGAAAATTCAAGGCGGCTGGGGTAACGGCACAGCTCCACAATTGAACGTCGAAGAGCTTTATCAAGAGGCCGTTGATGTTGTCGGCAAATCTGATTCGCACAAAAATGTTGCGCAACTCTACAAAGAGGCTGTTGCGATTGTTGGTGACTATAAGTGGAATCCAGAGATGAGGTTAGCGGCGTAGTGTCATGTTACGGCAAAGAAAGCCCCCTTCTCCGAAGGGGGCTTTTTTGGTTTCTATCGTCGCCCCCGACGCATCCGGAACGCAAATGCAAAATCATATAAAATGGGGCTTGCTTGCCGGTAGGGATGGTGCTATCTCCGGGCTCCCAAGGGCACGCCAGATGGATAATGCGGTCGTGGCGGAACTGGTAGACGCGCAGCGTTGAGGTCGCTGTGGGAGAGATCCCGTGGAAGTTCGAGTCTTCTCGACCGCACCATTCTTTAGTTAGCCTGCCGTAGCGCGTCGGCGGCCCCGTTCCGGGTGACCTCGCTCCCTTGGAGCCGCCCTTCGGAGCCTTGCATGACCAAAAGCCTTACACAAAGCGCGCTCGAGTATCATCGCTTTCCTGTTCCCGGAAAAATTGAGGTCGTCCCGACCAAGCCGCTGGCCAACCAGCGTGATTTGGCGCTGGCTTACTCCCCCGGCGTTGCTGCGGCCTGTGAGGCGATCGTTGCCGACCCCCACGAAGCGCGCAACCTGACCGCCCGCGGCAATCTGGTCGCGGTGGTGACGAACGGCACTGCGGTGCTCGGGCTCGGCGCGATCGGTCCACTGGCCGCCAAGCCGGTGATGGAGGGCAAGGGCGTCCTTTTCAAGAAATTTGCCGGCATCGATGTTTTCGACATCGAGATCAACGAGACCGACGTCGACAAGCTGGTTGATATCGTCGCCTCGCTCGAGCCGACCTTCGGCGGCATCAATCTGGAAGACATCAAGGCGCCGGAATGCTTCGAAGTAGAAGCAAAGCTGCGCGCCCGCATGAATATCCCGGTGTTCCACGACGACCAGCACGGCACCGCGATCATTGTCGCCGCCGCCGTGCTCAACGGCTTGAAGGTCCAGGGCAAAGACCTGAAAAAAGTCCGGCTGGTGTCATCGGGCGCAGGGGCTGCGGCACTTGCCTGCCTGGATCTGCTGGTCGATCTGGTCGGGTTGCCGCTGGAAAACATCACGGTTACCGACATTGCGGGCGTGGTCTATGAGGGCCGCACCGAACTGATGGATACGCGCAAGGCCCGTTATGCCCGCCCGACCAACGCACGCACGCTGACCGACGCGATCGAGGGCGCCGATATCTTCCTTGGCCTGTCGGCGGCGCGGGTGCTGACCCCCGGCATGGTCTCTCTGATGGCGCCCCGCCCGCTGATTCTGGCGCTGGCCAATCCCACCCCGGAAATCCTGCCCGACGAAGTGCTGCGGGTTCGAGATGACGCCGTTATTGCCACCGGGCGCTCGGACTTTCCGAATCAAGTTAACAACGTCCTGTGCTTCCCGTTTATCTTCCGGGGCGCATTGGATGTCGGCGCCACCACGATTAACGAGGCGATGAAGCACGCGGCGGTTCAGGCCATCGCCGAGTTGGCCCATGCCGAGGCCAGTGACGTGGTTGCAGCGGCCTATGGTGACGCGCCACTCCATTTCGGTCCCGACTATATTATTCCCAAGCCATTCGATCCGCGCCTGATTGTGGCGATTGCACCGGCAGTCGCCAAGGCGGCGATGGATAGCGGCGTCGCCACCCGGCCGATCGCGGATTTCGACGCCTATCGCGAACAGCTCAGCCAGTTCGTCTATCGCTCCGGCCAGACCATGCGTCCGCTGTTCGCCCGAGCCAAACAGGATATCAAACGGATCGTCTATGCCGAGGGTGAAGACCCGCGCGTGCTCCAGGCGGTTCAGGTGGTGGTGGATGAGGGGCTGGCGCGTCCGATTCTGATCGGCCGCCGAGATGTGTTGCTGAAACGCATTACTCGCCACGGTCTGCGCCTGATGCCCGGGACCGATTTCGATCTGGTCGACCCCGAACAGGACCAGCGTTATTCCGAATACTGGAACCATTACCATCAACTGATGGAACGGCGCGGGGTATCCCCCTCGTCGGCGCAAACGGTGGTGCGGACCAACACCACGGTCATTGCTGCGCTGATGGTCAAACGCGGAGAAGCGGACGCCTTGCTGGCCGGAGCCATCGGCAACGCGGCCGGCCATCTGCGCAACGCGATCGATGTGCTCGGGCTAAAGCCGGGGGTCAGCAATGCCTCGGCGCTCAATGCGCTGATTCTGCGGCGCGGAACCATTTTCCTGGCGGACACCCACGTTAACCCGGACCCGACCGCCGAAGAACTGGCCGAGATGACCATTCTGGCCGCCGAAGCGGTCAAGAGATTTCTGATCAAGCCAAAGATTGCTCTGGTCTCGCATTCCAATTTCGGCAGTCAAAACACGCCCTCAGCCTGCAAAATGCGTCATGCGCTTGATGTTATCCGCAAGCGAGCGCCGCATTTGGAAGTCGAAGGCGAGATGCATGCCCACGCAGCGCTTTCGGAAAGCAACCGTCACCGGCTGTTTCCCAACTCCAGCCTCAAGGGCGAGGCTAATTTGTTGATTATGCCGTCACTTGACGCAGCTCACATTGCCCTTAATCTGGTACGTTCGGTTGCCGATTGCCTGTCTGTCGGGCCGATCCTGTTGGGGATCGACAAGCCCGCGCACATTCTCAGCCAATCGGCCAGCGTGCGCGGGATTGTCAACATGACCGCGGTTGCCGCCGTCGATGCTCAAGCCGCCGCCGAGGCGGCGCCATAGGGCTCAAGCCGCCGCCGAGGCGGCGCCATAAGCAATAAAGTGCGGATTGAGAAAACCGGGCTTGCCGTAGGTTAACGGCTCGCCCTCAAGGGTCTCGATCCGCCCGCCGGCGGCGGTGAGCACGGCATGGCCGGCGGCGGTGTCCCATTCACACGTCGGTCCGAAACGCGGGTAGATGTCGGCGACACCTTCGGCCACCAGACAGAATTTCAAAGAACTGCCGCGGGACCGGCGCTCGCGAATCGGGTAAGGGGCTAGATAGCGATCTTCGGCGGCTCGATCACCATGGCTTCGGCTGCCAACTGCGATCCAGCCATCGGCCGGCGGCGTCCGGACGGCAATCAATCGGTCCGGGTCTCCGGTCCGGGCCAGGAATGCGCCCACCCCCACGGCCCCCGCGTAAAGATCACCGGTCACCGGCGCCAAAACCACACCCGCAACCGCTCGTCCGGCCTCGATCAAGGCAATATTGACGGTGAATTCGCCGTTGCGGCTGATAAACTCGCGGGTGCCGTCGAGCGGATCGACCAGCCAGAACCGCCCGCGCCCGACCTCGGGCACGTCGCCGGCCGCAGCGGCTTCCTCGGCAATAATGGGCACGCCGGGCAGCAAGTGGCGCAGTTCGGGCAGAATCAGGGCCTCCGCGGCTCGATCGGCCTCGGTCACCGGGCTGCCATCGGCTTTTGTAATGATTTCCGTGCCTTGGCGGTAATAATGCAGCACCACCTCGCCCGCAGCCAAGGCAAGCTTTCGTAAAGCAGGGAGCAGATCAGCGACAACGAGCGAATTCATCGGCGGGACTTTCCAAAGGGCGACACGGCAAAAAAACTCCGGCATAATCAATGCCGGATCAAATTCGACTGTGCGACGGAGGGCATAACTTGGCAACCACCAAAGTCTTTGATCGGCGAACGCTGGGCCCCGGTCAAACGCTGATCCGCGAAGGCGATATGGGAGACGCAGCCTTTTTTATCCAGTCCGGCCTATTCGAAGTGGTTAAACACGACCGCGATCACGAGATGCTGCTGGCCCAACTTGGCAAGAACTCCATTGTCGGCGAAATGTCTTTGATTGATAACTCCCGCCGCAGCGCAACTGTCCGCTGTGTAACGGAGGGAACGGTGCTGGTTCTCGACCGGGCCAGCTTTGACGAACGACTAAAGCATCTTGATAAATTTACCCGTGCGCTGCTGGAGATGTTTTCCAATAAACTGCGAATGTTGAATGAGGAATGTCTCAACAAAAGCCGTAAAACGGCGGTCAATCATTACTCCGCTAACAACGAGACCTCACGCGACTCTTCCGGCGGCACAGCATTCAACGAGTTAATGGCCGCCTGGGTCAAAGCCACACCAAATGAACGACAATCATTTTGGCGCACCGTGATCGAAACCGAACTTCCTGATTAGAACTATCCGGTTGAAGTGCTAACTGACAAAGTCTTTTCAGCTTTAGGCACCGTGTTTGCCGTTGTGGTCAGTACCCTTTGAATTATTGACAGTAGCGCCGCATTGTCGAACGGCTTGATGATATAGGCCGTTATCCCCGTGTCGAGGAATCGACGACGTTCATTTAGACCGGCGTGAGCGGTTATAATAATGATAGGGATATTCTTACGGCAACCTTGAACTGAGTTTGATCGAATTTTTTGTGTGGCCACCACACCATCCATGACCGGCATTCTCAAATCCATCAGCACTAAATCAAAATACGCATCGGCCAGTTTTGACAACGCCTCCTCTCCATTTTCAGCCGTATCAACACGATAGCCTGTCTTTCCCAAGAGACGAACCAGAAGCTCACGATTAAAGTAGTCGTCTTCAACAATCAGGATAGATTTAATATCGGGATTCGGGGAGAGAGGCACCTCGTGATGATCTTCGACCTTAGCCTCACCGGCCAATTCAAAGGGAATAGTGCAGGAAAATCGAGAGCAGACGTTCGGAACAGATTCGACCGTGATCTCACCACCCAATATCTCCACCATTCGCTTTGTAATAGCCAAACCGAGGCCGGTACCACCGAATCGAGCCGACATTGCATTATCCTCCCGTTCAGAAATATCAAAGATACGATGTAAATTCTCCGACTTTATACCGATACCGGTATCCGATATCTGAAAAGCAACCATAACCCGGCCCTCACTCGGGACAGGGGCAACCGGCGCCACCGATACATCGATTCGACCTTGCTCAGTGAACTTAAAAGCGTTATTAATCAAGTTGGTAAGAACCTGTTCAAGCAGGCAGTCATCGCCGCGGAGCATCATTTTTAATTCTGGAGAAAGCTTTATTGAAAATTCAATCCCCCGACGGCAAGCTTCTAAGTCAAATATCTTTGAGATTTCATCAAGCTTATTTTCCAAGCTGAAATCTACTGAGTGAACCGTCAATCGTCCGGCTTCGATTTTAGAAAAATTAAGAACCTCCTGGATCAGATTGAACAAATTTCTGGCTGGGTTTAACACAATATTATGGAATTTATTTGTCTCTTCATACATTTCACTGCTTAGCATAATATCACTGAAGCCAATGATGGCATTTAACGGAGTTCTAAGCTCGTGACTCATGGTGGCAAGAAACCGACTCTTGGCACTGTTGGCCGCTTCGGCATTTTCTTTGGCCTCCCGCAAAGTTTCGATGCTCTCGCATTGTTCGGTGATATCCCAATTGGCACAGACAGCGCGAACCGGGTCACCATTGGCATCACATTTTATACAGATACAGGCCTTTACCCTCCGGATGCAGCCATCCGCCCTAACAATTCGAAATTGAGTCATGTAGCTGCCGCCTTTTGTCAGCAGCTTTCCATATTCCTGTACTACTCTTACGAAGTCATCTTGATGGACATGAGACCACCAGTACTCATGCACTCCGACTAATTTTTTCGGTTCAATTCCATAGAGATTATATTGCACATCATTCCATATTAATTCCCCTGTTTTTATGTCTTGTTCCCAAATACTAATACCGGCTGCCGTAGTCGCCTGCGTCATTCTTTCCAATAACTCGTCGATTCTTTCCTTCATTAGTTTAGTATCAGTAATATCATGTAACGTGCCGATTACAAATCTTGAATGTCCTTGTTCATCTCGACGCGTCACGGCCTTGGAATGCACCCACATCACTTGGCCATTTATCCTTAAACGATACTCATGATTATATTCTGAAATGCCGCCAATGAAATTATTCCACGCTGTTAGTACACCCGCTCTATCATCCGGGTGAACCGAACGAAGGAGTTCTTTAAGAGAGACCGTCGTGCCCGGCGCCATACCAAGCATCTTTATTGTCTGATCGCAACACTCTGTTTTATTGTTAACAATATCATAGCGCCAATTGCCGAAATGACCGATGGCTTGCGCTTCTTTAAGCA
This sequence comes from Rhodospirillaceae bacterium, assembly GCA_037147415.1. Taxonomy (GTDB): domain Bacteria; phylum Pseudomonadota; class Alphaproteobacteria; order Azospirillales; family Azospirillaceae; genus BOG-933. Next base: position 42,666 of record JBAWVF010000006.1, on the reverse strand, counting down.
TGCGCTCCCGCTCAATCAAGGTAACTGTCATCGATTTTGCCAATTCGGTGGCGGCGGTTTGGCGACGGATGAAAAGGTTGGCCATAACCGCCAACACAACCGAAAGCGCAATGCCCATGCCGGCCAACATGAGCGATTCCTCACTTCCTAAATTCTCCCGTTCGAAATCGAGAGTCGAATGAACACGCAGCAACAGATTACGGCCACCCAGCTCAACCGGAATAGCACGGCGGAATTTTGACGCTGGATCCCCGCCAAGCCCCGGTTCTTCGCGAAGATCGTTACCGATACTAAAAAGTTCGCGATCCATGCCGGGACCGGTAGCATCAAATAGATCAACATCAAGATTTTTACAGTCTTTCAAGATACTGTTCATCAACAGCTTTGGATTAAACACTAAAGAAACCCATGCTTTAATTGATGCTCGGCGTTCTTTTACATTTTTAGGAACCAGGACACTGTCATACACGGGGGCATAAAGAATTAGCCGCTCCAGGGCTTGCCCGCGCAGACCGAATTCGCTCGGAGCCTGGACCAACCGCTTAAGTGCCGGAGTCATGACAGCACTGCCGCTGTCGCGCGCCTGTTCCAAAACAGTTCCACGAATATGGTCCTGACTGAGATCCAGGCCGTACGGAATACTGGATCGGGCTTGAATCGGACCCGTATAGGTAAAAATATAGTATTCGCTGCGGCGTCCCTCCGGTGAAATGGTAAATGTTTCTAACTCTTGCCGCTGACGAGCTTCGAATGCCGGCCGCTGCTCATCTTTCACCCGCTTAATAAATGCCGTCGCGACAAGGATATCTTCTGTATTTTTATTGTTGAGAATTGAACTGAACGCTTGCCAATCCGCTGCCGTGATCAGCCCGGCCCGCCCGGCGACAAAGACCTGCGCCCGTTCCACCTCCTGATTGATGAAAGCAAAATCGGTTTTAAGATCGTTTTCGATAATGGTGGCGAATTGCTCGAACCGGATTTTTGCAACAGCAAGGCTTTTTTCGTGGCTGTCGTTTGCGAGCAATAACGCAAGCCCTGAGCCGATCAGCGCGATCAGTCCGGGCAGAAGGCGATTGAGCATGGAACAAAACCTTCGTCATGGGGAAACGGCTCCCTATAACTATTGTTCCAATTCGTTTTTCCTACTGCCCCCCCGGTGATAATCAGGTTGGCTATACCCTCATTACCTGGATACCGTACATGTTTCCCGGTACAGGATAAACAGGCCGGAGCCGACCACCAGCACACCGCCCACGGCAACGGTGACCTCCGGTCTTTCACCGAACACCAGAAAGCCGATCAAGACGCCCCAAATGATCTGAGTATATTGAAAGGGTGCCAGCACCGAAGCCGGAGTTCGTCGACAGGCGGCAAATAAAAGCAGGAGAAATGCCCCCATACCAATGCCCGCCAAAGCCAGCGCAAGTAAATCGAGCGGCGGCGGCGACACGAATTCGGATAGCATGATCGAACCGGCCCCGGCCAGCAGGACCAGATTGCCATAAAAACCAAACGACGCGCCGCTTTCGGTATCGCCCATGCGCCGGGCGACCAGCACCGCCAAGGCGTAAAAAAAGGCCGCGCCAAGCGCTCCTAACGCACCGAGCCCGGCGACATCGCCACCCGGCCGCACCATGATCAGGACGCCGACAAAGCCGGCCACGACCGCCAGCCACCGCGAGAGGTCGACACGCTCTCCGTTGATCGGCACCGACAGGGAGGTGATGAACAACGGCGCCGTGAAAACCACGGCGTAGAAATCAGCAAGAGCCATGTGGCCCAAGGCATAATAGCCACTGAAAGTGCTGCACAAGGACAGGGCTCCGCGCAGCATGTGCAGCTTCAGTCGGCGCGTGGTGAGCACCCCGATCCCGCCCCCGGCCACAACGGCCACGGCAAAAGGCACCAAAGAAAACATCGCGGAGAAAAACACGATTTCGCTGACGGGATAGCCCCCGCTCACCCATTTTACCGCGCTGTCGCTCGCCGAAGCCAGCAAATAACCGAAAGTAATAAGCGCGATCCCGACAGAATTGCGTGTAGCGGAAAACGCCAAAGGCTGGCCGATCAATCATGCCTCCCCGGTTCGGCAACGACGTTCACGCGCTTAATGCCTTAATGCGCTCTGACGGTTTCACCATGACGAGTACAAGCGGACTCGGCCAGCGCGACGAATCCATCAGTAACACTAACCGGGCCAGGCAAGGTATCGGGCGCCTCGCCGGGAAAGGCTTTGGCCCGCAACGCCGTGGCGACGACACCGGGATAGATCAAATTGACCCGCAGCTCCGGCCGGGTAACCTCGGCAGCATAGGCGCGCACCATCGTTTCCAGGGCGATTTTACTGGCCGCATACAGACCCCAGAACGGTGAAATCGGCGGGGCGAAGTAATCGGTGACAAAAATCGCACGACCGGCGTCGGACTGCCGTAACAACGGGTCGGCGGTACGGATCAGACGGTAATTAGCCATGACATTTATGGTCATGACCTGCGTTAGCACCTTGGGATCGGACGCCGCAACCGGAGTCAGAGTGCCCAACGTACCGGCATTGCCGACCACGATATCAAGTTTGCCGAAGCGTTCATGAATCGCCGGTCCCAAACCATCAATCTGCTCCAGCTTCATTAGATCAAGCGGAATCAGAGTGGCGGGCAGACCGCCGGTACTGCGGATGGCATCGTCGACCTCTTCCAGCCCCCCCACCGTGCGCGCAGTCAGGATGACCTGCGCCCCCTCGGCAGCGTAGCGTTTGGCAACAGCGGCACCAATGCCGCGGGAAGCTCCGGTAATCAAGGCAACGCGACCGGACAGGCGCTTATTTGACGTGGTCATGAGCGGGACAAAATCTTCTCAAAAGGTCAGGCCCGGATGGCCCGGAGCGGTGAATCGCCATTGGTGGAGTCGCGGTCGGCCAGAGCAATCGGGTAATCGCCGGTAAAGCAGGCGTCGCAAAATTGCGGCGCAGCCGCATCACGGCCCGTCGCTTCCCCCATTGCCCGATACAGCCCGTCGATCGAGATAAAGGCCAAGCTGTCGGCCCCGATATGATGGGCCATTTCCTCGACGCTTTTGGCGTGCGCCAGCAACTTGCTCTCTTCGGGCGTATCGATACCGTAAAAACAGGAATAGCTGGTCGGCGGGCTCGAAATCCGCATATGGACTTCGGCGGCACCGGCCCCGCGCACCATCTCGACGATTTTCTTCGATGTCGTGCCGCGCACGATCGAGTCGTCGATCAGCACCACCCGCTTACCCTCGATGATGCTGCGGTTGGCGTTATGCTTCAGCTTGACCCCGAGATGGCGGATTTTATCGCTCGGCTGAATGAAGGTGCGGCCGACATAATGATTGCGGATGATGCCCAACTCGAACGGAATCCCGCTTTCCGCCGCATACCCCACCGCGGCCGGCACACCGCTGTCGGGCACCGGCACCACCAGATCGGCGTCAATCCCGGCCTCCCGCGCCAACTCGCGCCCGATCAACTTGCGCACGGTGTAAACCGAACGCCCCTCAACCACACTGTCGGGGCGAGCGAAGTAAATATACTCGAAGATGCAAAAGCGATGCGGTTGCGACTGGAACGGCCGCAGACTGTGCACGCCCGATTCGTCGAGCACCAGCATCTCACCCGGTTCGACATCGCGTACCTTTTCGGCACCGATGATGTCGAGCGCACAGGTCTCGCTGGCCAGGACATGGGTTTTCCCGAGTCGACCCAGCACCAGCGGCCGCACCCCGTAGGGGTCGCGCACGCCGATTACGGTGTCCCGGGTCAGCGCCACCAGCGAAAAGGCGCCTTCAATCTGGCGCATGGCCTCGACCATGCGATCGATCACCGAGCCGCCACGGGCGGTCGCCATCAGATGGACGATCACCTCGGTATCGGTGGTCGACTGGAACAGGCACCCGCGCCGAACCAATTGTCGACGTAACATCAAGGCATTGGTCAGGTTGCCGTTGTGAGCGAGGGCGAAGCCGCCGCATTCCAACTCGGCAAACAACGGCTGGACGTTGCGCATGACCGCAACACCGCTGGTGGAATAGCGGACATGGCCAATCGCCGCATTACCGGGCAAGCGATCGATAACCTTTTGGTTGCCGAAATTGTCGCTGACATGGCCCAACCCGTGGTGCGGGTAGAACTGATCCCCGTCAAGCGTAACAATTCCTGCCGACTCCTGGCCGCGATGCTGAAGCGCGTGCAGACCGAGAGCGGTCAGTGCGGCCGATTGAGGATGGCCGAACATGCCGATAACGCCGCACTCTTCACGTAACTTGTCGTCGTCGAACGGGTCGGTGGTGAGCATGATCGACCTCAATTGGCGTTGCGAATCAACCTGCCGACTTCGTCCGGTTCCCGTTTCTTGCGGCTGTCCGGCGCCGGGGCCGTCGCGGAACCCGGTGCGGGAGCCGTCGCGGGGGACTGTCCCGGCGGTGTCGGCGCCGCCTCCGGCTTGCCGGTTGACAACCGGTGCAGCGCTTCGGCGTCCTGCATGGTCTGTTGCGCCTTGGTCTTCAGCATTTCGGCCTGAACCTTGGCATCGTTACGCATCTGTGCCGGCACCATCGATTGCAGCCACGCAGCCCCGGTTTCGGCCAACGGCCGCGCCTTGGCTTCGCGCAGCCACACCGGTTGATCCTTCTCCCGGTCAGGCATCAGCCACGATACCACCATCCATGCCAAACATACCAGCAAAGCCCCGCGGGCAAGTCCGAATAACAGTCCGAGCGAGCGATCGATCGCGCCCAGGGACGAGTTGCGCACGCCTTTGGAAATTTCATGGGCAATCACCGAGAAGATCACCAGCGACAGCACGAAAATTCCGAGAATGGCCATGCCGTCCGCGAGAATGGCCGGTTCGACATGAGCGCGCATATAGGGCTGCACCCGCGGAAAGCCGTAAAGCGTCGCCAAAGCCGCGCCGACCCAGCCGCCCACCGACAGCACTTCGCTGACGAAGCCGCGCATCAGCGCCAGCAGCGCCGACAACCCGATTACCGCAACCACACCGATATCAACTGCGTTCACCGGTCTTCTCCTGATTACGCGGCAAGGATGGCATCGATTTTCTTAGAAATTTTATGTGTCTTATAAGTTATTGTCTCAAGCAGTTCCCGCAGTCCGGTAATATTTGACTCTTCCCATTCCACATTTCCCTCACCATCGATAAACTGAAGAACAAAGTCAGAGCGCCAGTAAAACTTTTCATCATCTTCATCAAATGTCCTGGTGCGCTTCTCAAACACGCGAATCCAGACATCATTGTATCTTGTTTCGCAAACTTGTTTAATGACATCATCGGTTGCACGAGTCAAGTCTGCTGGAGGTGGTTTCGCAGCCCAAGAAACATGTTCATTTGTTGTTTCGCGGTCAAGCTTGACCACAAGGCGGCTGAGTTTTGAGGCGCTCATTATCTTCTCCCTGTGGCATCGGACCGGTCTTTGTATTCCTTAATGTGATCAAGTAACTCTACAAGTTTTTCATATATATCAAAAAGCCTTTCCTGAGACATGCCCCGTTTAAGAGAAAACAGGTACAAATTATAGAAACGCAGTGCTTTAAGCCGATCAAGGCATTCGTGAATTTTGGTGTCGGGTATGTCTTGAAGCTGAAGCAGCATGGCATTCAGGCGCCCGAGCGGTTCATGTCGCTTGTCATGGTTGGCATCATCCCATTTCATGGCCAAAACATGGACATCCATAAGGATTGTATCAAGCTTGGCGATCCGGGCCGGCAGACTGAGCCGGCGGTATATATCCCCCTCCGTCATCCTGATCGCCTGTTCGACCCGATAGGTCCGCACAAGCACCCAAATCGACAGGATAAGGCCGACGACCGAAACAACCAAGCCGGCAATTGACGCCCAAGCGCTCCAGATATTCAGGTCGAACCATGGCACTGCGGGCGCCCTCATATTTCGCACCCCGCGTTTAAGCCAAGGCGGGCGAAACGGCAAGGCTTGCGAGCCGCTCTCATCCGCGCCCCACCGGTTTGGCCGGCTGCTCTTCCCGAAACAGCGGCAGAATATCGTTCAACTCCCCAAACTCGAGGCAGCGCAAGGCGTCTTCCCCGCGCTGCTTACCGTTGCGGCGCGGCATCAAGGCGCTGGAAAAGCCGAGCTTGGCCGCTTCCTTCAGCCTTTGATCGGTCTGGCTGACCGCCCGCACCTCGCCGGCCAAGCCGATTTCGCCGAACACTACCGCGTCGCGCGGCACCGGCACCCCGGTCAGCGAGGAAATCAGCGCCGCGGCAACCGCCAGATCGGCGGCCGGCTCGGCAATCCGCAGTCCGCCCGCCACATTCAGATAGACATCGTTGGGGCCGACGGTAACACCGCAGCGCGCTTCCAGCACCGCCAGCACCATCGCCAGCCGCGCCGCATCCCAGCCGACCACCGCGCGTCGTGGCGTGCCGAGCGGCGACGGCGCCACCAGCGCCTGAATCTCGACCAGCACCGGACGAGTCCCCTCGATCCCGGCGAACACGGCGGCGCCCGAAACATCGCCCCGACGCTCGGCCAGAAACAGGGCGGAGGGGTTGGGCACCTCGGCCAAGCCGCGATCGGTCATCTCGAACACGCCGATTTCGTCGGTCGGACCGAAACGGTTCTTGACCGCGCGCAGAATGCGAAACTGGTGGCCGCGCTCGCCTTCGAAATAAAGCACGGTATCGACCATGTGTTCCAGCACGCGCGGTCCGGCGATAGCGCCCTCTTTCGTAACATGGCCGACCAGCAGCATCACGGTGCCGCGCCGCTTGGCCAACCGGATCAACTCGTGAGTGCTGGCCCGCACCTGAGCAACCGTGCCGGGTGCGCTGTCGAGCACGTCCAGATGCATGGTCTGAATCGAGTCGATGACACAGAACGCAGCACCGTCGGCATGATCGAGCGCCGCAATGATATCGGTGACGTTGGTGGCGGCGGCCAGTTGCACCGGCGCATCGGCGATGCCGAGCCGGACCGCGCGCATTCTGACCTGATCGACCGCTTCCTCGCCCGAGATATAGACGCAACGTGTATTCGCGGCCAGCCGACAGGCGGCTTGCAGCAATAAGGTGGACTTGCCGATACCGGGATCACCGCCGATCAGAATGACCGAACCGGGGACCAGCCCGCCGCCGGCGACCCGGTCGAATTCGGCAATGCCGGTCAACCGCCTCGGTGCGGGCTCGGAGCTGCCGGCCAGATCGGAAAACTCGACCCGCCGTCCGGGACGACCGGCCGGGCGACCGGGCACACGTTCGGGCACCGCCTCTTCGATCAGGCTGTTCCATTCGCCGCAAGCCTCGCACTTGCCGCCCCATTTAGGGAAAGCGGCGCCGCAGGCCTGGCAGACATATCGGCTGGTCGGTCGTGCCAAATGCGCCGTGAACGAAATGTTGGAGGACGAAACCGAACCTTAGCACCATCCCCGCAAACGCGCCACCACCTCCTTCAGCCGGCCGAACGGCGGTTCATCTTGCGGCAGGGTCAGCGGGCCGGCGCGCTTCAGCCCCTCACGGCCCCAACGGTCACGGATTTCATCGGCAAGCCACGCCTCGGCCTGACGGTGACGCTGACGCACCAGCCGACCGGCTTCACTCAAAAAACGCGCCCGGGCCGTCAGCGCCTCGACTAATGCGGTGATGCCCTCGCGCTGGAGCGCCGACAGCGCCAGCACCGGAATGCGCCAACCCGTTTCGTCCTCGGCCAGCCCCAGTGCTCCGGCGACATCGGTACGCGCGCGGGTGGCGGCGGCGCCCATATCGGCCTTGGTCACCGCGATGATGTGGGGAATTTCGACAATCCCGGCCTTCATGAATTGCAAAGAGTCGCCCGAGCCGGGCTGGACGCAGAACACCACGGTGTCGACCGCAGAGACGACGTCGGTTTCCGACTGGCCGACGCCGACGGTCTCGACCAGCACCACATCATAGAGCGCGCGCATCAGCACCATCGCGGCGACGGTCAGCCCGGCCAGCCCGCCCAGCCGGTCGCGCGCCGCCATCGAGCGCACGAACACCCCTGTATCCTCGGGATCGGTGGCGAGCCGAACCCGGTCACCAAGCAACGCCCCACCGCTGCGGCGCGAGGAAGGATCGACCGCGATCACCGCGACCGTGCGCCCCTGCCCGCGCAACGCGGTGATCAAGGCTCCGGTCAGGGTCGATTTGCCGACGCCGGGCGGACCGGTCAGGCCGATCACCTCGGCGCGCGGCGCGCGCCACGCGGCATCGAGCAAGGCCAAGACCCGCTCGCCATCCGGATCCGACTCGAGCCGGGCCAACGCTCCCGCCAGCGCACCCTTGTGGCCGCGCCCGATGGCCGCCGCAAGCGCCGTCAAATCCTCCGCGCCGGTCCCTGTCATCGCCCTGCCCCTCTTGACCTCGGAGCACAGTTCTGCCAACTCTTCGCCCCGAATCCAAGCCTGTCGGGAGTTCCGGTCGATGTCTGATACCGTTAAGTATTTACTGCCGGAATCCGCCCTGCCCAAATCCTGGTACAATATCGTTGCCGATCTGCCGGAGGCGCTGCCGCCGGTGCTGCATCCGGGCACGCTGCAACCGCTGGGACCGACCGATCTGGCGCCGTTGTTTCCCGACGCGCTGATTGCTCAGGAAGTCACCACCGAGCAGCGGGTTGAAGTGCCCGAGCCGATTCGCGACATCTACAAGTTATGGCGTCCGACTCCGCTCTATCGGGCGCGGCGGTTGGAGCAGGCGCTCGGCACCCCCGCCCGCATCTTCTACAAATACGAGGGTGTCAGCCCGGCCGGCAGTCACAAGCCCAACACCGCGATTCCGCAAGCCTGGTACAACAAGCAGGCCGGAATTAGTCGGATCGCGACCGAGACCGGCGCCGGGCAATGGGGCTCGTCGCTGGCGTTGGCCGGCGCCATGTTCGGCATCGATGTCGAAGTGTTCATGGTCAAGGTCAGCTATCATCAAAAGCCCTATCGCCGGGCGCTGATGGAAAGCTATGGCGCGCGTTGCGTCGCCAGCCCGTCTTCCGAGACCGCCGCCGGCCGCGCGATTCTGGAGCGTGATCCCGACAACCGGGGCTCGCTCGGGATTGCGATTTCCGAGGCGGTCGAACGCGCGGCCTCGCGCGACGACACCAAATACGCGCTCGGCAGCGTGCTGAACCATGTGTTGCTGCACCAGACCGTGATCGGCGAAGAAGCGCTCGAGCAAATGCGGATGGCCGACGCCTACCCCGACGTCATCGTCGGCTGCACCGGCGGCGGCTCCAACTTCGCCGGCCTGACCTTCCCGTTCCTGGGGGCCAAGCTGCGCGGCGGGCAGGATGTGCGCGTGGTCGCGGTCGAGCCGGCCGCCTGCCCGACCCTGACCCGCGGCCGTTACGCCTATGATTTCGGCGACAGCGCCGGTCTGACCCCGCTGACCAAGATGCACACTTTGGGCTCCAGCTTCATGCCGCCCGGCTTCCATGCCGGCGGACTGCGCTATCACGGCATGGCGCCGCTGGTCAGCCATGTCAAACAGCTCGGGCTGATCGAGGCGGTCGCCTATCAGCAAGCCGAGTGCTTCGCCGCCGGGGTTCTGTTCGCCCGCAACGAAGGGATTTTGCCCGCGCCCGAGGCCAACCATGCGGTCAAGGGTGCGATTGCCGAGGCGCTGAAGTGCAAACAGGACGGCGTCGCCCGCACGATTCTGTTCTGCCTGTCCGGCCATGGTCATTTCGACATGGGCGCCTATACCGACTATTTCGCCGGCAAACTGGAAGACTTGTCCTATGACGAGCGCGACCTCGCCGCCTCGCTCGACGCCCTGCCCAAGGTGCCGTGAGGCTCCCGCGGGCGGCGGAGACGGTGCCCGCGCTCAGTGCCGCTTGCGCGGAGTCGGCAGATGGGCGTCAGTGTCGGTCATATGGGCGGCGAGCATGCTCTCCAGCCCCTCGATGCGGCCGATAACCCGGTGATGGTTGACGCTGGTAACGCGGCGCAATTCTTCGATCTTGGCATCGACCGCGTCGATCCTGGCGGACAGATTGGATTCGACCGCGTCGATCTTGGCGGATAATTTGGCGTCGACCGCGTCGATCCTGGCGGATAAATTGGATTCGACCGCGTCGATCTTGGCGGACAGCCCGTCAACCTTACCCACAAGATGGCGCAGCATCGCGAACAATTCGGCTTCGTTCTCAGGCGTCATAATGCTCCTCCGTCGTGCATGGTGGGCTCGGCACGCCCCGGAGTCAACACGGTTTTACTGTGGCTATAGACCGCGATGCTTACCGTTCGGGCCGTCCGGCGATCAGGGCTTCCAGGGCGGCGATGCGGTGTTCAAAGGATTCCCGCAGACGTTCGTAGCCGAGAGTCCGAAAGACCTCCCACGCCCCCCGAAGCGCCTGCAAAGCTTCGGTGAACAGTTCCGGTTTGTTCTCTAATGCACCGAGTAACACGAGCGCGTTGCTAAGATTGTCTTGAGCCATAGCCCAATTGCGCGGCGTGCGTTTTAGAGTCCATTCCTCCAGAGCGGCGCGATAAGCGCTCACCGCTTCGGCAAGCCGTTCCGTGTCGCTTTCCCGTTGTCCGAGCCGCATAAGAACATTGCCGAGATTGTTTTGGGTCATCGCCCAATCAAGCGGCACCCGCTCCCTGGTCCATTCCTCCAGGGCCGCGCGAAAGGCGTTCACCGCTTCGGCAAGTCGTTCCGTGTCGCCCTCCCGCTCTCCGAGCTGCGCAAGAACGATGCCGAGATTGTTTTGGGTCATCGCCCAGTCAAGCGGCATCCGTTCCTGGGTCAATTCCTCCAGTGCCGCGCGAAAGGCGCGCTCCGCTTCTATAAACCGCGCCGAGCCATCCTCCCGCTCACCGAGCCGCCAAAGAACAAGACCGAGATTGTTTTGGATCGCAGCCCACTTAAGCGGCACCCGCTCCCGGGGGTATTCCTCCAACGCCGCGCGAAAAGCGCTTACCGCTTGCTCAAGCCGTTCCGCCCCGCTCTCCCGTTCCCCGAGCTGCCAAAGAGCATAGCCAAGACAATTTCCAGCCTCGCCGCGTTCATCGCTATCCCCGGCGGTGTCGAGCATGCGCCGGGCCAACTCACAGGCAACCAGCAGCGAGTAATAGCCCCCCTTCTCGTCACCGCCCACAATCAAATCATCATAATATTTCCGGAACGCCGGATGCCAGGCCGGGCGGTCGGTGGCATGGTCCTTGGCCACCTGCGCCTCGATCTTTCGCGCCATTTCGGCCGGCGGAATCGTGGTGGTCGGCGCGGGCACCAAGTCCAACCCGGCCTTGGCGCTGACCGGAAACGAGTTGATCAAGGCGGCGGCCGGCGAGTCCGGGTCGTCGGCATCGCCGAGCCGCTCCACCAGCGCGACAACCGTGTCCTCGGACTTTTCGGGCAACTGCGCCAGGGCTTCCAGCCGCTGTTCCCGGGTCAACGGCGCCAGCGCCGCCAGCCCCTCGATCCCCCGCAGCTTGATCATGTCAAACAGTGCAGACCCGGAGCGCCGCGTCTTCCCCCGCTCGATCCAATCAAGAATAGTCGGGGACTCGTCGACAAGGTGCGGCAGACAAGCGGCTAAAAAGAGTTGCGTTTGTTCGGCGCGGCTGCGCATCGCTCCTGCGCTTGCACTCATGGCTTGGCCTTCTTGCGTCGCGTTGCCCGCGCCGGCTTGGCCGGTTCCAGCCGCTCGAGGATTTTACGCAACAGCGGCGTGATGGAATAAGAGTTTTCCGTATGAAAGCTTTGATAAACGTAATCATTGTCAAGAGGCGCCAGAATATCGCCCTTATCCACCTCAAGTTGATAGCGGCCGTTGCGCACGGCATCGAGTATCCTGCCGGTCGCATCCGGATAAATGGTTTTCTTCCAGCCAAAGTCATCGCTAATAATAGCAAGAAACCATTCATAGTCGTGTTCAACCCAGCCCTCCTCGGATTTATATCCCTCATAGGCTTGGCTGAGATGCTGAAGAAAAACACCGGGAATGAATTTCACATCTTCGGCCAAGGTCGCCAGCGCATTCGGGTTCAGAAATTTGCACGGCGCCTTATCCAAATACTCCTCATGCCGGATATCGTGTATCGCGATCAGTTGATCAGCGCTGAAAATATGGTTCTTCTGCAATAAATCCACCAGTACCGCGAACTCCCTTCGGTATAGCGCGAACCAACTGCGCGAGGTCACCACCACATCGACGCAGGGCGCCTGATGAACCGTATTGAGCGCTTGCAGCAGTTTTGCTCTTTGCTCCGGAATATTAAAAATAATATCACGTTTACTTTCCAATAAATCGACATCATCAACCAGAATTACCACCTCCTTGATCAGCCCGGTGCGCCATAATGTGTCAAGTATGATCACGCAATATTCGGCCAGCGCGGCGACGTCCGGGCGCTTCAAGGTTACGGTTTGCTTGGTGCCGCCACTCTTTTCCGTCGCAAAGCGGGACAGGAGTTTGAAAATAGCCGGCACCGCATATTCGCCGCTTCCTTCGGCTCCCTCCTTCCAGCTTGAGATGTCTTCGACGGTCACGCTGTCGCGTCCGTCTTCGAAAATCTCCAACTTGGAGATCACATGCACGGCGTTCCGAACCATCGGGTCTAGAAGAAGACCGTCCGGTACCTGCGGACCATGCACCCTGGTTAGAAACTCATGGCAAAGCTCCCGGAACAGCTCACCCATGACATACTGCGCCGAATTACGCTCACGCGCCTGAATGGCCAGGGTCACGATGTCGGGATGGCGCTCCTGCAATTCGATCAGAATCCGGCGGGCGAGATGCGATTTACCGCTGCGCGATTCACCATGAATGATCCAGGGCCGCTTATCGCCATCGCGCCAACGTTTCCCGTCATAATCCCAAAAAGTGCCCAGGGCCTCCGTACCCAGTTTGAGCGCCAACGCCCGGCCGAGAAACAACCGCTTCACGGTTTCATCCTTTACCGGCGGCTCCGACTTGAAGGGCTCGGGATAAAGTCTGGATTTCGAGGACGATTCCACGGCGCAACTCATTCTACAGTTCGACATTTTTCCAACGCATAGCACAATCCCGGCACCTGCGCACCCGACCTTGCTTTAACCGGCGTTCCGGGCTACCAGAAGGCATGGTTTTTTCAGCCTCGGAACTGACCTGTCTGCGTGGTGAACGCTTGGTGTTCGCCGGGCTGAGCTTTGCCCTGGAGCCGGGCGGCGCCATGCTGCTGACGGGACCCAACGGCAGCGGCAAATCCAGCCTGCTCCGGCTGCTGGCCTTGTTGCTGCGGCCCCGCGCGGGCACGCTGTTCTGGCACGGCGACCCGGTTAGCGATGATCCCGACGCGCACCGGACCCGGTTGCGCTATATCGGCCATCTCGACGGGGTCAAACCGGTGCTGACCACCTTGGAATCGCTCGGCTTTTGGGCGGGACTCGACGGGCTGGCCGAGCCCGGCCGACGCGCGGCGGCGGCGCTGGACGCGATCGGACTAGGGCGGCTGGCCGAAGTGCCGGGGCGCTATCTGTCGGCCGGACAGAGGCGGCGGCTTAATCTGGCGCGGCTGTTGCTGGCGCCAGTGCCGCTCTGGTTGCTCGACGAGCCGACGGTCGGCCTCGACCTCGCCGCGGTGACCCGCCTGGAGCAAGCCTTGGCCGCGCATCGCGCCGCGGGCGGCATGGTGGTGGCCTCGACCCACACACCCCTGAGTTTACCGGGCGCGACCACCCTTCGACTTGAGGATTTCGGTCCATGACCCGGTTCGGACGGCTGGTGGCGCGCGATTTGCGGCTTGCGCTGCGTCAGGGCTCGGATGCCACCATCGCGGTGATGTTTTTCGTGCTGTGCGTCGTACTGTTCCCGTTCGGCATCGGGCCGGAACCCAATATTCTGGCCCGCATCGCCGCCGGGGTGATCTGGGTCTCGGCGTTGCTGGCGGCGCTGCTCTCGCTCGACCGGCTGTTCCAGGCCGACTACGAGGACGGCTCGCTTGAACAGATGGCGCTGTCGGGCCTGCCGCTGGAACTGGTGGTGCTGGCCAAGACCATGGCGCATTGGCTGGTGACCGGGGTGCCGTTGCTGCTGGCCGCACCCGTGCTGGCTCTGCTGCTCGGGATGGACGGCGCCGGCTTCGGCGTGCTGGTGGCATCGCTGGCGCTGGGCACGCCGGGGCTCAGCCTGATCGGGGCGATCGGAGCGGCGCTGACGCTGGGCGCCCGGCGCGGCGGCGTGCTGATCTCGCTGCTGATTCTGCCGCTCTATATTCCCGTGCTGATTTTCGGCGCCGGAGCGATCGACGCCGCGCTGAGCGGACTGTCGCCCCGGCCGCATTTGTTGATTCTGGCGGGGTTGCTGGGTGGAGCCTTGCCGCTCGCCCCGATTGCGGGAGCTGCGGCGCTGCGGCAGGCACTGGAATGAAGGCCCGCGCCCGCCCCGCCCGCTCTTTGGTGGTTAGCGGCTTGCCGACCCCGCTGGAGCTGCGCGAAAGCCCGCGCACCCGGCGCATGACCCTCCGAGTCGACGCGGCGCGCGGGCTGATTCAAGTGGTGGTGCCGCCGGGACTGGCCGAGGCCGAAGCGGTGCGCTTCGTCGATCGTCATGCCGGCTGGGTCCGCTCCCGACTGGCCGCGCTGCCACCGCAACGCCCGTTTGTCGATGGCGCCCGAATCCCGGTGCTGGGAGTCGAGCATGTGATTCGCCATGACCCGAACCTGCGCGAGGCCGGGCAGCGCCGTGATTGTGAAATCAGAATCGGCGGTGGCGTCGAGCATCTGGCCCGCCGGGTCCGTGATTTGCTGACGGCCGAAGCCCGCCGCCTGCTGAATGAACGCGCCCGAACCATGGCGGCGACGCTCGGGTTGCGGGTCGCGGCGGTGAGTTTGCGCGACACCCGGAGCCGCTGGGGCAGTTGCTCGGCAACCGGGCGGCTGTCGTTCTCGTGGCGACTGATCCTGACGCCCGAGCCGGTGTTCGACTATGTGATCGCGCATGAAGTCGCCCATCTCGGCGAAATGAACCACTCGCCGCGATTCTGGGCGCTGGTGGCCCGATTGACGCCCGATGCCGGCCCCGGGCGGTCCTGGCTGCGCCGTCACGGCACCGAATTGCTGCGGTTCGGCTGATCGTTGGTTAACGAACCGGAAATTTTTTTCGTCTGCGACTAATTTTCCTCTTTTCATAGCGGAGCATTCGACGTATCTAGCGGTTACTCGCAAGCGCACGTGCCGCTGGCCCGCCCCTCGATTGTCGCCCGACGGAATTCGAGAAGTGGTTATGCAACGACGTAACGCGTATCCCCGAACCGCCGCTCCTTACCGGGCGGCCGACTTGGAGGTTACGATGTTTCATGTTGTTGTCGGTGGGTTTATTCCCTCCTGTCAGCTCTTCAGTCCCGGCCATCTGCCGCCCTTGTCCGGCGAGCAACTCAGTACGGGCGCGGGCGCGTAATTTCGCGCTCGCGGGGCTTCGGCCTGCTTTGTTTGAACAATTCGGCATAACCGCTTATCCTGGAGTTCGGGATGAACGAGAAAATTGAGCGCTTCCTTGCGGAGCGACGACCGGCTACCCCTTGCTTGGTTCTTGACCTTGATGTTGTCGAAGGCAACTACAAGGCTTTGGAATCGGCCCTGCCCGATGCCCGCATTTACTATGCGGTGAAGGCCAATCCGGCTCCGCACATCCTGAAGCTGTTGGTGCGGCTGGGTTCGTCTTTTGATTGCGCCAGCGTCCAGGAAATCGACATGGTGCTGGCGGCCGGCGGCAACCCCACCGGTATCAGCTATGGCAATACCATCAAGAAGCAGTCGGATATCGCCCGCGCGTTCGAGCGCGGGGTGCGGCTTTACGCGTTCGATAGCATTGCCGAGTTGGAAAAGATCGCGGTCGCGGCCCCCGGAGCCCGGGTGTTCTGCCGCATTCTGACCAGCGGCGAAGGCGCCGAATGGCCGCTGTCGCGTAAATTCGGCTGCGACGTCGCCATGGCCAAAGACCTGCTGCTGAAGGCGCCGGGATTGGGCGTGGTTCCGTTCGGGGTATCGTTCCATGTCGGCTCGCAGCAACGCGACCCCGGCCAGTGGAACGCCGCGCTGGCGACGACCGCCCAACTGTTCCGCGAGTTGGAGGCGGAAGGCGTCGAGCTGAAGATGGTCAATCTGGGCGGCGGCTTTCCGACCCGGTACCGGAACGACATTCCGAACGCCCAAGCCTATGGCAAGGCGATCTTCAAGGCGTTGCGCACTCATTTCGGCAACCGCATTCCCGAAACCATCGTCGAGCCCGGCCGCGGCATGGTCGGCAACGCCGGGGTGATCGAAAGCGAAGTCGTGCTGATCGCCAAAAAGTCGGAAGAGGATGATCGGCGCTGGGTTTATCTCGATATCGGCAAGTTCGGCGGCTTGGCCGAAACCATGGACGAGGCGATTCAGTACCAAATCGAGTGTGATCGCACCGGCGAGGTTGAACCGGTGATTCTAGCCGGGCCGACCTGTGATTCGGCCGATGTTCTTTACGAGCGCGCCGACTACCGGTTGCCGGTTGATCTTCGAATCGGCGACCGCATCAGGATCGACGCCACCGGGGCCTATACCACCACCTATGCCTCGATCGGCTTCAACGGCTTTCCGCCGCTGGAAGAATACTATATCTGAACTTCCGCTTCTAAACCGGCGGCGCACGAAAAAAAGGCGGCAGGCTTAGGCCCGCCGCCTTTTCTAATGGGCATCAGGAGTTGCGCCTCAGCCTTCCAGCAGAAAGCGACGGTTCAGCGGCAGCACCGGACGGGCGTTATTCGGGAACAGATCGGCAAACTGCTTGATCTGTGCTTCGGACGCGGTGATCGGCCGACGAATGACGTTCCAGTGAACGAACTCGTTGCAACCCGGCGTGGTCAACGAGCCTTCATAGCGATAGCGGTCATGATTGGCCGGCAGCAAACCGGTCGGATTGATTTTGACGTCGGTTTCTTTCTTCTCACCCGTCTTTGGCATATGGGGCCAAATCTTCTTTAGAACCGCATTTTCCTTGCCCGGAACGAAGAGCACACCAACCACGGTCGCAGCGGCCGTCGGCTCTTTAATGCGCGACAGGTCCACATTCAGATGAACGAAGTGAACTTCCATCGGATAAAACTTGCCGTCGACGCTGTGCTCGCTCGGGTGATGAAAGTGGAAGTTCACCATATTGTAAACTTCGCCATCGCCTTCGGTCAAAGAGCAACCGGGCGGAACATCGATCTGAATGGTGTGACCGTTGTTCTTCAGCGCCAGCGGAAATTCTTTCCACTTCAGGTTCAGCGGGCTGAGCTTTGCATGGATCGGCTGGGCCAGATTGATCGGGGACTGCTCTTTGCCGATGCTGCACGTCTTGAACTCGGGCTTCAAATCGCCCCATTGATCCGGCCCGCCATCGCCTTCATAAGTCCAATGCTTCTCATGACCATGCGCATCGGCGGCGGAGGCGCCGCGCGAGATGCAAATCGGACACATGGAGGCGACAGCCAAACCGGTCAAAACGCTACGACGCTGCATCTGCATGAACAACTTCCTTAAAGATGATCCGGGTGGGGATAAGCACGACTCTGAGCATATGCCCCAGGACTTAATAAATAGAAAATGATATCTCATACCAAAGGTTTTTGATGCCTACCGATCAAAGGCCGTTCAATGACCGGGACCGTTGGTATAACAAGCTGTATGAATTGGGATACCCGATCAGCGGGGGAGTTTACCGATGGGTGAATCCGAAGCGGAACAGCCGCCGCGCTTCGTTATCCAATGCGCAAAGGGCAAGGGCTGGAAAACGCTGGTCGTGGACGAATCACAGCCGACGGCGGAGCGCACCTTCCGCGAGGTGGTCAAGGTCAATCCGCGCGGCTTCTTCCGCCTGATCAGACTTGATGACAAGCCGGGCAGCGAATTTGCAGGACAGGAATTCAATTGGCGCCTGCTGCAACTGCACGACCCGCGAACGCAAAACGGCGGTAGCGCGCCAACCGAATCAAAACTGGTGAAATCGTCCCCCGCGAAAGCACCGGCAAAACCGGCGGCTAAATCAGGAAGAAAATCGGAACGAAAATCGGCGCCGGAACGCGCGCGCATCCCGCTCCGCCTGTACGGATTTGCCGTGTTGTGCGGCGCCATACTGGCCGTAGGACTCTATTTGATTTATGGCCCGCCGCTGCGTTGACCCGCCGGATAAGCCTCCGGAATAAAGAACTGAATCCCGAACCAGCGCCAACGATCATCATCGGTCGGCAGGGTGCAGTTGACACGGGCGCGGCCGGGCGGAAACGCATCGGCAATGCGCACTTCGATCCTGTTGCCGCCAATGCGTTCCAGACCGGTGCGGCCCTGCCCGGTGGCAAAGCACGCAAGCCGATCAAGATTACCGAGCCCGTCGGGGACGGTAAAACCGAGCAGCGGCGGATTGCGGGTCAGCACCGGATCATCGGGGGTGATATCGGTCACCGGCAGCGGCAAAGCATTCGCGGCCAGTTCGAAGCGATCGAGTGAACCGAACGCATCATTCATCAAAAAACGAGGCAATGCGAACGGATCGGAGCCGGCATAGGCAACACCGGATTGTTGCCCGAACGCGGCCAAAAAGCCCGCCTGCTCAATTTGCTTGCGCACCGCGACGCTGTATTCGCCCCGGGGATAGGCAAACAAAGTCGGCACCACCCCCAGTTCGGCGGTAAAGCGCTGCTTCATGCGGTCGAGATCGTCACGAATCTCCCGGGAAGACAGCGCGGCCATCGGTTGGGCCGACGCCGAAAGCGCACCGATGGTGACACCCGCCTTGAGTAATTCGCGAAGCTGCGCCCAACTCATGGCGCCGGGCAACCCGCGGTCGATCGCATCCGTCGCGACGAACAGGGTGAACGGCAAACCCGCCGCCCGCAACCGCGGCCAAGCTTCCGTATAAAAGGACTGGCTCGCCTCGTCGATGGTGATCGAAACGGTTCGGTCGGGCAACGCACCGCCCGTGCGCAAAGCGTCAACGACAAAGGGCAGCGGCAGCACCCGATAATCGCCATCCTTCAGCTCGTCCAGGTGGTCTTCGAACTGATCGATACGCAGGCTTGATCCCGGCGTCCGGTCCTCGTCGAAGCGGCCATAAACGAACACGACCGCCCCGCCGCCGACTCCGGCCGCTACGGCCGAGGCCGCAAGCGCAAGAATCGTCGCCAAAAGCACCAGCAGTCCGGCAATCGGACGAAACAGCATTCCCCCCGCCTCGTTCGCATCGACAGACTGAGATGTGGCATGGATGGCCCGACTCCAACAAGTCCACGAATGGCGATCTGTCGAGAAGGCTTCCGAGTCGGTGCCCTTGTGCAACAGAATGGCCCATAGGCACCGGAATGGTCGGGCGCTTCCCACCAGTGCCTGAAAATTATCCCGTCATCATTCGGCCACCCGCCGCACTGTCCGACAGCAAAGGATAGCGGCCGGACTCGGGCAACTGATAATGCCACCACTCAAACGGATAGGGCAGCCACCCGGTTGCCGCCATGATGCCCGTCAACACCGCCCGATTCCGCTGGACCTCCGGCGGCAGGTCGGTGCGGCCATGGCCCGACAGCGCGGTCATGTCGTCAAAGCCGGTGCCCATGTCCAATTCCCGGCCGGCGGCGTCGGTTAAGGTCAGGTCCACCGCCACGCCGCGCGAATGGTGGGAGCCGATTCGCGGATCGGCGATGTAGGTGGCATCCGGCAGCGCATGCCACAAGCGCCATTGCGCCTCGACCGGGCGGAACGCATCGAACACGCGCAGACGGCAGCCGATACCACGCGCCAAAACCACCGCCCGGGCTAAGTGCTCGGCGGCTTCGGGGCGCAACAAGCAGAGCGGACGCTGATAGATTACGCTTCCGGTCAGGTTATCGGCGGTCGCATAACGCAGATCGAGATCGACATCGAAGCGCGGGGGTGCGATCTCAATCAACAGCATGGCACCACCCCTTATTCCCGCATTGAAGAAGCCGACGATATGACCGGAGTGTCCCACATCGACCGAAGCCGCGCCATGAGGGTGTTGGCGCTGGAGACCTCGACCGCGGCCTGTTCGGTCGCCCTGTTTGATGACGGGCACATCTTGGCCCGGCGCTTCGGTGCGATGAGCCGGGGCCATGCTGAAATCCTGATGCCGATGCTGGCCGAGGTGCTGGCCGAAGCCGGACTCGGAATCGGCGCAATCGACCGGCTGGCGGTGACCGTGGGACCGGGAGCCTTCACCGGGCTGCGGGTCGGATTGGCCGCGGCGCGCGGGCTGGCGCTCGCCACCGGTTGCCCGTTGGTCGGCCTGACCGGCTTTACCGTGATTGCCGGCGGGCTCACCGCCGAGGAAATCGCCGGCCGATCGGTGCTGATCGCCATCGATTCGCGCCGGCCGGAGCTGTTTCTCCAGCGCTTCAATTCGCGACTCGAGGCTGAGGCGGAACCCGACCTGCTTACGCCCGAAGATTGCGCAGCGCGCCTTGCCATCGGCCCTCTATTGATTGCCGGGGACGGGTCGCCTGCGCTTAAAAAGGCACTTTCAACCCGCCCACACACTTATTATGCCGAGGGTTCCGGTTTGCCCGATGCAGCGGTGCTGGCTCGACTCGCCGCGGCTTTGCCGAATGGTGCCGGCCTGCCGCCGCGTCCGCTGTATCTGCGGGCACCCGACGCGATTATACCTGCTCAGCTTATACGGTGAACGCTTTGGTTCCGATTCGCCCCGTCCGTTTCACGGACGTCGCAACGCTGGCCACACTTCATGCCGCAAGCTTCCCCGACGAGGCGTGGTCGGCCGACGACCTGACAAGCCTGCTGAGCATGCCGGGCGGGTTCGGTCTGATTGCCTTTTCAGGAACCGCGACCCTGCCCGAACAGGCGGTAATGACGGCGTGCACGGCCCCGGCCGAGGCGGCGCGCGGCTTTAGCCTGTTGCGGGTGGCCGCCGACGAAGCCGAGTTGTTGACGATTGCCGTGCTCCCCGACGCCCGCCGCAGCGGGCTGGGCAGCCGACTGCTCGCGGCCGGCATGGTCGGTGCGGCCGGGGGCGGTGCCGTCACGCTTTTTCTGGAGGTGGCCGACGATAACAACGCCGCCCGGGCACTTTATCAACAGGCCGGGTTCACCAAAGTCGGCCGCCGCCCCGGCTATTATCACCGAGGCGCACGCACAATCGACGCACTGATTCTATCCCGCTCTCTTTTAACGCTTAATCTTTAGCCACCGTCAGACGGTGGGTGGTTCCGCCCTCCGGCTCCAACGCAATAATCCGATAGCCGAGTTCCTCCAACGCACGGGGCAAATTTTCCAGCGGTTCGCCCTCATTAAGGCGGATCACCAGTGTTGTGCCCCGATCAAGCCGCTCGAGAGCCAACCTTGCTCTAACAAAAGTCAGAGGACAGAGGTAAGCGGTTATATCCAAGAAGTTTTTGCAGGATGTCGTCGTTTCCAATTTTTCCTCTTAGCTAATTACGCAAGGACGTTGCAATGCGCAACCGGATGGACTATCGTCTTTACAAACAACAAATCAGAGCTGACGTATCAGCGCTGTAGCTCTTAACTTGGAGTTAAGTCGAAATGTCCACCGGGTCCATTGCCGGCAGCCTCTTGTCCCTGACGACGGAGATTGTAGCTGCACATGTCAGCAATAATACCGTACCGATCTCCGAATTGCCTAACTTGATTGATCAGGTCTACAAGACTTTGGCCAATCCGCAGCCCGAAGCCGCGGCGCCTGCCGAACGGCCGCAGCCGGTGGTTTCGATCAAAAAGTCGGTCGCCCCTGATTACATCATCTGCCTTGAAGATGGCAAGAAGCTGAAAATGCTTAAGCGGCACCTTAAAACCGCTTATAACATGACCCCGGATGAATACCGGGAGCGGTGGCAGCTGCCCTCCGACTACCCCATGGTTGCGCCGAACTACGCCCGCCAGCGTAGCGCACTGGCCAAAGAGATCGGGCTCGGGACTCGCCCGCGGCGCGAAGCCGAATAATCCATACCCCGGCCGGTCCATAACACGGATTCCAGCGGCACTCCCGCAGGAGGCGGTTGACCGGAACCGGGGTATTCGTGCTATCTCTGGGAAATGGCAGCCCGATCATCGGATCTGTGGCTGCCCGCCCCCCTTGCTGCTCGCGCCGCGGCGGGGGGTGGGTCGGGTTAAAGTCCGACACCGGAAGAACCCGGGCGCCGTGAACCAAGAGCATGGCCGAGACGACGGATCCCGATAACAAGTCCGATCTGCGCATTGGCAACCTCGAGGTTCGGCTTGCCGTAACCGCGGCCGAGATCGACGCTGCCCAAAAGTTGCGCTACGAGATTTTTTACAACGAAATGGCGGCGCGTCCGACGCCCGAAATGGCGGCACGAAGCCGCGATTTCGACCGGTTCGACGATCTGTGCGACCATTTGCTGGTGGTTGACCATAATCGCGGCTCCGGCCCGGAAGGAGTCGTCGGAACCTACCGGCTGATTCGCCGCGCCGCCGCGGCCCGTGCCGGCATGTTTTACAGCGCAAGCGAATATGATATCGACCGATTGGTCGCCTACCCAGGCGAAATCCTGGAGCTGGGCCGCAGCTGCGTCGACATCGCTTATCGGACCCGCGGGACCATGCAGCTGCTTTGGCGTGGCATTGCGGCTTATGTCTGGGAGCGCAAAATCGCGTTGATGTTCGGCTGCGGCAGCTTGCCGGGAACCGATCTGTCGGCGCTCGCCTTGCCGCTGTCTTACTTGTATTTCAATCATTTGGCGCCCGAGGAGTTGCGCGCGGTCGCACTGCCCGAGCGTTACGCCGACATGCGCCTGATGGAGCCGGACCGAATCGACAAGCGCCATGCCCTTAACGAACTCCCGCCCTTGATCAAAGGCTATCTGCGACTCGGCGGCTTCGTCGGCGATGGCGCCGTAATCGACCATCAGTTCAACACAACCGATGTCTGCATCGTCGTTAAAACCGATCTTGTTACCGAGAAATACTATCGCCATTATGATCGGCGCAACCGTGATGCCGGCCCGGGTTAAAACAACCACAGCCGGGGTAACAGCATGGGTTCGCCGACACTTGGAGTCATCCGTCTGACCTTGTGGTTAGCCTGGACCGCTATTCTGGTGCCGTTTCAGATACTGGCCGTTGGCTTAAAGCTTAATCTGCGTCGCTATCTGCCGCTTTTGTATCACCGGGTTTGCTTGTGGTTGTTCGACGTTAAAGTCGTCGTCATCGGCCGTATGTCGATGGAGCGTCCGACCCTGTTCGTGTCGAATCATGTCTCCTATTTCGACATAGAAGTTTTGGGTTCGCTGATTGCGGGCTCGTTCGTCGCAAAGTCGGAGGTGGCCGGTTGGCCGCTATTCGGCCTGCTGGCCAAGCTTCAGGAGACGGTGTTCGTAAACCGCAAGGCGACCCGTGAGGTGCGCCAGCAGGGTGAAACACTGGTCGGCCGGCTCCAGACGGGTGACCATCTGATCCTGTTTCCGGAAGGGACCTCTTCGGACGGCAACCGGGTGCTCCCGTTCAAAACCGCCCTGTTCAGCGCGGCCGCCCAACGCATCAATGAACGCCCGCTGGTGGTGCAGCCGATTTCCCTGACCGCGGTGGCATTGGACGGCATGCCGCTCGGCCGGATGTTACGGCCGGTCTATGCGTGGTACGGCGATATGGATCTCGGCCCGCATCTGTGGGAGTTGGCCAAGCTGGGCGGCATCACGGTAATCGTGGAGTTCCACCCGCCAACGACCGTCGAGGCCACCGGCTCCCGCAAGTCGCTTGCCGAAGCCTGCTTCCGGGTCATCCGGGACGGTGTTTCCCGCGCCGTCAGCGGCCGCATCCCCGAAGCCGGCTTCGACCCCGTCAAACGCCCGGCGGCCTGATTTCCCCCTCGATCGCCCAATTACCCTTTTACCGACCTTCGCAGCAGCCCGTAGCACAGCGGCACGCTGACAAGGTAAGCGATGTCCAACACGATGATGGTCTTCAGCGTCGCGATAAAGGACAACAGGAGTATCGCCCCGGTTACAAGCATCTGCCAGCGGCGGACCGTACGATTTTCACCGTTTAACGCCAGCTTATAGGCCGGCAGCGTGCTGATCATCAGCAAACCGATCAGCACCATCCAGGCCGAGATGAGATAAGAATCCCGCACGGCGGGCAAGCCGGTTTCCAGATAAAGCATCACCGGCAACAGCGCCAAAGCCGCCCCGGCCGGGGTCGGAACCCCGGTAAAGAAGCGCGGCGGCTTGGCGTTATCCGGCTGAGTCAGCCGGTGCCGGGTAAACCGGATCAACCGGGCGATGGCACAGGTGACATAGACCAGGCAGGCAACCGGCGTTACCAGTCCGGCAAAGCCATCGTGCGGACCCGACCAGTAAAAGACGATGATCGCCGGCACGAATCCGAAATTGACAGCATCGGCATAACTGTCAAGACGGGCGCCGAAGCTGCTTTCACAGTTCAACAACCGGGCCGCGGCACCGTCAGCCTTGTCGAATACCCCGGAGAGCACCAACAGGTAGATCGCCCATTCCAGATGGCCCAGGGCGGCAACATACAATGCGCCCAGCCCCATCATCAGAGCCAGAAACGTCAGCGTGTTTGGGATAAGCTTCATTTCGTCCGTTCACGAGCCGGTGAAAACCTGAAGACGATCAGCGAACCTCTCCGACACGGGGAGGCTCATTCGACTGCAAATCGGCCAGCACGGTTTCCCCGCCGGCCATGTATTGCCCCAACGTCACCAGAGGAGATACGCCCTCCGGAAGATAAACATCCGCACGGCTGCCGAACTTGATCATTCCGAATCGCTCACCGGCCTTCACGGGTTGCCCTTCGGCGACCCACGACACGATTCGGCGCGCGATCAGTCCCGCGATCTGTACCACACCTATCGCGCGCCCGTCGACTAAACGCAAGCGCATGGCCAAGCGCTCGTTGTCGACGCTCGCCTTATCAAGACAGGCATTAATGTGTTTGCCGGGAAAATAGACCTTGGCCTCGACCGTGGAATCGATCGGCACCCGATTGATGTGAACGTCGAACACGCTCAGAAAGATGCTGATTTTGTAGACTTCCGCGTCGCCCAATCCAATTTCGGCGGGCGGCACGACCTTTGCGATTCCCGTGATCTTGCCGTCGGCGGGAGAAATCAGCAAACCGGGGCGAACCGGCGTCACGCGACGCGGATCGCGGAAAAAATAGGCACACCAAAGCGCTGCGGCCGTGCCGACGCAGAACATGCCTTTCCAGGCCAAACTTCCGACGATGGCAGCCGTCATGCATATGGCGATATATTGCCAGCCAACCGGATGAATGAGCCCCGACACTTTCCTTACCAACGACCTTGCGCACATGACACGAAACCCTCAAACGCGGCTCGAACGTCCGAACCGCCCTGGCGATGATGCCTCCGATCCGAAACGGCCGCAAGACCTGTTGTTCATAAGGCCATACGAACAGTGATCGGCCCGCCGACCGGCCGGGCACGCATAGCTTTACACCCTCTTTGCTCAATTCTCCCGACAATTTCCGACAATTCCTGTTGTCCGGCGTTCCTTCGGGGTTTACCGTGCGCAATGGGCCGCGTAAGTCAGCCGGCCGACGCGGCTTGCGATCCGGGCCGGGGCATGCCTGCCGCCTACCAGGAGAGACGACGGATGTACTCGAACATTTTCAGCATTTATGAGCAGGTCGGAGCAACGACCCGGGCGAAGAACGAAACCTTGATGGCGCGGGCGGCCTTCGTCACCGGTGTGGTCGAGCAGGGCTATCGGCTATGGCTGACGCTGCTGACCACTGAAATCGGTGAGGCGGTGCAGGCAGCCAAAGAGCTGTCGACCTGCACCTCGCCCAACGATGTCGCCGAATTGCAGCGGGCCTATTTTACCCAGGCCAGCACACGCGCCATCACCAGCTTGCAGGGCACGATCGATATTGCCAATTTCCTGGTCAAGAATCTTCAGGATAACATGGCTGCCGCGACTCCGGGCGCGATCACGGTGCCGTCCGTCGCGCCGGCAACGTTGCAAGTCACGGCGCCTGCTCCGATAGCGGCCGCTCCCGCAGTGGCCGCTCCCGCAGTGGCCGCTATCGGTGTGTCGGAATCGGCGATGGCCGCCGCTCCGGCTGACGGTGGCGCGGCCAAGGCGGTGAACAAGGCCGCACCGATCAAGGCGCCGAAGCGCTAATCGACATCGATTCCGCTCTGTTTTCAGGCAAAGGCAGGCCGGCGGCAACGCTGACCTGCCTTTGTTTTGAAAAGCCGGCCCTTTTTTTAAGCAATCTCGGCATAATTCCGGCGCGCAAAAGCCGCCCAGCCGGGAATTGCCTGCAATCGGACGGTGGCACAACTTTTGCTTTCTCTTGACATCAAGCCGAGTTCACACGGCGCGGCGTTAAGGGAGCATCAAGCAGTGACAGAATCAGCGCAGTGGTCCGGCGTCACGGATGAACAGCGGCCAACTGTTGCTGCCGGCACGATACGGCGTTATCGCGGCATCTTAAAGCAGGTAGAAATTCGGGTTCGGCTGATCTTACCTGACGTCAACCGTGCGAATCGGGCCATGTACCGGCTGGCCGACTTGTCTGAAGATTTACGTATTCTTTCCCTTAATGCCGAACTCGCGGCCGGGCGAGCGGGGCCGCGAGGCGCTGCGGTGCGGGCCTTGACTCAATACACGCGCGGTCTGGTCCGTCGTCTTGTTGATATCAGCGAGAATGCCTCGGGTTTACGCCAGCTTTACGGGACCAGCACTTCGGCTCTGCAAACTTTGCGCCTCCTGCGCCAGCTTGAAGAAGCCGCGATCCATCTTGACATTGTTGATATCGGCGGCTCCGGCCGTCGCGCTCTGTCAGTGATCGACCGGTCACGAGCGATCAAACTGCAAGATATTACCACTCAAATCGCCGGCATCAGCGATGGCACGGCAAAGCTGGCCGTCATGGTGCGCGTGGTCGATGAAGTGGTGTCGCAGGCGGCCAGTATTGCGACCAATATTGCCGCCGAAGCCGTAATGGCCGGTAGTCACGAGGATGAATTTCGAGCGGTCTCTGAAACCATGTCCCGTTATGTCGAGGAGTTACGCACCATGAATGATCAAGCGGCACGAGGATTGAGAGGGGCACTGGAAAGCTGCAAAAACCTGCTGCAAACCGCAAATTTACTTAACCGGCCCGAGATGGCGGTCTGATATGCGATGCTTCAAGCTTTTCTCGGCAGGCGATCATCGCTGGTTGGCGTTCGGACAGGACCACGAGCGCCCGACTTCCATCGTCGATACCAATCAGGTGGTGGTATGCAGCGGCCGCACCACCATGATTCTCGACCCCGGCGGAATCGAGATATTTCCAATGGTCATGGGCGCATTGGTCCACCAAATCGATATGGAAACGGTGCAGCATATTTTCATGTCGCACCAGGATCAGGACGTTGCTTCGGCCTTATCACTCTGGCGACAAGTCACGCCGGCCAGCGTATCGATTCATTTGCCGGCATTATGGACATCCTACATCGCGCATTTTGACGCCGACGCTAAATTCGTGCCGATTCCGGACGAAGGCGTCGATATGAGGCTGGGCTCGGTGCAATTGCGCTTTCTACCGGCGCATTACCTGCATTCCTCAGCGGCCTTCTGCGTCTATGACCCGGCCGCCCGCCTGCTTTTTTCCGGAGATATCGGCGCCGCCGAATTACCCGAAGGCACCCGGCGTGACATTTGGGTCGCCGACTTTGCCGACCATGTTGCCGCCATGACCGGTTTCCATCGGCGCTATCTCGGTTCACCGGCCGCACGAGACGCCTGGGTTGAAATGATTTCTCGCCTGGATGTCGACATGATCGTGCCTCAGCACGGGTTAGCCTTCCGCGGCGATGATGTGCGCCGCTTCCTCGACTGGCTGTCGGGGTTGGCGATCGGCACCGGCATCGAAGCCTACCGCAGCCGTGCCGCCCTTATTCAGAGAGAGAGCCGTCATGGCTGAACCGGAAAGAATCGTCGAACTTTTGCGCGTGGTTTCGGACATTGCCGGGGACAAGATCCGGACCATCAAGCAGGTTACCGCCGCGACTCGCATTCTTGCCTTGAACGCCCTGGTCGAATCGAACCGGGCGGGCGAGGCCGGACGAGGCTTCGCCGTGGTCGCCAACGAGGTCAAAAGTATCTCCGGCCGCATTTCCAACATCACGCACGAGCTGGAATCGGAGCTGTCCTGCAATATCGACGAATTGTCGCGGCTGGGCGAAG
This sequence comes from Rhodospirillaceae bacterium, assembly GCA_037147415.1. GTDB lineage: Bacteria > Pseudomonadota > Alphaproteobacteria > Azospirillales > Azospirillaceae > BOG-933. The sequence continues at coordinate 14,496 of JBAWVF010000006.1, read as the reverse complement.
CCATGGTCATGCATGTTCGCGGCAACCGGCTGGCCGATCTTGCGCTCAACATGATCGAGATTATCGACCGCAATCTTTACGAACGGTCCTGCGACGTCCGATGGTGGGCCACCGACTCGGCGGTGGTCGAGTGCCTGGCCAACCGGGACCGGGCCACAGCGCTGTTTGCCAACAAGCGGCTGGGCGTGATCCTCGATTCCTATACGGTCTATCTTGATCTGTGGGTCGCCGACGCCAACGGAATCGTGGTGGCCAATGGCCGCCCCGACCGCTACCCGCACGCCATCGGCACCGATGTTCGCAACAACCCGTGGTTTAAGGACGCCATGGCAACCCGGGACGGTACCGACTTCGTGGTGGCCGATATCTCGACCATAGAGGCGCTTGACAATGCCATGGTCGCAACCTATGCGACTGCGATTCGCGAAGGCGGAGAGGTTGATGGCCGAGTACTGGGTGCGCTCGGCATCTTCTTTGACTGGGAACCCCAGTCGAAAGCCGTAGTCGACGGGGTCCGCTTAACCGAAGACGAGCGCACACGCACACGCTGCTTGCTCATCGACAGCCGCGGCCGGTTGATTGCGGCTTCGGACGGGCGAGGCATTCTGCGCGAAGTATTCCGCCTCGATTCGCACAACACCATGGGCAATTACATGGACGATAACGGCAACATCATCGGCTATGCACTTACCCCCGGCTATGAAACCTATAAAGGACTCGGCTGGTACGGCATAATCATTCAGGAGCCTCTAACATAAGGGGTCTCCCGGCTGAAGCGATCAAAGATCAATTCATCCGGGAAACTTGAATCGCCGCCGGGCCGATGACCACAACGAACAGCACCGGCAAGAAAAACAGGATCATCGGCACGGTCAGCGTTGCGGGCAGCGACGCCGCCTTTTTTTCAGCCTTGGCCAGTCGTTCTTCACGGTTTTCCTGCGAAGCCGTGCGCAAGGCCGAAGTCAGCGGCGTTCCGTATTTCTCGGCCTGAATCAAGGTCGTGCAGACCGCCTTGACCTGCGGCAACCCGGTGCGCAAGGTCAGATTCTCCAAAGCGATCCGCCGGTCGGGCAAATAAGCCAGTTCCGCCGTGGTCAACTCGAACTCTTCGGCCAATTCGGGATAATTATCACCGATTTCCTTCGCCACGCGGCCGAACCCGACCTCCAGCGACAAGCCCGACTCGACGCAGATCAACAGCAGATCAAGCGCATCGGGAAAGCCCAAAGTCAACGCCTGCTGCCGCTTGGCGATAGCGTTTTGCACCAGGATGTTGGGCAGATACACGCCGATGACCAGCGCCAGGAAGACGACCCCGGGTTGAAGTCCCGGTGACACCGGGGGCGGCGTACTATAGGCCCACATGCTGGAGAGCAACGCGAACAGAATCGGCGCGCCGGCGCGCGCCGCCGCAAATTTCGCAACCGCATTGGATTCCCGCCAATTCGCCTGCACCAATTTAGCTCGCAACTCCTCCCCGGCGAATAGTTCGCGTAACTTGAGTCGCTCAACCAAATCTTGAAACAAGCTCGGCCGAATCCGCCGTAATTTCGATTTTTGCTGAATCAACTCCAACTGTTGAGTCCGTAAATCCTGACGCCGCTTGGCGGCATTCTTCATACGGGTCGCCAGCGGATCGGACTTGATGTAAGGCAGAATAAAAGCCATTACGGTCAGAAAAGTTCCGCCCACCGCGGCCAGGATAATCAGAAAGGAGGGATCGGTTGTGACAGTCATCGGAGCCTCCTTAAACCTCGAAATTAATCATTTGACGCATGACCATGACACCCAGACCCATCCAGAACAGACCGCCGCCGATTAAAGTATGACCCATCGGGGTATTGAAGAGCAGGCCAATATAGCTTGGATTGAGGACCGATAACAACGTTCCAACAATAAAGGGCAGCGAGCCGATAATCATCGCCGATGCCTTCGCTTCGGAAGACATTGCTTGAATTCTGTCCTTCAGCCGCTTGCGCGACCGCAATACATTTGAAAGATTTTCCAGTGTTGCGGCCAGATTGCCGCCGGTTTGTTGCTGAATGACCAAAACCACCGCGAAAAATTGAAAATCGGAGGTCGGCATGCGTTCAAGCCCCCGCTCCAGCGCCTGTTCGGTGGTCATGCCGATCCGCTGGCTTTCCACCAGCATGCGAAACTCAAAGCCGACCGGGTCGGGCACTTCGCGCCCGACAATGCGCAAACACTCGCCAACCGGTAAACCGGTGCGGGCACCGCGCACCAAAATATCGAGCGCACCGGCAAAATGCTCGGTAAACCTGCCCTGACGACGCTTAATAATACTGTTAACTACAAAACGCGGCACCATGAACCCGCCGCCGACCGCCATCGCCAAAAGCGCAAGCCCGTCCAATCCGAAGATCAGCCCCAGTATCCCGCAGCCGAACCCGGCCCCGACGCAAATACCGATATAGCTCGGCACCGATGTAGTCAGGCCCGCTTGCAATAACAAATGGGTCAGGGTCTGCCTGCGCTTGCTCCGCTGCTTCTCCATCTCCTTGAGTTTACCTTGGATCAGCTTTTGGCGGGCACGCGCGCCGGAATCTCCGCCCTCCTCGGTTCGGCCACCCGGCGCAATCGCTTGCACACGACGGCGCAAAAGCGCCGCCTGCGAAAATCTGGTTTGGTAAATCACCAGGATCGGGGTTGCCAATCCAAGAATTAGCACCGCAACGCCGACGAAGACGACGATGTCCATGACACCGCTCCCTTTCTCAGGCTGTTTGCTCCATCAGCGACATCAATTCACGATCGTAACCGTAATAGCGCGCCTTATCATAAAACGCCGGGCGAACACCGCTGGCCCGATGACGCCCGATCACCTTACCGTTCGAATCTTCGCCGGTGTATTCAAAAACGAACAAATCCTGCAAGACGATAACATCGCCTTCCATACCGCAGACTTCGGTTACATGGGTTATTTTACGACTGCCGTCACGCAGGCGCGATGCTTGAACAATAACATCGATTGCCGAAGATATCTGTTCGCGCACCGCCCTGCCGGGAAGATTAAAACCACCCATGGCGATCATGTTTTCCAGACGGGAGATCGCTTCACGCGGGGTATTGGCGTGAAGTGTGCCCATCGAGCCATCATGTCCGGTATTCATTGCCTGCAATAAGTCGAATGCTTCCGGACCGCGCACCTCACCGACAATAATACGCTCCGGCCGCATGCGCAGACAGTTCTTAACCAGCTCTCGCATCGAGATTTCACCGGCTCCTTCAAGATTCTTCGGCCGGGTCTCCAGACGAACGACATGCGGCTGTTGAAGTTGGAGTTCGGCCGCGTCTTCGCAGGTAATAATACGCTCGCCCTTGTCGATAAACTGGGTCAGGCAATTGAGCAGCGTCGTCTTGCCGCTGCCGGTACCGCCGGAAATCAGAATATTACAGCGGCTGGCCGAAGCAATTCGCATGACCGAAGCACATTGCGGCGAGACACTGTTGAAGCTGACCAACTTGTCGAGCGTCAGCTTGTCTTTCTTAAACTTGCGGATGGTCAAGGCCGGACCGTCAAGCGACAGCGGCGGCGCAATAACGTTGACGCGCGAACCATCGAGCAGGCGGGCGTCGCACACCGGGCTGGCTTCATCGACCCGCCGGCCGACCGCGCTGACGATGCGCTGGCAAATATTCATCAGCTGGGCGTTATCGCGGAAGCGGATCGGCGTCAGTTCGATCTTACCGTTGACTTCGATGTAAACCTTGCCGGCACCATTGACCATGATATCGGCGATATCATCGCGAGCAATTAACGGTTCCAACGGTCCAAGCCCGAGCACGTCATCGCAAATCTCGCGAATTAACGACTCTTCTTTGCTCGGACTGATCAAAAACCCTTTAACGTGGATGATTTCGCGACAAATATCGCTTAATTCCTCCCGCTTAGCCGCCGATTCGAGCCGCCCGAGTTCGGTCAAATCCACGGTGTTGAGCAGCGCATCGAACACGCTGGTTTTAATCTGATAATAGGCATCGTCCGCACCGGCCGGTTCTGGCGCGGGTGCCGGTGCCGGTGTGGATTCACGCGGACGCGACCCCGCCGCAGTCGGCGCAACGACGGCCGAAGCCGCCGGAGCGGGAACACCGGCGGCGGGTCGGGGCGGCGCCGGGTCGGGAGTATTGGCGCGTTTACCGAACATGAGGCCTGCCTACTTCTTTCCTGTCAGCAACTTCATCAGCGCCGCGGCGGCACCGGCGTTAGCAGGCCGGGCCTTGGCGGGCGGCGGGCCGGACAGCCGGACCGCCAATTGCCGGATTGCTTCCGCCGCCTTCGAGCGGCGATTGACTTCGTCAAGCATCTTGCCGACCGCCGCAGCTTGACCAAAGGTCGGGCCATCTTCGGCAATCACCACCGCAGGCGCCAGTCCGACCGTCGTGCTGAAATCCTTCAGCACCACCTCGCCCCGTTTTGCCGCGCCGACTCGGTTGACCACCAACACCGGCGGCTGATCAAGACTACGCCGCGTTGCCAGGAAGTCTACAAGATTACGAGCGTTGCGCACCGAAACAAGATCGGGCATCGCGGTCAGCACCACCTGATCGGCCGTATGAACCAGATGCCGGGTCCATTCGCTCCAAACCCGCGGCAGATCAAGCACGATAAATTTTGCCTGCCGGCGCAGCGCATCCAAGGTCGCTTCCAGGGCGGGGCCGGGCACCGCCGAGTCGAACTCCAGCGAGGACGGCGCCGCCAATAAATGCAGGCGCTCGCCATACTTGGCGGCAAAGCGATGCAGAAAGCTGTCGTCGATCCGCTCGGGATCGCTCAGCACACTGTGCACGCCGTGCGAGGTTTCGATATTAAGGGCAAGATCAGCCGAGCCGAACGGAAGATCAAGGTCAAGTAACACAACATCGGCGTCGGTTTCCGCCGCGATCCGCCACGCCGCATTACAGGCCAATGTACTGCTGCCGCAACCGCCCTTGGCCCCGGTAAAGGCGATAATCTGGCCGGAGCCCTGCTTTCCGGGCTCGTTATAAAGATCGAGCACCGCCTCGACCAGCCGAACCGGTTCGATCGGCAACACCAGATAATCGGCGATACCGCTTCTGATCAAGCTGCGGTAAAGCGCGACATCGTTATAAGAGCCGACCAAAATCAGATTGGTACCGGCAACGCATACTTCGGCCAACGTCTCCAATTGAGGAAGCAACGCATCAACATCGCTGCCGATTTCGAGGATCAGCAGCGACGGTGACGCCTCGGCACTGTAACGCTCATGTGCTTCGACCAGTCCACCGGGCCGGTTGGACAGTTCGAATTTGAGCATGCGCCGGTCGGTAAAGGCCTTTTGCACCAACTCGCCGGCTTCGGGGCTGGTCAGAAAGGCATGAACGGTCTGACGAAGAATGGGAGCCTCCGTAACGGAGCAGGTTACTTACTTACCGCCCAACCCGACAATTTTTGCATCATCGTTGCGATTAACTTCGGCTTCGGTTGCTTTACCTAAGCGATACAAGGTATAGGCTCGACCGATCCGCGCGCCATCATGAGCCGTTTCCTCGGCCGGAGACAGCAACTCGGCCGGGTGGGCAATCATAGCCGCCATATTACGCTCCAGGAAACAGCCTAGGTTAGGGGATACTGCGCCATCGGGGTTGTTGCCAAGGCCGATTTCCGGATTGCAGGGCGGGGCGACCGCAACAAAGTCGGTGTAGTGAAGCGCGATTCCGGGGCGTGGGCCGATCACAGCCTGCCCGACGCCCGCTTTCGGCATGGCGGCCAGGGTAATTTCGAGCGCATCCTCGACCACGCCGCGACGGGTAGCCAGCAACCGCAAAGCCTTAGCCGCTTGCTCGGCACTCGGCAGATCACGGGCGGTGACCACCGCTTTCAGCGGCCCGCGGCCACCATCGCGGTAACTATCAAGAAATCGTGCCGCTTTTTGCCGCTCCCGCGCCGGAAACTCGCCTTCGCGCCCCGGTAATGGCACATCAAGACTGATCGGCACCGCAGTAACCGTGATGCGCGGCCGAGTATTATCTGAAAAATCCTGCGGCTGCGGCGTAAGGCTACAGGCGGCAAGACACGACAGAACCATCAGCCCGAGACCGCACCGTATTGTTTTCCGGTTTATCATTCTCACTTCTCCCGGTTTATCACGGCATGATGTATCCGACATCTTTTTCCGGCCCGCTAGTACCGGCCCTGATATTCTCCGGCTTAGTCCCGACACCATAACGCGCGTAAAGCGCATTTTTGAAATACATATCGACATCGTTAGGCATGACCATGCCATCGGTCGGCGCGGTCATGGCGGCGGTCGTCGCCGGTCGCACGATAAAGGGCGAGGCAATCACCACCAACTCGCTCTGACTATTGACATAGTCATTGCTGCGGAACAGCGCGCCGAGAATCGGTAAATCTTTAAGCCCCGGTAGTCCGCGCGTGGCATTGCGGTCATCATCACGCAATAATCCGCCCAACATCAGACTGCCACCGCTGGGAATTTCAACTGTGGTCTGAGCGCTGCGCGTGTTAAGGCCGCGAATAACCACGCCCTGAACATTTTGGCTAAGTTCATCTGCAATTTCACTGACTTCAGTTGAAATACGTAGACTAATGCGGCCATTGGTCAAGACAATCGGCGTAAAACTGAGCGAAACACCAAAATCTCTATAATCAAATGAAATATTACCATTATTATCGATCCCCGATGGAATCGGAAACTTACCCCCGGCGACAAACTTCGCAGGTTCGCCCGACAAAGCCGTCAGATTTGGCTCGGCCAGTGTTTTAACCATGCCGTGCTCTTCCAACGCCTCAATCGTCGCCATCAATCGACTAAAGCCGCTGGCGGCGGAAAGTCCTCTCCCGCCGGCCGTCGTGCCCGCTGCCAGCGCATTGGAACCGCCATTGGGGCCGAGCAGCCATCGTTCAAGTGTGCTAACGTCATGTGAGCCAACATTCGTGGCACTGCCGAACCGATTAATAAATGTATTGCCAGTCGCCGAACCGGCACCGAATGAAAAACCTCGATCCTGAACAAACAAATCAAAACCGAGCCGTTTGGTAATCGTACGTTTTACTTCAGCAACCTTGATCCTGATTACGACCTGCTGAGAGCCGGTCACTTTCATCATATTTACAAGATTCTCATCTTTCTCGACGAAATGCCGGGCCAAGCCACGAACATCGTCGGCAGCGCGCGCGGTCGGAACATCGCCACTCACCACCAGATCCTGGTTCAACGGCGCCACCTTGACGTCGGCCTCGGGAACCAGCGAGGCGATCGCGGCCCGCAATGCAGCCAGATCACGCTCAACCCGAACATCCAGCTTCGCGACCTGATTGCCATTCACATCAAGAAAAATCGCGTTGGTATAGCCGACTTTGTTACCGATCATATAAATCAGGCGCGGCGTTTTAATTAAAACATCGGCGATTGCCGGGTCGGCAACCACAACGTCGCGCACATCCTTCGGCATGGTAAACTGCCGCGCCTTGGTCACGGTCAGCGTTACCGCACGACCTTCCCCGACATCCTCGCGCACGCCATCTGTTTTGACCGCGCCCGGTCGGGCATGTGCAGGCTTCACGGCCGGCACATTCTGCGCCGAAGCCACGGCAGCCGGCACAATGACCAGCAAAAAAAACGGCAGTACTCCGCGAATGATCCGCAGAATACAGGCAGCACGGGCGAAGATTCGGTGATCGGTCATGGCGTGCGAGCAGGTGCCGAATAAGGAAAAACCGACAATGCCCGAATCGGAAGCCCCGAAGGGCTGCTTTGTCGAGCGGCGAAACTTTCACCACCCATCAGAGTCAAAGGACGACTAAAAGTAAAGGGGTGAAAACGCCGCAACCCGGCCCTGTGCGGGGATTGTGCGTTAACATTTTAGTAAGTGTTGCACGCCAGCATCAAAGTGGCCGCAGCGAGGGATTTTTAGCGGAAATTTTGTCGGTCAAATCCGGGAACTCACACGACTCGAGCTATAATACTCAAGCCTCAAGAACCGGGTCCGAAAAGCAGCGCCTCCCGGACCCGAGCCCGTCTTACTTCTGGGTCGCGAGGTAGGCAATCAGATCGGCCCGCTCGGTTGCGTCCTTGACGCCGGAGAAGGTCATCTTGGTGCCCGGCGCCATCTTGGCCGGACCTTCGAGCCACTGGCCGAGCTTCTCTTCGTTCCAAGCCACATTCAAGCCCTTGACTGCGGCGGAATAAGCAAAACCGGCAACCGAAGCGGACTGCCGGCCGACAATGCCATGCAGCGACGGACCGACGCGATTCTTGCCCGCCTCAACCGTGTGGCAGGCCATGCAGTACTTCTTGAACACCTTTTCACCGGCGGCGGCATCACCGGCATAGGCGGCACCCGAGGTCATCATGCCGACCGCGGCAGCCAAACCCAGACCGAACATGGTAACTTTACGCATCAATGACTCCCGTTTGTGAGATATTGCGCCAAATGGGCAGGAGATGTCGCTTACGGCACCGACAATTCGGCAGCCGCACCGAGGACGTAGCCGACCCGGTACGACGAGGCAATATTATTGCACACTTCCCTGCTAAGGTCGACGGGATGTTGCCTGCAAAACATGGCCTCGAACCGTCTTGACAGGCGGGCGGGGGCGGGGCACGGTGTAAGCGGCCGAACCGAGCGTTAACCCGCCCGGCCCGGCCTGACCATCACACCCTCAACAAACGAAGGTAACAATGGCTACTGTGGCAAATACCACGGCTGCGCCTTCCTGCGCAGCTCCGCGTTGCAAACCGGACCCGCCAAGGGTCTTCCCGGTAGCGCTTGATGTGCTCGCATGTCTCAGCAACACGAGACCATCGTGAAAGCCGTGTTTTTTCGAGACCCGGAACTGTGGCGCTTTACCCTGGTTGCGGTGGCCTTGCTGGCTTACGGGCTGCTCAGCGCACCGGCCCCGCAGGATTTCGGCAGTGGCGAGCTTTTGGTCGCCGTGCTGATGACGTTTGCCGTTGGAATCGGGCGCCCGGCCGCTTTTGCCACCGGGGCTTTGCTGATACACCCGACACTTCGCTATCGCGACACCGTCGGGTGCGTCGTCTTTTTTCTGTTGCTTTGGCTGCCGTTACTGCGCGGTGTTATCCTGGAATGGGAAACCCGCACGATTTTGCGTGATATTTTGCCCTTGGTCTTTCTGTTTCTGCCGGTATTACTGGTGCGCGAGCGCGGTTTCCACTCGAGGCGCCCGGTCGATATCCTGGCCGGCGGACTGGCTGCGGCCGGGCTTGCCTTTACCCTGCGCTGGTGGGCGGGGACCGGTTGGGCCTTCGGCGCCATCGGCCTGCACCCGCTCAGCGACGGCTCACAGTATTTGTTGAACAGTCCGACCGTATTGTTCGCCGCTTTATGGTTGCCGATCGTGGCGGTCACGCTGTTATGGCCGGAACTGGCCGGACCGCGCCTGAAAACACTGAAACCGATGGTACGCTATGCTTTGGCACTTTTATTCCTGAGCTTGGCCGTGCCGATCGAGGCCGCCCTGGCCGCAACCGTTCACCGGATGGCGCTGGGCATGGTTGCCGGTTCCGGCCTGCTCTTTCTGATCTGGTGCAGCCGGCGCACCCCCGGACCGGCGCTGTTGGCTGCGGCCGGGCTGTCCGCAGTGTTGATCGCGGTCGGCGGTCCATTGACCGGGGCGCTGGAAATGGTCGCCATCAAAAGCCAACAAGTCGGCTGGAACGAACGCTTTGCCGAAATGGACGCCGTGCTAACTCAACTTGGCCGCTCGCTGCTTTCTCTTCTGTTCGGAGATGGTTGGGGTACACTGGTCGCCAATCCCGCGGTCGGCGGCTGGCGCGTTTCTTACACCCACAGCTTCGCTACCTACCTGCTCCTTAAAACCGGCATTGCCGGGGCGCTGACCATGCTGTGCTGGCTGGCCGCTTTGGCCCCCTCGGCGCTGCGGCTGCTTCGTTACGATACACCGCTGGCTTTGGCCGCGCTGCCGCCGGTATTGGGCGGGTTGTTGCTGCACACCAGCTTCAAGTATTTGTGCTTCGGCTTGCTGCTGACCCTGGTGGTGTCAGCGGCGGAGACTACACCAGACCCGCCACCCTCTCGGCAATAGCAAGGCACGAAGTCAAACCCGGCGACTCGATGCCGAACAAATTGACCAGCCCGACAAGTCCATGATCGGCCTTGCCGTGAATCATGAAGTCCGCGGCAGGCTCGCCGGGGCCGGTCAGCTTGGGCCGGATGCCGCTGTAGGCCGGAACCAGTACGCCATCGGGCAAAGCCGGCCAATAGCGCCGAATCACCGGATAGAAGCTGTCCGCCCGGCCGGGATCGACCGTGTAGTCGATCCGGTCGATCCACTCGACATCGGGACCGAACCGGACCTGCCCGGCCAAATCGAGCACGACATGAACCCCGAGACTGGCCTCGGGCGGAATCGGGTAAACCAACCGCCGGAACGGATGCTTGGCCCCGCTCAACGAGAAATAATTGCCCTTGGCCAGAACCTGCTTCGGCACGGTCGCAGCCGGCAGCCCCGCCAGCCCGCGCGCCACCGCCTGAGCCCCGAGCCCGGCACAATTGATCAGCACCCGGCAGCCAAGGCGCATCGGTTCGGCGCCACCGACCTCAAGCTCGTGGTCGTTGTCCCCTACCCTGCCGCCAATCACCGGACTGTTGAACGCAAAGGCGGCACCGTGCGCCTCGGCCTCACCGCGCAACGCCAGCATCAAGCCATGGCTATCGATGATCCCGGTCGAAGGCGAAAGCAGTGCGGCCACGCAGGACACAGCGGGCTCCAGCTCCCGCGCCTGCTCCGCCGTCAGCCATTCCAACCCGTCAACCGCGTTAATGCGGCCCTGCCGCTCAATCGCCGCCAGCTTCTCGCGCTGGGCATCATCGATGGCAACAATCAGCTTGCCCAACCGCTTGTGAGCAAGGCCGCGACTCGAACAAAACTCATAAAGCGCCCGATTGCCGGCCACGCACAACTGCGCCCGCAAGCTGCCGGTCGGGTAATACATGCCGGCGTGAATCACTTCGGAATTGCGCGAACTGGTGCCGGTACCGATGGCCGCGGCCGCTTCCAGGACAACGACCTCTCGCCCGGACAGCGCAAGTCTGCGCGCAACCGCAAGGCCGACCGCGCCGGCCCCGATCACCACGCATTCAACGCGCTCCATGCCTCAGTACGCCTCGCCGCCGATCAGGCTGAGACCCCAGGCGGTGCCGATCGCGGCAAGGCCGCTGACCACGCCGACCGCGCAACCGATTCCCGCCGTAGTCAACACCGCCGAAGCACTGGCCGGCAGACCGATGCCGCTGCTGGCCACCGTCACCACCGGCAGCGCAATCGCAAGCGCGCCAGCGGCGGCCCCCGCGGTGCAGCCGATAATCACGGTGTCGAGGCTGATGAAACCGTCGCCATGAATGGCGCGCGGCGGTTCTTGCAAAACCACGACATTGCCGGCACCCGTGGTCATGGTCAGGGAAGCCTTGATCACACCGTCCCCGAGTCCGTCGGCCAGGGCCGAATGAACGCCGCTTCCGGCTAAGATCAAACCGAACACCAACCCGAACAGCACGCGCGCAAGACTTTTGGTCGTGATTTTCATCGAGCCACCCCTCACCGGTACCTGAGTATTATTATCAGCCGTCCACTTAACAAAGTGCTAAGCCGGCATGAGCCGACACCGCGAACGGGTGCGACCGAATGTCCCGGCCTACAAAAACCGCTCAGCCGAAAATTGCGGTCCAGGCTGCGCCGACCGTACTGAACAGCCAGTGAAAGGTTGACAGAATAATGCCGCCGAACAACCCGATCGAGCACCCGACTCCGGACATTGCAATCATCGCCACCACGGCCGGCAGCGCACCGGCATAAAGAGCCCAACCGACCAGCGGCGGCAAAGCGGTCATCAAGGCGCCGACCGTGACTCCGGCCGCGCAGCCGAAAAAGATCGAGTTCGCGTCGAACAGGCCATGCGTCTTCTTCGGCGACGCGGCGCTCTCGACGGAATTTGCGCTGATATCCGCAGTCGAAACGGGTTGGCGGGCCGCGGCGCTCGAGTCGCCGCTCCGTGCCGAAAATGCAGGCCCCGGAAGCAGCAGACCGAAGGCAATCGCGAACATGACGATAATAAATGACCGCGCCGGCTTCATGAATTCGCTCCCTCCGCATGGCCCCGCCCTTCCCGGCGAGGCGGCGCGATAATGCCGCGTCTTTTCCCGCGCGGTCAACCATGACACTTCCATGACACCACATATAGTGATGGTCTAATCATAAATCAGCCATTGCCGCAGCAGAGCCGAGACCGCGTGCGGACGCTCCAGCGGCGGCAGATGGCCGCATTCCTCGATAATGACGTGGCGAGCGCCGGGAATCGCCGCTGCGATTTCAGCCAGCACCGGCGGTGGGGTCAGCGCATCTTCACGGCCGCCGAGCACCAACGTCGGACAGGTAACGCGCCCCAGCGACGGCAGGCTGTCGGGGCGCCCCATGATCGCGGTCTGCTGGCGAATGAAGGCCTCCTGGCCGACTCGTGCCGCCATGGTCATGATCGACCCGGTCAGGTCGGCTTCGGATTGCCGGTCGGGATGGATCAACAGCGGCAACAGGCGCGGCGTGACCCCGCGGAACTTGCCGGAGCGCGCCAGATTGATCAGGCCGCGCCGCCGGGACAATTGCTCCGGCGAGTCGGGACGGGCGGAGGTATCGATCAACGCCAGCTTCATCACCCGCTCGGGCGCCCGCCGCATGATTTCCATGGCAACATAGCCACCCATCGACAACCCGACGAGGGCAAAGCGTTCCGGAGCCTCACTCAACACACTGGATGCCAGCTCGGAAACACTCTCATGACGGGTCAGGTCCATCACTTGTGGACAAACCACGTCGGCAAGGTGGCGAACCTGATATTCCCACAACGCATGGTCGCACAATAAGCCGGGCAGGAAAACCAGGGGGATGAGACCGGACATGAACAAAACACCATCTTTAAAACGGGAAAGCGATCGCGCTTATCTTAAGACATGGCCGCTCCCGGCATAAGAGCCTTGACAGCCCGCACCGACATCCTATGTTCAAGTCCAAACCTATCCGGCGGCGTGGGATATCGGCGACGTCGCACTTCATACTCACACTTTATAGAAAAGCACCGGATGCTCTTTTCAGACCTTGGGCTCGGACCGGACGTCATGAAAGCGGTCGAGGATGCCGGCTATACCCAGCCGACCCCGATCCAGGAACAAGCGATTCCCCTGGTTTTGCAAGGACGAGACATTCTCGGCTGCGCCCAGACCGGAACCGGCAAGACCGCTTCTTTTACCCTGCCGATGATCGATATTCTGGCCACCGGCCGAGCACGGGCGCGCATGCCGCGCTCGCTGATTCTGGAGCCGACCCGCGAACTTGCGGCGCAGGTGGCGGAGAATTTTGAGACCTACGGCAAGTATAACAAGCTGAACATGGCGCTGTTGATCGGCGGCGAGGCGTTCGGGGATCAGGTGCGCAAACTTGATCGCGGCGTCGACGTGTTGATCGCTACTCCCGGCCGCATGATGGACCTGTTTGATCGCGGAAATATTCTGCTCAGCGACATCAAGGTCTTCGTGATCGACGAGGCGGACCGGATGCTCGACATGGGCTTTATTCCCGACATCGAGCGGATCGTCTCATTACTGCCGCGGCTGCGTCAAACCTTGCTGTTTTCGGCAACCATGCCGCCGGAAATCCGGCGCTTGGCCGACGCATTCCTGATCAATCCCCGCGAAGTCACGGTGGCTCCGCCCTCTTCTCCGGCCGAAACCGTCGAACAACAGGTGGTTCAGGTCGCGCGGGACGACAAACGTAAGCTGTTGCGTCATCTGCTGCGCACCGAAGATGTCAAGAACGCCTTGATCTTCTGTAATCGCAAACGTGATGTCACCATCGTTTATCGCTCACTGGAGCGCCACGGCTTCAATGTCGGCATGCTCCATGGTGATATGCCGCAGCATAAACGCACCGAAACACTGGAAAGCTTTAAGAGCGGAACCGTTGCGTTGCTGGTTTGCAGCGACGTAGCGGCGCGAGGTCTCGATATCGCCGGCCTCAGTCATGTTTTTAACTTTGACGTACCGATTAATGCCGAAGATTACGTTCATCGCATCGGCCGCACCGGCCGAGCCGGGCGCTCGGGACGAGCGTTCATGCTCGCCACCGCCGAGGACTTTAAGCAACTCGCCAGCATCACACGGTTGATCAGGAAGGATATTCCACGCATGGTTCTTGAGGGCTTTGATGCGACAAGCGAGGATGTAAGCGAACGTCCGGCCGAGCGGACGGACACACGGCCACCGCGTGAGCGGGACAGCCGGGACCGCCGCCGTGGCCGGGGCCGCGAGTCGCGTGCGCCGGAGCCACGCGCAACGGAATCTCGCGCAACGGAGCCGCGGGCGCCGGACCTTCGAGCAACGGAGCCGCGGACGCCGGACCTTCGAGCAGCACCGGACCTTCGAGCACCGGACCTTCGAGCACCGGACCTTCGAGCACCGGAC
>JBAWVF010000005.1:0-60343 GCA_037147415.1 Rhodospirillaceae bacterium | reverse complement strand
CGCCCTCGCCGCGCACGCCTTCGGTGATCAGGCAGCCGGCGCCGTAGATGCCGGTCGGGTGGAACTGCACGAACTCCATGTCCTGAAGCGGCAGGCCGGCGCGAGCCGCCATGCCGTTGCCGTCGCCGGTGCAGGTATGGGCCGAAGTGCAGGAGAAATAAGCCCGACCGTAACCGCCGGTGGCCAAAATGACCTGCTGCGCGCGGAACGCATGAATGCTGCCGTCGTCCAGATTCCAGGCGACAACACCGCGGCAGACACCCTCGGCGTCCATGATCAGATCGAGCACGATGTACTCGACATAGAACTCGGCGTCGTAGCGCAGCGATTGTTGATACAGCGTGTGCAGCATCGCATGGCCGGTCCGGTCGGCCGCAGCGCAGGTCCGATAGGCGATGCCCTCGCCGAAGCGGGTGGTCATGCCGCCGAACGCGCGCTGGTAGATTTTACCTTCGGCGGTCCGGCTGAACGGCAAGCCGTAATGTTCCAGCTCGATGATCGCCTCGGGTGCGCTCTTGCACATATACTCGATGGCGTCCTGGTCGCCCAGCCAGTCCGACCCCTTGACGGTGTCGTACATGTGCCAGCGCCAGTCGTCCTCGCCCATATTGCCGAGAGCCGCCGAGATGCCGCCCTGCGCCGCAACCGTATGGCTGCGGGTCGGGAATACCTTTGTGATGCACGCCGTCTTCAGGCCGCGCTCGACACACCCGAAGGTGGCGCGCAGACCGGCGCCGCCGGCGCCGACGACGACGACGTCGTATTTATGTTCGGTGATCGGATAGGCGTTCGCCATGATCGTTCCCTCAGCCTCCCAGGGCTAGCTTCAGCACGGACAGGATGCAGAGCACCGCCCCTGTCGCGCACGCGAATTTAGTGCCGATGACGGCAACCAATTTCGCCACTTTGCATTGAATGTAGTCCTCGTAAATCACTTCCATGCCGGCTGCGGCATGATGGAAAGTGATCGCCACCAACAGGATGGCGAGCGTCGCCGACAAGGGCTGCGACAGCCAAGCCTTGACGGTAACGTAGTCGGCACCGGCCAGGCGCGAGACCGAGAAGACGAACCACAACGTCAGCGGCAACAGCGCCAACGAAGTCATGCGCTGGTGCCACCAGTGCTCGGTACCGGTATGTGAGGCACCGAGGCCGCGAGCGCGAGCGAGATCGGTGACCAGGGACGTTCCTTGCTTAGACGACATCGACAAATCCTCACTTCACGGCAAGAGCGATGCAACCGATGCTCCAGGTAACACCGGTCATTGCCACGGCAAAGATCGCCGCAGCCCAGCCGGCCCGTAACGACCCCTCGTTGCTGAGGAACAGTCCCAGATCATAGCCGATGTGCCGAACGCCGGTGCCAAAATGATAAAAAATAGAAAAAGTCCAGCCCAATAAGGCCAACTTGCCGATCGCAGTACCGAGAAGCCATTGGACCCGGGCGAAAGACTCCGGTCCGGCCGCGGCGGCGACAAGCCACCAAGTCAGCAGCACCAACCCGATGGTCAGGCATATGCCGGTAATACGGTGAAGGCCCGACATGACCATGCCGGGATGCATCTTGTACACGGATAGATGAGGAGATAGCGGCCGACTGCTGCTGTTTGACATGGGGTTGTCCTCGATTTTCTGCCGCGAATGCGGCCAACGCAGGCCCCGGTCCGGCCGGGAAGAAGGCGACGGGGGGAATCAAGTCGAACCGGCTTGACTTACCGCGACTATCGCGCCAAGTCAACGCCGCCCGTGCCCTCCCGGTAAACGCCCTTACAAATTACTTGAATAGCCGAGCCCGGCTTAATAGTTACCGGCTCGGTAGTCAAAGGAGAAATGATTATGGCGGTAGAGACCCCCGTATGTGATTTCGGCTGGCAAGCACCCGATTTCCGGCTGCCCGGTGTCGACGGCAGGACGTGGTCTCTGGCCGATATTCGAGGCACCCGCGGCACGATTGTCATGTTCTTGTGTAATCATTGTCCTTACGTAAAGGCGCTGGTCGATCGTCTGGTCGAAGATGTGAACGCCCTGCGAGCGCAGGGAATCGGTGCCGCCGCGATCATGTCCAACGATGTTGTCACCTATCCCGATGACAATTTCGACAATATGAAGCGTTTTGCCGAAACACACCGCTTTCCCTTCCCTTACCTGCTCGACGAGACTCAGTCCGTGGCGCGGGCCTGGAGCGCGGTCTGCACTCCCGATTTTTTCGGCTTCGATGCCGGGCTTCGCTTGCAGTATCGGGGTCGACTCGACGCCGGCCGACTCCAGCCGCCACCGCCCGATGCACCGCGCGAATTACTCCAAGCCATGACCGCGGTTGCCGCAACGGGTCACGGGCCGAAAGTGCAGATTCCAAGCATGGGCTGCTCGATCAAATGGCGTACCTGAAACGCGGCCTTGACCGCACACCCCGCGGTCTGGTACGGCAAGGCTGCGGGGGCCGGACAGGCTGGCTTCGGGCGTCAGCGAACGAATCATGGCCGACATTTTTCAGGAAGTTGAGGAAGACCTCCGCCGGGACCGCTACGAGCGGCTGGCGAAAAAGTATGGCGGCCATGTTATCGGCGCAGCCCTGCTGATTGTCGCGACAACCGCCGGCTATGCCGTGTGGAAGAGCCGGCAGGAAGCCTCGCGCCAGGCCGACACCTTGAACTTGGCGCAAGCGGTTGACCAGGCGGGAGCCGCACCCGGCACCGCCGAAGGTGCGGTTGCGTTTGAGAAGGTCGTCACCGCCGCCGCTTCGGGACCGGCCGGGCTTGCCCGGTTCTATGAGGCGGGGCTGAAGGTCAAGGCCGGAGAGTTGGCCGGCGCGATCGCCCTGTACGATGCGTTGATCAAGGACACAGCGACACCGCCCCTGTTCCGTGACCTTGCATCCCTGCTTTGGGTCCAACACCAGATCAACAGTGCCGAACCGGCCGTTCTGGCCGAGCGTCTGGGACCGTTGACCGCAGATTCGAATCCATGGCGTTACACCGCCCGGGAACTCAACGCCTTGCTGGCCGCACGCAGCGGCGACAAGGCGCGGGCTAAAACCCTGTTTCAACAGCTTGCGGACGATCGCGGTTCTCCGCCCGGATTACGGGCACGAGCCGGCGAATTGGCCGCCTTTTTCGGCAAGAGCCAATGACCGGACATCGCGTGACCCTCTCCCGTTTTTTGCCCCGAGCAATCAGAAACTCCTCCGCCGTCGGGTTGGCCGCCGTCCTGCTGACCGGCCCCTTGCTGACCGGATGCGGCTCCGGCGGTTGGTTCGGCGATGCCGACAAGCCGCCGTTAGAGGGCACGCGCATTTCCATTCTTCGGATGGAGAACCGTGCGACACCCGATCCGGCGCTGGCCGGAACCGCAGTTGCCGTTCCGCCGCCCGCCCGTAATGCGATGTGGCCGCAAGCCGGCGGCTATCCCGATCATGCCATGGGCCATCTCGCCCTGTCCTCCACTCCGGTCGAGGTCTGGCGCTCCGGCATCGGCGACGGCTCGGGCGGACGCTTGCGTCTCCTGAGTCGACCGGTCGTCGCCGATGGGCGCGTCTACACCCTGGATGCCTCGAGTCAAGCCAGCGCCTATGACGAAGCCGCCGGCCGGCGCATCTGGCAAACCGATTTGGTTCCCGGCGAAACCCGCGGCAGTTCGTTCGGCGGCGGTGTCGCCTTTGCCGACGGCGTGCTGTACGCCGCCACCGGCTATGCCGAAGTGATCGCCATCAATCCCGGCGACGGCACCATTATCTGGCGCAAGCATATTTCCGGCCCGGCCCGTGGTGCGCCCACCGTTGCCAAGGGCCGGGTGATCGCCCAGACCCTCGACAATCAGACCATCGCCCTCTCAACCAAGGATGGCGAGACGTTGTGGTCTCATACCGGAATTCTTGAAACCGCCGGACTGCTCGGCTCGGTCAGCGCCGCCGCCGACGGCTCCACCGTGATCGCGCCCTACTCGTCGGGCGAGTTGGTGGCTCTGCGCATCGAAAACGGCCGCCCGGCGTGGCAGGACAATCTGACCGCGATCCGCCGTTACGGCGCGCTGTCGGGTCTGGCCGATATTCGCGGCATGCCGGTGATCGATCGCGGCTTGGTGCTGGCGGTCAGCCATAGCGGTCGGACCGTTGCTATCGATGAGCGAACCGGCGCCCGGGTTTGGGATCAGGAGTTGGGCGGAGTCGACACCCCCTGGGTTGCCGGCGACTATATTTTCGTGCTGACCAACGAAAGCGAGTTGGTCGCCCTGACCCGCCAGAATGGCCGTATTCGTTGGGTCGCGTCGCTGCTGCGCTATGAGGATGCCAAGGACAAATCAACCGCGGTGGTCTGGAGCGGACCGGTGCTGGCCGGCGATCGGTTGTGGCTGACCGCCTCGACCGGCGAATTGGTCGGCGTTTCTCCGGCCAACGGCGAAATCGTCAACCGGCTGAAGCTGTCCGATCGCACTTATCTGCCGCCGGTGGTTGCTAACGGCTCGCTTTATGTGCTGACCGACGCCGGTACTTTGGCCGCATTCCGCTGACCCGGCAAAATCAGGTCTCGGACAACGGGAGCCCGCGCGTGGCCTTTACCGTGGTCATCGTCGGCAGACCCAATGTCGGCAAATCGACCCTGTTCAACCGGCTGGCCGGCAAAAGGCTGGCCCTGGTTGACGATACTCCCGGCGTAACCCGCGACTGGCGCGCCGCCGAGGCTCGAGTCGGCGGGTTGGATTTCGTCGTGGTCGACACCGCCGGACTCGAGGATGTCACCGGCGATTGTCTGGAAGCACGCATGCGCCGCCAGACCGAGCGCGCGGTTGAACGCGCCGATGTCGTGCTGTTGGTGATCGACGCCCGCACCGGCTTGACCCCGCTCGACAGCCACTTTGCGCAAGGCTTACGGCGCGCCAAAGCCCCGGTGATCGTGGTCGCCAACAAGTGCGAGGGCCGCGCCGGCATGCCCGGCTTGCTTGAAGCGTTCGAGCTTGGTCTGGGCGAACCGATCCCGCTTTCAGCCGAGCATGGCGAAGGGCTGGGCGATCTGGTCGAAGCGTTACTGCCCTTTGCCCCCAAAGACGCGGAGCCGGTACCCGAGCCTGAACTTCCGGTGCCGTTCGCCGACAGCACCGGCGCGGCCGAAGACGACGAAGAAGAAAAAGAAGAGGAAATCGACCCGGCACGACCGCTTCAGCTTGCGATCGTCGGCCGCCCTAATGTCGGCAAATCGACCCTGCTCAACAGCCTGATCGGTGAAGAGCGCGTATTGGTCGGACCGGAAGCGGGCATGACCCGGGACGCCATTACCGTTGACTGGTGTCGGCAGGGCCGAACGTTTCGGTTGGTCGATACCGCCGGACTGCGCCGCCGGGCCAGGATCGATGACAAGCTGGAAAAACTTGCGGTTGCCGACACGCTGCGCGTTATCCGCATGGCCGAGTTGGTGGTGCTGGTGATCGAAGCCGAGGTCGGGCTTGATCGTCAGGATCTAACCATCGCCCGATTGGTGCTGGATGAAGGCCGCGCGCTGATCATTGCGCTCAATAAGTGGGACGCCGTGATCGACCACAAAGCCGCCCTGGCGCGGGTGCGTGACCGACTCGACAGCTCGCTGCCCCAGGCACGCGGCATCCCGACGGTTACGATTTCGGCGCTGCGCCAGCAAGGGCTGGAGCCGCTGCTCGATGCGGTAATCCGAACTCATGGTCTGTGGAATCGTCGAGTTACCACCGCCAAACTCAACCAATGGCTTCACGAGGCAACCGACCGCCACCCGCCGCCGCTGGTCGACGGCCGCCGGGTCAAGCTGCGCTATGCCACTCAGGTTAAGGCCCGCCCGCCGACCCTGGCCTTATGGGTCAGCCGGCCGACCGAGTTGCCGGAATCCTATAGCCGCTACTTGATTCAAAGCCTGCGTGATACCTTCGGTTTGCCCGGCATTCCGATCCGCATTCTCTTGCGTAAGGGCAAGAATCCTTACGCCACTTCGTGACACCCTGAACGATGAACGACACGGACAGTCGCCGCCCGCTGCGCAAGGTCACGCAAACAGAGATCAACGAAGTTTGTGCGGCTCACGCGCGTTTCCTCGAGCGCAAGGTCGGCGGCGCCCGCGCCAACTTGACCTTATGCGACCTGTCCCACCTTGATCTGACCGGCCGCAATCTTTCTCACGCCGAACTGACCGGGGCCTGTCTGCGCAAGACCCGGCTGCGCGGGGTTCAAATGCCGTGCGCCAACCTGTTCGCCGCCGATCTGCGCGAAGCGGACCTGATAGCCGCAAATCTCAACCGCGCCGATCTGCGCGGCGCGTGCCTGCGCGGAGCCGACCTGACCGACGCCTTCGTGCTTGATGCCGACCTGCGCGACGGCGTCATGCTTAAGCCCGATCAAAGCGGCAACCTTCATGCGATGGTCTATGATACCCGCGCAACCGAGGTTGCACAAGCCAAGCTGACCGCCGCTGATTTCAGCTTTTCCAAGATGGCCGACTCATTCATCGTACAGACCGATCTGACCGATGCCATCCTGCGCAATGTCCGGCTGATGCGCGCCGATCTTTCCCATTCCAATCTGACCGGCGCCAATCTGGAGGGCGCCGACCTGACCGACGTCAATTTCACCGGTGCCATTTTTCACGGCGCCATCCTGACCTCGGTCACGATGAATCACACGAAGTTCAATGATGCCGATCTGTCGGGCGCCGTGCTCGACATGTACAGCCTGGGCAATGCCGACCTCCAAGGCGCCAAGCTGCCGCGCAGCCTGGAGTCACTCGACACCGAACTGTCGGTACTGCTGGCCGCCCACTCGCTTTGGATCGGCAGCTCGGGCAAAAGCGGCCGGCGCGCCAACCTGTCTGCAATTAACATGACCGGCCTTGATCTCAGTGGCGTCAATCTGGCCGCCGCCGAAATGGAAGGCGCCATCCTGAAGGACGCCAATCTTTCGGGAACCATCCTGACCATGGCCCGCCTGCCCTTCGCCGATTTACGCGACGCCTGTCTGAACGGCGCCGATTTGCGCGGCGCCAATCTCATGCGTGCCACTTTGACCGGTACCGATCTGACCGGTTGCCGGGGCGGGCCGGTCAGCGTGGTCGGGGCGAATTGTCAGGATTGGCCGACGAATTTTGAAAATGCCCGCTTCGGCGGCGCCACCATCCGCAAAGCGCAATTTCGTAAGGCATTACTAACCAAAGCTAATTTCGTACGCGCCCAATTGTCCGACGTTGATCTGCGCGATGCCGATCTGCGCGACAGCGATTTCACCAATGCCAAGATTATCGAAATCAATCTGGAGGGCGCCGATCTGCGCGGCGCGCGCGGTCTGCCCGCTTGACCGAAAAATGCTTTGGCAATATTGCCACAGAACGGGAGAGATCAAGCCTCGACAGCGGGTTCCGGCTGTTTTGTCATTTGCCGTAAGCGGTTGCTGCGATAGGTTAGCGGCCGCTGTGAGATCATTCGAATTCGCCCATAGCAGGTAGGGAGACACGTTGATTATGAAAATTTGCAAGCTGTCCTTGGCGGCGCTCGGCCTGTTGGCCCTGTCTGCCTGTGCCCAACCCCCCGCACCGCCGGCTTATGTCGAGGTTCCGTGGAAGGGTGAGATTACTCCGTCGACCAAAGCGGCGCCGGCGTCATTCACCATCCCGTTCAAGTCCGGAAGCTCCAAGCTTTCGCATCAAGACATCGCGACCATCCGTGATGCCGCCGATGCGTTCCTGAAGGGTGCGTCCACCATCACTTTGACCGCTCACACCGACACCGTCGGCAAGGCCAAGAGCAACCAGGCTCTGTCCGAGCGCCGGGCCCGGGCCGTTGCTAACGCCCTCGTAAAGGCCGGCGTCCCGATGGGCGCAATTTCCTCGACCGCCGTCGGTGAGTCCCAGCTGGTGGTCTCCACCGGCGACCGGACTGCCGAGAAGGCCAACCGCGTTGTCGTGATCGATATCCGTTAATCCGGATATCGTAAACAACATCGTCGCAAAAACCGGCCGGACGGCTTATGCTGTCCGGCCGGTTTTGTGCCTGAGCCGCCGGTTTCTTTCAGCGGCCATAGCGCGTATAGTGTTCGGATGATGACGACCCCTTCTCATAGACAAGCGCTTGAGGTTCTGACTCGGGCCGGGTTGCGCCTGACTCGACAGCGCATCGGGCTTGCCCGTTTATTGTTCGACAGCGGCGACCGTCACGTCACCGCGGAGCTTCTTCATGACGAAGCCATGGCGGCGGATATGCGGATCTCGCTTGCCACCGTCTATAACACACTTCACCAGATGACCGCGGCCGGGCTGCTGCGCGAAGTCGTGGTGAAAGCCGGTCGGTCCTATTTCGACACCAACACCACACTTCATCATCATTTCTTTCATGAGCGGACCGACTGGCTGGGCGACGTGCCCGGCAATAGCCTCGTAATTGAGAATTTGCCGGAGCCGCCATGCGGAACCGTTGCCAGCGCTGTCCATGTTATTATCCACCTTCGGGACAGGCCCGACAGTTCAGCGTCGAACTGAATATCCCCCGGGCAGCTTGACCACACGACGTGTCCGGTATACTAGCGGCTGAAGAGAGCCCGATGCCGGTCGAGTCAGTTCAGCGGGAGGGACGTTACATGGGTTTGAAAGGCAGCAAGACCGAAGCCAATCTCAAGGCCGCATTCGCCGGAGAAAGCCAAGCCAACCGTCGTTATCTGTACTTCGCCCAAAAGGCCGATATCGAAGGTTATAATGATATCGCCGCAGTCTTCCGCGCAACTGCCGAAGGTGAAACCGGTCACGCACACGGTCATCTTGAGTATCTGGAAGAAGTCGGCGACCCGGCAACCGGGGCCCCGATCGGACCGACCGCCGATAATCTCAGGGCCTCTATCCTGGGTGAAATCCGGGAATACACCGACATCTATCCGAGCATGGCCAAGACCGCACGCGAAGAAGGCTTTGCCGAGATCGCCGATTGGTTCGAAACCTTGGCCAAGGCGGAAAAGTCTCACGCCGGACGGTTCCAAAGGGCGCTCGACACCCTGGGCTAAAACGGTCTGCGGAAAGCCTGCCAGGGTCTCGGCCTGAACCTGACAAGGAGGGAGCATGCGCGAAGGCAGCCTCGACGCCACGGCCCGCCCTCTGGGACTCGAGCGGATCGAGGGCGCAAAACGCAAAATCACCGGGGCCGATATTCTGGACATGGCGACCTATGCCGCAATCCGCACGGAAAAGCGGCGTGCCCTGATTCAAACCAAGGCCCGACGCCGAGTCGCGATCGATCCATCCCGTTGTCGGAAACCGAGCGTACCGATCAACAGGATAACGCCTCGGCGGTTCACTTTATCCGCTTTCCGCTCACGCCCGCGCAAATCAGCGGCTTCCGTACCGCCGCACTTCGGGTTACGGTCGGTATTGTCCATAACGCCTATGGCCATCTTGCGATTCTGCCGGAGACGACCCGTGCCGAACTGGCCGCCGACTTTGATTGACCGCAGTCCGCCGACCGTCTACGCGCTTATCCGCGTGGTCTTAGTCTTGCTGTGCCTGTTCGCGGCCCCGGTACAGGCACATGACATGCGTGATTTGGCCCCCGGCGGCAGCGCCACCGTCAAAGAGGTGCTGAGCGGTGATGTCGTCGTACTGGCCGACGGGCGCACGGTCCGGCTGGCCGGAATTCAGGCGCCCAAGCTTCCGCTCGCGCATGCTCATGCCCGTAAAATGCCGTTGGCCGATGAATCCCGTCTTGCTTTGGAACGGTTGGCGCTCGGGCGCACGGTCACGCTCTATTTCGGCTCGACCCACCAGGACCGCCACGACCGGTTTCTGGCGCAGTTGGTGCGTGACGACGGGGTCTGGCTGCAACAGGCCATGCTTAGTCAGGGCTGGGCCCGGGTCTATGTGCTTTATGACCGAAAATTACCGAGCGCCGATTTGCTGGCGGCCGAGGCACCGGCGCGCGAGGCCCGCCGTGGCTTGTGGGCTCATCGCGCATATGCCCCGCACGACCCCGACGGACTGGGCCATGATTTCGACAGCTTCCAGGTGGTCGAAGGGCGGATCGTCAGTGCCACGGTGATTCGCGGTCAATTATTCATCGATTTCGGCCCGGACTGGAAGACCGACTTCACCATTCGTATTCCGCGTCGGGCCATGCGCGCCTTCCGCCAAAGTTTAGGCGATATTCAAGCACTGGCCGGGCGGACCGTCCGGGTGCGCGGCTGGGTCTATCGCCGCAACGGCCCGGAAATCGAAGCGACCGTCCCCGAACAGATTGAATTGCTTGACCCGCCTGCCCCGACCCCGACCGCCGCGCCGACTCCGTAATAAGCCGGTAGCGGTATTTACTTATCAAAGCGGCGGACATTGCCGACCATCAGCGTGTAAAGCTGAGTCACCAGTTCACTCGGCCGCAACCGACCGAACGGCATGTTTTCATTCACGAAAGGTAGAAATCCTTCCGGCGGCTTCACCGGCACGATTTCGTAGCCGGACTTTTGCAAAGCCTGAATCACCGCCCCGGCTTGCTTCAGGTAATTTTCGTTAAACATCGAGGTATCGGCCTTTTTGATGGCCTCGGCGATTACCGCCTGAATATCCGCCATGGTCTCTCTTCGTCCTTCCGGCCCGCTCCAGCATAGCTCTGCCACGACAGACCCGAGTCCGTCAAACTCCGTAGTATCTCGCCACTGTTGCAAAGGCCTTAAGATCGCGTTAGGTCAAGGGCTGTTGATCCGACTCTCCAAGCGAAAGTGAACGGCCATGGGCTATAAAGTTGCGGTGATCGGCGCTACCGGTAACGTTGGGCGCGAAATTATTTCCACACTTGCGGCTCGCAATTTTCCGGCGACCGAGGTTGTTGCACTTGCTTCCGAGAAGTCGATCGGCAAAGAAATGTCGTACGGCGAGAAAACCATTCTTAAAGTACAGGATCTGGAAAAATTCGATTTTCGGGGGTGCGACATCGCGCTCTCATCGCCCGGCAGCGCCGTATCCGCAAAATATTCACCCAAGGCCGCGGCGGCCGGCTGCGTCGTGATCGACAACACCTCGCACTTCCGCATGGACCCAGACGTCCCGTTGGTGGTGCCGGAAGTTAACCCGCAAGCGATCGCGGGCTATACCAAAAGAAATATTATTGCGAATCCCAACTGTTCAACGATTCAGATGGTGGTCGCGCTAAAGCCGCTTCACGATCTTGCGAAAATCAAGCGCGTTGTGGTGGCCACGTATCAGTCGGTGTCGGGTGCCGGTCGCGACGGTATGGATGAATTATTCAATCAAACCCGCGCAATTTATGTCAATGACCCGATCGAGAAGAAGAAATTCACTAAGCAGATCGCCTTTAACTGCATTCCCCATATCGACGTCTTCATGGATGATGGCGCGACCAAGGAAGAATGGAAGATGGTGGTCGAGACCAAGAAGATTCTCGATCCGTCGATCAAGGTGATTGCAACCTGCGTACGGGTACCGGTTTTCATCGGCCATTCCGAAGCGATCAACATCGAATTCGAAAACCCGATTACCGCCGACCAAGCTCGCGAGGCGCTGCGCCGCGCGCCCGGGATCACGATCATCGACCACCGCGCCAACGAGGGCTATGTCACCCCTGTTGAATCCGCCGGTGATGATCCGGTCTTTATTTCCCGCATTCGTGAGGATTATACCGTCGAAAACGGCTTGGCGCTGTGGGTGGTGGCCGACAATCTGCGCAAGGGTGCCGCCCTCAACGCCGTTCAAATTGCTGAATATCTGGTTCGAAACCAACTGAAGCGCTAACCGTTTGCCGTTTCGCGAAAAAGCAAAAGGGGGCCTCGGCTCCCTTTTTGTTTTGGGCGCAAGCGGTGCTATGGTCTGTCGACAACCCGGCATAAGGTGATGATATGATGAACCGCACACGGGTCGCTCTGGCTGCCGCCGCGATGATGGCGGGTCCGGCTTTTGCCCAGCAATCGACCGATGATCTGATGAATCGCTTGCGCTCGACCACACCTTCCGATCTGGCGACGCAAGCAAACGAGGCTTTGAAGCAGTACAATGGGCTGGCGCCGACGGATCGGGCTGCGGCCGATGCGGCAGCTCAGGCACAGATTCCGGCGCTGATGACTCAGGCGTCGGGCTGGTGGAATTCTCTGACCCCGGAACAACAAGCAGAGTATCAAAAATCGATACAGGGGTTATCCGGGGCGATGGCTCCGAAGAAGTGATTCTGATCGTTTGGAGGCATCATGCGCCGTCTCGTTCCTTTTGCCCTTGCCCTGTTCCTGGCAGCGCCTTCGGGACATGCCGAAAGTGTTCACGGCATGTCGCTTTATGGTCCTCCGAAATATCCGGCTGATTTTAAGCATTTCGACTATGTCGACCCGGCCGCGTCCAAAGGCGGAGACATCAAGCTGTCCACAATCGGCAGCTTTGACAGCCTTAATCCCTTTATTCTTCGCGGTCAGGCCGCCGCCGGTAACACCATGGTGTTTCAAACCCTGACCGAAAGCAGTCAGGATGAACCCTTTAGCGTTTATGGATTGCTGGCTGAAACTATTGACGTGGCACCCGACCGTAGCCGGGTGGCGTTTACTTTGCGCCCGCAAGCCCGCTTCAGCGACGGCACTCCGGTCACGGTCGATGATGTGATTTGGAGTTTTCAGACTCTACGGGAACAAGGTCACCCGCACTATCGGCTTTATTATACCAATGTCTCTAAAGTTGAAAAAACCGGTCCGCTCACAGTCAGCTTCAGTTTCAGCGGCCCGGCCAACCGAGAACTTCCATTGATCATGGGCCAATTGCCGGTATTGCCTAAGCATTGGTTTACCAAGGAGCGGCCCTTTAACTCGACGACTTTGGAGCCTATTCCCGGAAGCGGCCCTTATGTCATAGCTGATGTTCAGCCAGGGCGTTCTATTCTCTATAAAAGGGTCAAAGATTGGTGGGCAAAGGATTTGCCGGTGTCGGTCGGGCGTTATAATTTCGACACGATCCGCTATGACTATTACCGCGATGCTGATATCGCGTTTGAGGCTTTCAAAGCCGGAGCAATCGACTTTCGGTTGGAAAACAGTGCGAAAAACTGGGCCACCGGCTATGATGTGCCCGCAGTTAAAGAGGGTCGCATAATCAGGGAAACGATAAAGCATGAAGACCCACAAGGTATGCAGGGATTCGTTTACAATACCCGTCGGCCCTTGTTTCATGACCGCAATATTCGGCAAGCCCTGGCCTATATGTTTGACTTTGAGTGGAGCAAAGCCAGCCTGATGTATGGACAATATACCAGAACGGCGAGCTATTATTCGAATTCAGACTTGGCGGCAAGCGGTCAACCGAGCCAGGCGCAGCTGCAAATTCTTGAGCCCTATCGCGGCAGGGAACCGGATGAAGTCTTCACGACCGCGTTCGAGCCGCCTAAGACTGATGGAACCGGAAATATCCGTCAAAATCAACGGATTGCGCTGGAATTATTCCGTAAAGCCGGCCGCGAGATGCGCGACGGCAAGTTGGTCGACACCAAGACAAGCGAGCCGGTCAGCTTCGAAATCCTGCTCGACAATCCGATGTTCGAACGGATCGTTCAGCCTTACATACGTAATCTGGCTCGCACCGGTATTACCGCTTCGATCCGGATCGTCGACTCGGCGCAATATCAGAACCGACTTAACAGTTTCGATTTCGATATGATTGTTGACAGCATGCCGCAATCGCTGTCTCCTGGTAATGAGCAGCGCGATTACTGGTCTTCGGCCGCCGCCAAGGAGCAAGGAAGTCGAAATCTTGCCGGGGTCAACGATCCCGTCGTCGATGAGTTGGTCACACGGCTGATTTCGGCCCCCGACCGGGAAACTTTGATCAACACCACCCATGCGCTTGACCGGGTGCTGTTGTGGGGCTGGTATGTCATCCCCCAGTGGCATAATGATCATCACCGAGTCGCCTATTGGGCTCGCTTCGGCCACCCGGCCGTGCCCGCCAAATATGGACTCCCTTATGAAAGCACTTGGTGGATCGACCCTGCTAAGGATGCGGCACTCCGGCGGTAAAACCCATGCTCTCTTACATTGTCAGACGGTTTTTGCTGATTATCCCGACGCTGTTCGGGATCATGCTTGTCAATTTTCTGATCGTTCAACTGGCGCCGGGCGGACCGATCGAACAGATCGTCGCCCGGCTTCAGGGCACGGCAGTGGAAGCGACGGCGCGTATCGGTGGCTCATCCGGCGGCGATATGCAAAGTCGGATGGTGATGGATCATCCCGGCAGCGAGAATACCACCAGCCGCTATCGCGGGGCTCGCGGACTTGACCCTGAATTCATTAAGCAGCTTGAAAGAGAATTCGGCTTTGACAAGCCCCTCTATGAGCGCTTCAAACTGATGATGGGTAACTATCTACAGTTTGACTTCGGTAAGAGTTATTTTCGCGATCAGCGCGTTGTCGATTTAGTTCTTTCTAAAATGTCAGTGTCCGTTTCACTCGGGCTTTGGACTACATTATTAATATATTTAGTTTCTATTCCGCTCGGAATCAAAAAGGCAATCACAGATGGTTCACGATTTGATGTTTGGACCAGTGCCGTCGTTATCGTCGGCTATGCTATACCCGGTTTTCTTTTTGCGGTACTTCTGATTGTTTTGTTTTCCGGCGGCAGTTATTTTTCCTGGTTTCCGCTGCGCGGCCTGGTCTCCGATAATTGGGCGTATCTGCCCTGGTATCGGCAGATTTTGGACTATTTCTGGCATTTGGTGTTGCCGGTGACGGCTTTGCTGGTCGGGGGTTTTGCCAGCCTGACCATGTTGACTAAGAATTCTTTTTTGGAAGAGATTAATAAACAATATGTTGTTACCGCTCGTGCTAAAGGTCTGACCGAGCGCCGGGTTTTATACGGCCATGTCTTTCGCAACGCCATGCTGATCGTCATTGCCGGTTTTCCAGCCGCCTTTATTCATTTATTGTTTACCAGCAACTTGCTAATCGAAGTTATTTTTTCACTGGACGGGTTAGGGTTGCAAGGCTATGAAGCCGCTATTACCCGTGACTATCCTTTGATGTTCGGGACGCTGTACTTCTTTACCTTGCTCGGCCTCATCATGAATTTAATCGGTGACATGATGTATGTGCTTGTCGACCCGCGCATCGATTTCGAGGCTCGACAATCATGAGCGGTCATCGTTTCTTTCGGTGGAAAATCACACCGCTTACCGCACGGCGGCTTGCTAATTTCCGCGCCAATAAGCGTGGCTATCGTTCGCTGTGGTTATTTCTGATACTGTTCGGGCTCAGCCTGTTTGCTGAATTCATTGCCAACGACAAGCCGTTGCTGGTCCGTTATGACGGTGGATATTATTTTCCTGTCTTAACATCCTATCCGGAAACTGTATTCGGCGGCGAATTTGCTGCCGAGACTGATTATCGAGACCCCTATGTTCGGAAATTGATCGGTGATAAGGGTTGGATGATTTGGCCGCTCATCCCGTACTCCTACCAGACTATCAATTACGAATTACCGGTACCCGCTCCGGCCCCACCCTCGCGCGAAAATTGGCTCGGAACTGACGATCAAGGCCGCGATGTGGTGGCACGGTTAATTTATGGCTTTCGAATCTCGGTTTTATTCGGTCTGACCTTGACCTTGTTATCATCAATAGTCGGGGTCGCTGCCGGTGCGGTTCAGGGTTATTTCGGGGGACTGACCGATCTTCTCTTTCAGCGTGTGATCGAGATATGGTCGGGTATGCCGACCTTGTATTTATTGATTATTCTGGCCAGCGTGGTTGCACCGAATTTCTGGTGGCTGCTCGGACTGTTATTAATGTTCAGCTGGATGTCTCTGGTTCCCGTGGTGCGTGCCGAGTTCCTGCGCGCCCGCAATTTCGACTATGTCCGCGCCTCCAGGGCCTTGGGCGCCAGAGACGCGGTTATTATCATCAAACATGTTCTGCCGAATGCGATGGTTGCAACCCTGACTTTCCTGCCTTTCATTCTTAACGGTTCGATTACCACTCTGACCGCACTCGATTTTCTTGGCTTTGGCTTACCGCCGGGCTCACCTTCTCTTGGAGAGTTGCTGGCGCAGGGTAAAAACAACCTTCAAGCGCCCTGGCTCGGCATGACCTCCTTTGCCGTATTGGCAATCATGCTCAGCCTGTTGATCTTCATCGGCGAAGCTGTTCGCGACGCCTTCGACCCGCGCAAGAAATAAGCCCCTCAGCCGAGGACATGGGCTCGCAGCGCAGCGGTCACCTCCGGCCGCACGCCGAACCAGGCCTCAAATCCGGGAGCGGCTTGATGTAGCAGCATGCCAAGTCCATCGACGATCACATTCCCGCGAGCCCGCGCCGACTCGAGGAACGGCGTGATCAGCGGGCTATAGACGATATCGGTCACCACCGCCGATGGCGGCAACTTCGAAAGCTCAATATCGAGCGGGGGCTGCCCGACCATTCCGAGCGTGGTTGTATTCACCACTAACGCCGTGTCGGCCAGAGCCGAACTACGCCCGAACCACGGCCCCGGGTGTATCGGACCCCCGATCTCCCGCGCCAGGGTGGTGGCCTTATCCAACGAACGATTGTATAGACGAATTTCCTTAACACCGGCATCAACAAGCGCCGTCACGACTGCCCGGGCTGCCCCACCCGCCCCCAGCACCGCCACCGGCCCGGCGTCGGGTCGCCAATCGGGAGCGCCTTCCCGCAGATTTGTGAGAAAACCCTCGGCGTCCGTGTTGCGCCCTTCCAGGCTGCCGTCCTCTCGAACCACAATTGTGTTAACCGCACCGATGCGCCGGGCTCTCGAGTCGACGTGATCAACCAGAGCCAACGCCGCCTCCTTATGAGGAACCGTCAGGTTAACCCCGTGAAATCCGAGTGCCGGCAATGCGCGTAACGCCTGCTCGAGTCGTTCCGGCGGCACCGCCAAAGGCACATAAGCCCCGTCGAGTCGATACGACTCGAGCCAATATCCATGAAGCCGCGGCGATCGTGAATGGCCGACCGGCCAGCCCATCACCCCGGCCAACCTCGCTCTGCCGCTGATCATCATGTCGTTATCACTCCCTGATCCCGCAAAAACCCGAGCAGAGGCAGTAAGGGCAGGCCCAAAATGACAAAATGATCGCCGTCGACTCGAGAAAATAGCTGCAAGCCCCTTCCCTCGATCCGGTAGCATCCGACCGAATCCATAACCTCATCACCAACCGACTCGAGATAGTCATCCAGGAACCGCTGTGAAAAATCACGCATGGTCAGGTGCGCAAATTCCGTCGTTTCCCATATCAGCCGGCTGTCGATTGCGACAGCAACGCTCGAAACTAGTGTATGGGTCCGCCCTCGTAATTCTAAAAGTTGCCGTCGTGCATCGCATATCGATTCAGGTTTGTCGAACCAACGATCCTCACACATCAGCGTCTGGTCGGCACCAATTACTACTTGGCCGGGATGTCGTGACGAAACTGTTACCGCCTTTAACTTTGCAAGGCGCCCGGAAGCAAGTGCCGCATCTTGGCGTTTGACCTCCGCCTCATTAACATCGGCGGGATCACAAGTGACCGCTAGACCGACATTTTCGAGCATACGACGCCGAGTCGGTGAGCTTGAAGCCAGAACTAAGCCGCTCATTGGGCATGTACACCAAATTTTGCGTTTGCGCGGTGCTGTGAAAGTAAAGTTAGAATTTCTGCTGCTGTTTCTTCTATTGACCGACGTGAAACATCGATAACAGGCCAACCTTTGCGGGAGAAATACCGTCGCGCGTCAGTAACTTCCTTACGCACAACATCAGGATCAACATAAGATGTTTCCTGACGTCCGGGATCGATAAAGCGCATTCGCGTTCGCCTGATCTGCATTAGTCTATCAGGGTCATTAGTTAAACCGACGACCAGAGGGGAAACAATTTGATCAAGTTCCTCCGGTAAAGGACAGCCGGGAACAAAGGGAACATTTGCTGCCTTAACAGTACGATTTGCTAAATAAATACAAGTTGGCGATTTTGATGTTCTGGAAACTCCGACAAGGACAACATCCGCCTCATGAAGATCACGAGTTGATCGGCCGTCATCATGAGCGAGGGCGAAATCCATTGCCTCTATACGTTCAAAATACTCTGCATCAAGCATATGCTGCCGGCCTGGTTGCCGTTGGGATTCAACACCAAGATAAGTACCGAGTGCGCTGATTAGTGGATCCAACACCGATACACAGGGTAATTGGTGGTCCCTGCAAAATTCCTCGAGTCGGCGCCGAAGGCTATCATCAACAAGCGTGAACATAACAAGCCCTGGGCTCGTTGTAAGGCTATCAAACACAACATCCAACTGCCTGGGCGTGCGAACCAAATTCCACAAATGCTCATAAGGTTGAACATTATCAAACTGACTTACGCAGGCACGAGCAATACTATTTACCGTTTCTCCGGTGGCATCGGACACAAGATGCAGATGAAAGATATGCATTATCCACAGACCCCTGTGATTAAACTACCGTAAACCTGGGGATAACGCCATTGCAGTTCAATCGCATCAGCTTTACCCCCAGGTATCCCGGTAATTTTACCCGGGTGGACAATTTGATACCACTACTTTACGAACTGTGGATAACCAAAACGGATATGCCCTTATCCCCAACATTACTTAGTCTTGAGACCACGAGAAAACGCCATTTTTTCAGGTTATCCGCAAACTTATCCCCGGGAAATTTGTCACCGTTCGAACACCCTTCAAACCGTGGATAAGTGTTTAGCAAAATTTGATCCCCATAATTTTCCGCATACACCTCAACAACTAAGAGTCTTAATTAAGATTCTTAGTTATGAAGTAGGTATTGCATTTTCCTCCAAATGTAGCTTTTATACGCACCATCCTCACTACCCTAATAGAACTATGGACGTTTCCATTGATGATGCTTGATAAACCGTTTATTAATGCCCTTAAAGGGAGGCAACCGGATCGCCCGCCATTTTGGCTCATGCGCCAAGCCGGGCGATATCTGCCTGAATATCGGCAAACACGTAAGCAGGCAGGCAGCTTTATCAATTTATGTTTGTCTCCTGAACTTGCTTGTGAAGTCACCATGCAACCGCTCCGCCGTTATGGTATGGATGCAGCAATATTGTTTTCCGACATACTCATGGTGCCGTATGGCCTTGGCCAAAAATTAGAGTATGCCGAGGGTGAAGGCCCGAAACTTGAACCAATCCACAATGCCAGTGGGCTTAAAATTCTATGTAAAGAGAATTTCAAGGAAATAACTTCGCCGATCTATCAAACCGTTAAAAATATCTCCACGAGATTACCGGATGAAGTAGCTCTAATCGGCTTCGCAGGTTCGCCGTGGACCGTTGCATGCTACATGGTTCAAGGAAGTGGCTCAAAGGAATGGGAAAAGGTTAAGTCATTCTTATATAGTGACCCGATCGGGTTTCAATCCCTAATCGACACTTTAGTTGATATAACAATCATTTATTTAGACAACCAGATTTTGTCCGGTGCGAATGCTATTCAATTGTTTGATAGCTGGGCAGGAATATTACCATCAGCTCTATTTAGAACGATGGTCATTGAACCAACAAAAAGAATTACTAAAGCTCTACGCTTACTTCATCCAGATATTCCAATAATCGGGTTTCCTCGCTGTGCAGGACTGATGCTTGAAGAATATGCTAATTTCAGCGGGGTTGATGCTGTTGCACTTGATACTTCGGTTCCGCAGGACTGGGCCGCAAAGGTACTTCAGCCAAAAATTCCCGTTCAAGGTAATCTTGATCCAATCCTCGTGGTCACTGGTGGAGCGGCAATGGCAACTGCTGTTGATGAGATTTTAGGTTGCCTGGGTGGTGGCCCGTTTATTTTTAATCTTGGACACGGGGTAGCTCAGGTTACCCCTCCCGATCATGTTAGCCAATTGTCAAATTTAATCAAGACATGGCCGGAGCGGCGTAAATGACAAAGACAGGACGAATCGCAGTCATACTATTCAGCATGGGAGGGCCTGATTGTTTGGCGGCGGTTAAGCCCTTTTTGTTTAATATATTTAATGATTATGCGATGATAAGACTTCCTCAGCCACTCAGATATTTCTTAGCTTGGTACATTTCAACAAAAAGAGAAAAGTCTGCTCAACATACTTATAGTTTAATGGGCGGAAAGTCGCCACTATTAGAGAATACTTTAGTTCAAGCCCAGGCGCTTGAGAATGCTCTCGGACAACCTGAAAATATAAAAGTCTTTATCTCAATGCGTTATTGGATGCCTTTTAGTATTGATACCGCGCGTCAGGTAAAGTTATTTAATCCTGATAAGATTATTACCATACCTTTATATCCTCAGTGGTCGACTACCACTTCAGCATCATCGATTGCTAATTGGATTGAAGCTTGTAAGTATATTGGCTTATCTAAACCTACCCGTAACATTTGCTGTTACCCAACAATGTCAGGGTTTATTAAAACAATAGTTACACATATTCGCGTAAAGTGGAATGACACAGTAAGCTATGGCAAGCCGAGAATATTATTTTCTGCGCACGGTTTGCCTGAAAAAATTATTAATAATGGTGATCCCTATCAATGGCAGTGTGAAAGTACTGCGCGTGCAATAGTTTCCCAATTGAATGTACCTGATTTAGACTGGGTTTCCTGCTATCAAAGTCGCGTCGGCCCTTTAAAGTGGATTGGACCGGAAACAAACCATGAGATTGAACGAGCTGGCCGTGACAAAGTACCAGTTATATTAGTTCCTATTGCATTTGTTTCCGAGCACTCTGAGACACTAGTGGAACTTGACATCGATTACAGAAAGCTTGCTGAACGATGTGGTGTACCATATTACTCGAGGATTCAAACAGTTGGGTCTTCATCATTTTTTATTGATGGACTGACTTCTATGGTTAAAACACTACTAATAGACGGTTCTACTTTATGTTCAGAGTCGGGTCAGAGAGCCTGTCCATCTAGCCTATCTGACTGTCCATTATAATAACTGTGTGAGTACCCCATGGAATACCTGACAATTAAATCACTCCACATTATTAGTGTTGTCTCCTGGATGGCTGGCTTATTTTATCTCCCTCGTTTGTTTGTTTATCACGTATCAGCTAAACATGGGTCGGAGCTTTCAGAAACATTTAAGATAATGGAAAGACGACTTTTTCGTTACATAATGGGCCCTGCTATGATTGCTACGTGGATATTTGGCATCTGGCTTATTGCGCTAGCACCGGAGTTGATTAGCGAGATATGGCTCATTTTAAAGTTGGTTGCTGTAGCTTTTTTAACTGGATTTCATCATATGTTGGGCCGTTGGCGTTTGGCCTTTGCCAAGGATTGTAACATTAAATTGGAACGATTTTACAGAATCATCAATGAGCTTCCTACTGTCGCTCTCATAATCATTGTTTTTTTGGTAATTTTAAAACCGTTTTAATTTACCGCTGCTTATGAAAATTATTTTCAGTCCGGGCTTGTATGCTCTTGACATCGCATTTATCATCAGCTAATCATCACGGCAACCGGCTATGCGCTGCCTATGGTAAGCGCATGAAAATTTAATAGCTTGGTATTTCCAACAAGCTCAATTTGTTGGCTAACGGCGTCAGTCAAATCCCCCGATTGACGTATTTACCTACATCACTAGCTTCCTGGATTTGTTTCAGGTTTTCCATGAAGCCATCCCTCGCAGGTCAAATAATGAATCTTCAAGAGCTGAAATGCAAGACACCGGCCGAACTTCTGGCCTTTGCTGAGGAGTTGCAGATTGAAAATGCGAACACCCTGCGCAAGCAGGATATGATGTTTGCAATTCTAAAGCAGCTCGCCGAAAACGGTGTACCAATTTTCGGTGATGGTGTACTTGAAATTTTGCAAGATGGCTTTGGATTTTTGCGTTCTCCTGAAGCAAATTACCTTCCGGGTCCTGATGATATTTACGTTTCACCTAATCAAGTACGGCGATTCGGGCTTAGAACCGGGGACACTGTTGAAGGAGAAATCCGGTCTCCAAAAGATGGGGAGCGATACTTTGCGCTCCTTAAGGTCAATACTATTAACTTTGATACACCCGACAAAGTCCGCCATCGAATTAATTTTGATAATTTAACCCCTCTATACCCGGATCGCCGGCTCAAACTCGAAGTAGAAGACCCGACAAAGAAGAATTATACAAGCCGAGTTATAGATTTAGTGGCTCCTCTTGGAAAGGGCCAACGCGGGCTTATTGTTGCTCCGCCTCGAACGGGCAAAACTGTCATGCTACAGAATATTGCTCACTCCATATCTTTGAACCATCCTGAAGTTTATTTAATCGTTTTACTTATCGACGAGCGGCCTGAGGAAGTTACTGACATGGCTCGGTCGGTTCGGGGAGAGGTGGTTAGCTCAACCTTTGACGAGCCGGCTGTGCGCCATGTTCAAGTTGCAGAAATGGTTATTGAAAAGGCAAAGCGACTTGTCGAACATAAGCGCGACGTAGTAATTCTATTGGATAGTATCACTCGATTAGCACGAGCATATAATACGGTTGTTCCAAGTTCTGGAAAGGTCTTGACTGGCGGTGTTGATGCAAATGCCTTACAGCGTCCGAAAAGATTTTTTGGTGCTGCAAGAAATATTGAGGAGGGGGGATCTCTTACTATCATTGCGACTGCTTTGATTGATACTGGCAGTCGCATGGATGAGGTGATTTTTGAGGAGTTTAAAGGAACAGGTAATTCAGAAATTATTCTTGATCGTAAACTTAGCGATAAGCGAACATTCCCTGCGATTGACATAACTAAATCTGGAACCAGAAAGGAAGAGTTGTTGGTTGATAAGGGTACTATTTCAAAAATGTGGGTACTTAGGCGTATTCTTCTTCCAATGGGCGTTACAGATGCAGTCGACTTTTTAGTTGATAAACTTAAGCACACTAAATCGAATTCTGACTTTTTTGAATCTATGAACCAGTAGGTTATTTCGCCCTCTTCCGACATAAGCTCGGAAGAGGGCGAACTTTTTAGGCATTTTGTGTTAACTGGCGACGATATAGCTCAGCGAAATCAATCGGGTTAATTAATAGTGGTGGAAACCCACCATTACGCGTGTTTTCAGAAATGATTGCCCGTACGAACGGGAAGAGAAGTCGTGGAGCTTCTATTAGTAAAACCGCTTTATGGTGTTCTTGTGGTAAACCGGGCAAACTGAATAGACCAGCGTAGGAGACGTCTGCCAGAAATGCAATGTCGCTGCCTGTTTTTGCTTCAACCCGAAGTGTTAGAGTAACTTCATCAATACCTTCTTTTATATTATTGATATTAATATTTACATTGACAATAACTTCCGGTGAGGTTTGACCTTGCATTAAACTATCGGGTGCGCGCGGGTTTTCAAATGATAAGTCTTTGAGATATTGTGCTAAAACATTAATGGGAAGCGCTGTCGGTCGACTTTCGGCGCCCGTCTTTGCCTCACCGTTTGCTTTTCCTTCGTCTGATGTTGTGTGCGTGTTGCTCATTTGTAAAGCTCCCGTTAGATTGAGCGCTGCGCCCCGGCGGGACGGCTGCTCTGTGTTTCTACATTGCAGCTAGCACGTATAAGGTTAGCCGGCAACAGCTTGGCTTTGCGTTATCTCAGTTTTCATAATTTATGCCTCTATGGCAATGAACTATCCGTAGTTCATGTGGTCTTAGTTCGTGCAGTTGGCCATTGTTATAGTTCATTTGTTCGTTGACTCCGTAGCTTTTGCCACAATCTCGAAATGTTTTAACTCAATTATTGGCCCGCCCTTTAGATTACGTACATCATTGGTTGTATAATAACTTGTGTATAATTTTTCCGCTTTGACTTTTCTAAGTAGACCTGATATATACTGAAGAGTAAATCTTAATACAATTTTCCTAAATGGTCTAATCATTAGCAATAGTGCAAGTACGCTTGTTGATAGTCCAGGAACTATCATTAGTAGTGCTGAAGCTATCTGCCAAATATCTTCGTCTATTGCTTTATTCTTTTCCGTAGATTGGCTCACTCTTTTTAGCAGTGCGACCCCGACGATTGCTCCTCCAAAAAATAGTAGAACACTCAACCAAAACCCGATTAGAGAAGCTGATAATGTGAACGTGCCGACTTCGAACAGCACGTATGTGATATATGATGATCGCGAACTCATGGCTGCCCTTGCTCTTTGCATCTGTCCAGCTTATTTATAATGCATGGCTGCGGTGAAGAGGCGCTTGTGACGGTTTTGAAAGTGAGAGCCGATCATACTTTGGAATAGGTACCTTTCTCCGTGTTCCGGGTCCAGTACTAACGATTGGGGCAGTGTTATGGGTGATGGTTCTAATTTTTTGGAAATCCTCTTCTTTGCCTTGATCGCTGGATTTCTTGTTTTTCGCCTGCGCTCAGTCTTAGGTCGTCGGCATGGTGAGGAGCGTCAGCGTCCAAACCCTTTTGCTGCCGACCGTTCCGGAGCCTCACTACCGGATAATGTGATTCCGCTCCCGGATCGTGGTCGCCAAGTTGGCTCGCAGGAAGTTGCTGGTGAACCTTTTTCCCTTGCTGCCGGTTTGGGTCAAATTAAATCTGCTGACCCAGGTTTTGACGAAAAGAATTTCTCTAGAGGGGTCAAGGCTGCATTCGAGATGATTGTTAGCGCCTACGCTCAAGGTGATACTGCCACTTTGCGCCCTCTCCTCTCGGACGTAGTTTACGACAGTTTTGCTGAGGAAATTCGGCGCCGAATCACAATGGAAGAAAAACACGAAACCCATATTGAGAGGGTAAAAGATGTTGACCTTCTTGAAGCCAAGATGGACGGCAACATTGCAGTTATTACTGCAAAGATTATTAGCGACCAGATGAATGTTACCCGGAATTCTGCCGGATCAGTATTAGATGGTGACCCTGATCGTCTTATTGAGTTGACGGATATTTGGACTTTTGCTCGGAATACTCGTTCTCGCGATCCTAATTGGCAATTGGTTGAAACCAGAACATCAAATTAAATAAGAAGGGCGTGTTATTCCGCTGTTAGGCGGCGCAGTACGTCATCAAGCTGATCAAGGTTTGTATACTCGATCGCTAAAGTGCCTTTTTTGCCGCGGGTGGTGAGTGTAACCTTAAGACCTAGACTTGAGGATAGGCTTTCTTCCAGGCTGATTAGGTCGCTATCTTTTGCTTCCGGTGTACGAGGCTCGCCTCGGCCTCGGCCGAGCGCGGGAAGTTCGCCCCCTTTTACCAACTGTTCGGTCTGTCGTACATTGAGCCCGGCTGCAACCACGTGTTCTGCAAGAGCTGTCGGGTCCTCAGCAGTCAGCAGAGCCCGGGCATGGCCGGCAGACAGTCGCCCGTCTTCAAGCATTGCCTTTACTGGATCGGGTAGACCGGTCAACCGCATCGTATTGGCAATGTGACTGCGGCTTTTACCAAGTGCACGCGCCAGCTCTTCCTGAGTATGCTTGAATTCATCGAGCAGTCGGCGATAACCGTCTGCCTCTTCAAGCGGTGTCAGATCTTGCCGCTGGATATTTTCAATAATTGATAATTCCAGTGCTTCACGATCGGTCAGATCACGAATCAGTACCGGAATTTCATGGAGACCGGCCGCTTGCGCAGCGCGCCACCGTCGCTCGCCAGCGATAAGTTCATACGTGTTGGCGTGGTCGGGGTCTCGGCGTACCAGTAAGGGCTGGAGAATCCCCTTTTCCTTAACCGATTGCGTTAATTCAG
This sequence comes from Rhodospirillaceae bacterium, assembly GCA_037147415.1. Taxonomy (GTDB): domain Bacteria; phylum Pseudomonadota; class Alphaproteobacteria; order Azospirillales; family Azospirillaceae; genus BOG-933. The sequence continues at coordinate 34,707 of JBAWVF010000005.1, read as the reverse complement.
CAATCGCCTCTTCGTCAAATCTTCGGCGTGGCTGGAAGCGTCCGGGATGAATAAACTCCACCGGAACACTACGGCTCTGCCGGCCGCGTTCGACCGGGGCATAATCTTCGGCGGCTTCCCCGAACAAAGCTGAAAGTCCGCGGCCAAGACTGGCACGTTTGCCGGATTCCGAACGTTTAACATCGTCGCTCACGCAATCACCTTTTTGCTTTCTCGTTTCAGTACTTCGCCTGCCAGGAGTATATATGCTTGGCTGCCAGGGCAGCGCATATCATAAATAATGGCAGGCTTGCCATGCGAGGGCGCTTCAGACACCTTCACATTGCGGGGAATTACAGTTTCATAAACCTTATCTCCGAAAAAACCACGGACATCCGCCGCGACCGATTCGGAAAGATTATTGCGCTTATCGAACATGGTCAGGACCACGCCCTGAATATCGAGGGCGGGATTAAACGAACGTCGCACTCTCTCAATCGTTCGCACCAGATGACTTAGTCCTTCGAGCGCATAAAACTCGCATTGTAGCGGGACCAACACCGCATCTGAGGCGACAAGGGCGTTCAAAGTGAGCAGCCCAAGCGCGGGCGGACAATCTATCAGTATATAATCGAACGGCACGTCTTCCCGCGTTAAGGCTTCGCGCAGTCTGTATTCGCGATTTTCCACGGATACGAGTTCGATTTCGGCCCCGGATAGCTCTACCGACGATGTCACAATGGAAAGGCCTGGGATCGGGGACGGCATCACCGCTGCCATAACCGATATGTCTTCAAAAATAATCTCATAACTTCCCAGGTTTCTCTTGGCTCTGGGTATACCAAGCCCGGTCGAGGCGTTGCCTTGAGGATCAAAATCGATGATCAGCACCCTCTTTCCAACTGCGGCCAGGGCAGTGGCAAGATTGATCGTGGTTGTGGTTTTGCCAACTCCACCCTTTTGATTGGCAACGGCAATGACACGGCTTTTTGACATCGTTGTCTCCGCGCCGTCCCTTCAGGCGTCGTGCTAAATTTGAGAAATTGCTTCAAGGCGTAGTATCGTACCTGAGTCGTCTGAGCGACTTGGAAATTGCTCGACCTGCATTGTCCAGCGCTTCGAAGCCTCATTCAGTTCGTCAGTGACTCGGGCTCCTTTAAGGAACAAGCACACCTTCTTAGTGCCCAGGAAGGGTAGCGCAAACTCAATCAGGCGCGCAAGGGGGGCGAGTGCGCGCGAGGTCACGACATCGACTGGAAACGGCGGCGTTGCTTCGATTCTGGTTGGGTGGATTGTGAGTTTAGTCCCGGTCGCCGCAGAAACCTCCCGTAAAAAGGCAACCTTTCTTTGGTCACTTTCGATCAGGTGTAGCTCTGGAACCCCGCACATTGCGAGAACCATGCCCGGAAAACCGGCGCCGCTGCCCAGATCAACTACGACTCGGGCCGTTGGGGGAAGAAGGGGCATTAGCTGGATCGAATCAAGAACGTGACGACGCCAAGGATCATGGAGTGTGTTTGTGCTAACCAAATTGATCTTTGTCTGCCATTTTCTTAGCAGACAAAGATAGAGATCGAGTCGTTCCAATGTTTCATGTGAAACAGAGGTAGTCTGGCGGAACTCTTCAGCTGTAAGGGGAGCCGGGTTACGTGCTAACATCATTCGCTTCCAACGGTGTAGGCCTGCGTTTAACATAGCGCAGCAGAGCGGTAAGCGCTGCGGGAGTGACGCCGGGCAGACGGGCGGCTGCGCCCAGCGTTGTCGGGCGAGCTTTGGTGAGAATGGTCCGAATCTCGGTAGATAGACTGCCAACGGCACTGAAATTGAGATCGACGGGTAATGCTAAGGATTCGTCACGACGAAAGGCACGAATGTCAGCATCCTGACGCTCAAGATAGCCGGAATATTTACCGTCAATTTCTATTTGCTCGGCAATATCCGGCGGCAGGGCGTGAAGCTGCGGCCAAAGTGTGGCCAGACGCGAAATGCTGATGTCCGGATAGCGTAGCAAGTCAGCGGCACTACGCCGGATGCCGTCAAGATTTATCGGTAGGCCGTGACGTCGTAACTCACTGGGGCTACCACCCAAATCATTAACGAGAGCGCGGGCCTTATCAAGCGCAGCGGAACGTTGACGATAATGGATTTCACGCTCCGACCCGACACAGCCAACGGTCAAGCCTCGTGGGGTTAAGCGTTGATCAGCATTGTCGGCGCGGAGAAGCAGCCGATATTCGGCACGCGAGGTAAACATCCGATAGGGCTCTTTGGTCCCGAGCGTGACCAAATCATCGATCATAACTCCGATATAGGCCTCGGCCCGATCGGGCACGAAGGGATCGATCCCGTTGCCGGTACAAATTGCCGCGTTAATCCCGGCAATAAGTCCCTGGGCTGCCGCCTCTTCATAGCCGGTGGTGCCGTTGATTTGACCGGCCAAAAACAAATGTCCGACCTGCCGTGTTTCCAGCGAGGGCTTCAATTCCCGAGGATCGACATAATCATATTCGATCGCATAGCCCGGTCGGAGCATGACAACTTTTTCAAGACCCGGAATCAATGGTAGCAAAGCGGCCTGGAGATCCCGAGGCAGCGAAGTTGAAATGCCGTTGGGATAGACCGTATGGTCGTCGAGTCCCTCCGGTTCTAAAAAGACCTGATGCCGATCCTTGTCGGCAAATCGAACGATCTTGTCCTCAATCGATGGGCAATAGCGAGGTCCGATTCCGGTGATTTGACCTGTATAAAGCGGAGCGCGATCGAGATTGCTTCGAATCAGTTCGTGAATGGCGGGAGTGGTCCAGGTAATGCCACAGGCAATTTGGGGTGTGGATATCTGTTTGGTTAAGTACGAAAATGGAGGAGGGGGATCATCACCTTCTTGTCGATCAAGGGCGCCCCAATCAATCGTACGTCCATCAAGCCGGGGCGGTGTGCCTGTTTTTAGACGGCCCAAGGGTAAGCCCAAGCGCGCAAGTGCGGTGGACAGCCCAAGTGACGGCGGATCACCGACGCGGCCCGCCGGCTCGGTCTCGCTGCCGATATGGATTAAGCCTCGTAGAAAAGTGCCGGTTGTGATCACAACCGCGCCAGCTGAGAGTCTTTGGCCGTTGGCGGTGATGATGCCGGTTACTCTTCCGTCGGAACCGGTGATTAAATCTTCAACCGCACCGGCATGGATTGTCAGATTGGCTTGTTCGGCCAGCAATGCCTGCATGGCTTGACGATAGAGTTTGCGGTCTGCTTGGGCTCGGGGTCCACGCACGGCCGGACCCTTGCTGCGATTCAGAATGCGAAATTGGATGCCCGCGCGGTCGATCGCCCGAGCCATCACGCCGTCGAGGGCATCAATCTCGCGAACCATTTGTCCTTTTGCCAAGCCGCCAATCGCGGGGTTACAAGACATTTCGCCAATAGTGTCCAGGCGATGGGTAAGGAGCAAGGTTTGCGCGCCCATGCGCGCAGCGGCAGCGGCGGCTTCGCAGCCGGCATGTCCGGCCCCGACGACGATTACATCCCAAGCAGAGGAAGCCTGTTTCACGTGAAACGCTCACTTTCCGATGCAGAAGTCTCGAAAGATTATATCAAGCAGGTCATCGACCGCCACTCGCCCGGTGATTCGCCCGAGTGCGCGCGACGCCAGCCGTACATCTTCGGCAGTCAGTTCCGGGAGTGGGGCCGACAACGCTCGAACCAAGCTATCGCGGCATTCCTCAAGAGCAAGCCGGTGCCTTAGACGGGTCAGGGTTGGCCGCGCCGCAGTATCAAGCCGCTCGGCTACCATGGTGATCAACCGATCAAGCAGAGGCGCGAGCCCGTCCCCGGTACGGCTGCAAAGGCTGAAGCCGGGTCTGCCGCCAATGGTAATCGCGGTTTGACCGTGACAGTCACTTTTGTTGAGAACCGGCACCGTATTTTGATCAAGCAAACCCAGGGTCGCACCATCCAGTTCGGGCCAACAGGCACCATCAAACACCGCAATTTTAAGATCGGCAGTGGCGGCACGCTCAAGGGCACGGCGAATGCCTTCACTTTCGATTTCGTCGCTGCTGTCGCGCAAACCAGCGGTATCCGCCAGTATGACCGGATAGCCGCCTAGATCGAGGTGAATCTCGATAATATCGCGTGTGGTTCCCGACCGGGCCGAGACGATCGCGGCATCCCGCCGAGCGAGCAGATTGAGCAGACTGGATTTACCGGCATTGGGTGGACCGATGATGGCAATTGAAAGCCCGTTTCGCACTCTTTCGCCCCGATGACCGTCGTGAAGATGGCTGTTGAGTTCGCCGAGCAAGAGTTCGAGTAAGCCTCGACTGCGTTGGTCGAGCCCAGGCGGCAAATCTTCGTCGGGAAAGTCGATCTCGGCTTCCAGATGAGCCAGCAGACGAGCCAGTCTGCCATGCCAATCCTCGTACAGTCGCCCTAGTGCGCCGCCATATTGGCACAAGGCTTGACGTCGTTGGGCTGCGGTCTCGGCATCGATGAGATCGGCGACTGCTTCGGCCTCGGTCAGATCAAGTTTGCCGTTATCAAAGGCGCGACGAGTAAATTCTCCCGGCTCGGCCGGACGAAGCCCCGGTACCCGACTCAGTGCCTCGGTAACGGCGGCGATAATTGCCCGTCCGCCGTGAAGGTGAAGCTCAGCCACATCTTCCCCGGTGGCGCTATTCGGGGTTGGAAACCACAACACAAGCCCATGATCGAGCGGCTCCAGACTATCCGGGTCATGCAGAGTGACCAGTTTGGCAACTCGGGCCGGTGGCAGTGCCTTGGCGGTCAGGGCCGTCAGTGCAATTCCTGCTTGCGGTCCCGACAGCCGAATGATTGCCAGCGCGGTGCGGCCAGGGCCGGTTGCCAGCGCAAAAATTGTATCCGAAGCCATGGCTTACGCAACCGTTTCTGCGGCCTCGGGCGGGCGGTCCGGCAGCAAAAGGTCGTCAGCGCTGCCTTGGCCGAGAAAATGCCCCTCGAAAATCCGGTCGAGATCGGCCTCCGTGTTGAATGTGTACCAAATGCCTTGCGGGTAGATCACCAGAACCGGACCGAAGCCGCATCGATGCAGACAACCGGCGGCGTTAACCCGCACCTGCTTAAGGCCAAGGTCTTTAACCTTTGCCTTTAGATAGCGCGTGGCGGCCTCGCTGCCCCGGCTGGCGCAGCATCCGGCCGGATGGCCTTCGGCGCGGCGGTTGGTGCAGACAAACAGGTGAACGCGGTAAAACTGCTTTGGCGTCGTCATTTGCGGGGTTCTCGATTGAGTGCGGTGTCGATACTCGCCATCATGGCCTTGGCGATGCTGTCCATTGATTGAAGGCCGGCTGATTGAAGCCCGGCGGGAAACCAGAGCCGAAGCATGGCATCGGGCTCCATCGACTGAAGGGTCGCGGAGAGTCGCTCCTCGATTCGGGCGACAAGCGCGTCTTGCATCGGTTTGATATCCGGAAGGCCCAGAAAAGTGCGCGCTTCTTCCGGAGTACAATCGACATTGACTGTTATCTTCATGAACGTGACTTTCGACCGGAGTGCGAAGAAACAATATTGATAAAATAGCGCATATCACCAAAAATGTTTCACGTGAAATACCGGGAGAGGAGGGAAAGATGAACCACGCGGTACGCATTCATCAATATGGCGGCCCGGAGCTGTTGGTCTGGGACGAAGTAGCGATCGGCGAACCGGGGCCGGGGGAAGTCAGGCTGCGGCAAAGTGCGGTTGGCCTCAACTATATCGATACCTATCACCGCAGCGGTCTTTATCAAGTGGCAAACTTGCCGGCCGTGTTGGGTGTCGAAGGTGCCGGCGTAGTCGAGATGGTCGGTCCGGAAGTTACATTGTTTAAGCCCGGTGATCGCGTTGCCTATGCCGGACCGCTTGGTGCGTATGCGGAAGCGCGGTTGATTGCGGCGGACCGATTGGTTCATTTACCGGATTGGCTGGAGGAGACCAGAGCCGCCGGGTTGATGCTTCAGGGCATGACCGCCGAATGTGTTCGAGGCGGTGCGGACCGGCGCTTTGCGGATCGAGGTCAACCACACTTTTGCGCTGAAAGAGGCCGCCGCGGCGCATCGGGCGTTGGAGGGGCGTGCGACCACCGGGGCGGTCGTTCTTCTCCCGTAACCGAGTGTCGGCCGCCTAATTCAGCCAAACCGGGTTTTTGAGCTTTTTCAAAAGCTCGGTGTGGGCGGCGCGTTCCTCGGGCGACGGGGTGTGCGGGCGAGCCGGACGGGGTTTACGGGTGCCGGACAGGCGAACCGCTGTGGCTTCGCCGGCTGAATCGAGCACGAGCGCGGTTTGGCGTCCACCCGACAACTCCAGATAAACCTCAGCCAGCAGGCTGGCATCGAGCAATGCGCCGTGATAGCTGCGGCTTGAATTATCGATGCCGAAGCGCTTGCACAGGGCGTCAAGACTGGCCGGCGCACCGGGAAACTTTTTACGTGCCAACTGCACGGTGTCGGTGACTTTGTTTTTGAGCGGGCGATGGCCGCAGCGTTTCAACTCGGCGTTCAAAAAGCTCATGTCGAACGGCGCGTTATGAGCAACCAGCGGTGCGTCGCCCAGGAACTCGAGAATCTCGCCAACCACATTGCCGAACACCGGGTATTTTTCAAGAAAATCGGCGGTCAGGCCGTGAACCCGAACCGCGTCATCCGGGACATCGCGCTCGGGGTTAACGTACCACTGCCGGGTCTGCCCGGTCGGCAATGTATTAAAAAGTTCGACACAGCCGATTTCGATCAGGCGGTGGCCTTCGTCGGGCTTAAAGCCGGTGGTCTCGGTATCGAAAACGATTTCGCGCATGGGACTTTCGGAGTCGGGAGGGATCACGCATCAGCTTGACGATTGCCGCCAGAGAGTGCAAGGCGTGACCTTTACCCAGGCCGGTTTGAACCACGAAATCGGCGCGATCGCGCTTTATCCGGTCGGGTAATTGGCGTTCCAGAATGCTGTCGAGCTTTGCGGCCGTCATGCCGGGGCGGGCCAGGACGCGCTGGCGCTGAATGAAGCCGGGCGCGGTGACCACGATCACGGCATCGACCCGCCGTTCGCCCCCGGTTTCAAGCAACAAGGGCACGTCGAGCGCGACAACCCGGGTTCGACGACGTGCGGCGGTGGCGAGAAAGCGACGCTCGGCTTTGCGCACCAGTGGATGGATAATCGACTCGAGGCGGGTTAAGGCGGTGGCATCTTGAAACACCAGCGCGCCGAGACGAGGCCGGTTAACCGCACCGTCTCTAATGACACCGGCACCGAATTGGGCGGCGATCGCGGGAACTGCGGCTCCGCCCCAGGCAAGCAGGCGGTGTACGGCGCGATCGGCATCGTGAACCGCGACCCCGAGACGACGGAGCAACACGGCGGCAGTGCTCTTTCCCATACCGATGGAGCCGGTAAGCCCAAGGATGACCATAATGCCGCCTTCTGTCGGGAACGCTCCGTCCGGAAACCGACCCGAACCGTTAGCGAGGCGGGCGGACGATGCGACCGAGCCGGCCCTGCGGTTCCTCCGGGGTTTCGGGTTCGCCGGTTCCAGCCTTGTGTGCCCGGTTGAAGCGCATGGTGATCATCATGGTCAAGCCGTCCTTGACAACCTGAAGATACTTGTCGGAATCGACCGGCATCGGGATTTTGCGGCTCATGCAGAAATTGACCAGAGCCGCCGTAGTTTCACTGGTCGGAATGAAAAGTTCACTGTCCTGGCCATTATCCTTCAGCACATGCAGCGTCACGATCACCGCACCGGCTTCGTCACTACGGTAACTGAGTCGCTGTATCGTGCCGTCGGGCATCGGTTCGCGCAGGCGTCTGCGCCGCTCGACGACGGCGGCAGCCACTTCCTGCTCCGTGAAAACCAGACAGCGAAGTTCTTTCATTATACCACCGCTCAGCGAAGCTCGATTTGTGCAATCTAATCGATTATACCCGTCTTTCAAGGCGAAGTTTACATGCCGAAGTTTACGGGGTCACGAGGCGAGAGCCGGGGTTGATCGAACACGAAAAACCCGACATTCTGCGGCATCGCCTTTCAATGAAGTTCTGCGTCCGGAGTGATCATGTCGTCTGATTCTCATCGTACCGATGTTGTTATTATCGGAGCCGGTCCGATCGGTCTGTTCTCGGTGTTCGAATGCGGCATGTTGCGCATGAAGTGCCATGTGATCGATACTCTGGAGGCGGCGGGCGGACAGTGTACAGCGCTTTATCCGGAAAAGCCGATCTATGACATTCCGGGCAGTCCGGCGGTCGCCGCGGCTGATTTGATCGAACGCTTGCAAGAGCAAGCCGCGCCATTCGATCCGGTTTATCATTTCGGCGAGCAGGTGACGGGCTTGCGTGAAAGCGGCGACGGGCGCTGGCTGGTCGAGACTTCGGCCGGAACCCGCTTGAATGCCCGCGCCGTGATCATTGCCGCCGGCAGCGGCGCGTTCGGCCCGAACCGGCCGCCGCTTGATCGGCTTGAACAATTCGAAGGCAAGTCCGTCTTCTATATGGTGCGCAAGCGGCAGGATTTTGCGGGCAAGCGCGTGGTGATCGCCGGCGGCGGGGACTCGGCGGTCGATTGGGCGCTGTCGTTGGTCGATATCGCCGAGCGGATCATGGTGGTTCATCGGCGCGCAAAGTTCCGGGCGGCACCGGACAGTGCGGCTCGGCTCGATGCGCTGGCAACGGAGGGCCGGCTCGATCTGGTCACGCCGTATCAGCTCTCCGGGCTGGACGGCGAGGACGGAGGCTTGACCGCGGTGCGGGTGGAGAGTCTGGACGGTGTGGAAAAGTCATTGCCTGCCGATGCCATGCTGGCTTTTTTCGGCCTGTCGATGAATCTCGGTCCGATCGCCGAATGGGGCCTGGAGCTTGAGCATCATCTGATCAAAATAAACCCGGCGACCGGCGCCACAAATCGTCCCGGCTTGTTTGCAGTCGGCGATATCGCGACCTACCCCGGTAAGCTTAAACTGATTTTGACCGGTTTTGCCGAAGCGGCGCAAGCCGCCCATGCGATCCGGCCGTTGGTTTATCCCGGCGAGGAACTGCATTTCGAATACAGCACCACCAAGGGAGTGCCGTGATGACCCGTGTGACTGAAAGTGCGGCGTGGCAGGCTTTGCTTCGGCATCGCGACAGGATGGCCACAACCTCGATGCGGGCTTTATTCGCGGACGACTCGAGTCGGTTTTCCCGGCTGAGCCTGGAGGCGTGCGGCGTTCTGCTCGATTACTCCAAGAACCGGGTTAGCGCCGAGACGCTTGAGCTGCTGTGCGGGTTGGCGCGGGCGCGCGATCTGGAAGGCTGGCGCGACCGTTTGTTCGCCGGGGAACGGATCAACGACACCGAGAACCGCGCGGTGCTGCATATGGCGTTGCGCAGTCAAGACAGCGCCGCACTGGAGGTGCCCGGTGAAGGCGATGTCATGCCCGAAGTGCGCGCGACGCTGCGGCGCATGGGCGCCTTCGTCGACGGGGTTCGTTTCGGCAGTTACACCGGTTATAGCGGCCGCCCGTTCAAGGACGTGGTCAATATCGGGATCGGCGGCTCCGATCTCGGGCCATTGATGGCGGTGGAGGCGCTGCGCCCCTACCATCACCCGGATCAGCGCGTGCGCTTTGTCTCCAACGTGGACGGGACGCATATATTTGAGGCGCTGGATTGGCTTGACCCCGAAGACACCTTATTTGTGATCGTGTCCAAGACGTTCACGACTGAAGAGACCATGGCCAATGCGCGCAGCGCGCGCGACTGGTTCCTTCAGGAAGGCGGCAGCGAGGCCGATGTTGCACGGCATTTTGTGGCGGTTTCCACCAATGAACCGGCGGTGCGGGCGTTCGGGATCGGGCCGGAGACCACATTCGGCTTTCGCGATTGGGTCGGCGGCCGGTTCAGCCTGTGGTCGCCGGTCGGCATGAGTTTAGCCCTGGCGATCGGGACCGAGCATTTCAATCGGATGCTGGCCGGGGCCGCAGCGATGGACCGCCATTTCCGCACGGCGCCGTTAGAGACCAACATGCCGGTGTTGCTCGGGCTTTTGGGGCTGTGGAATATCAATTTTCTAGGTGCGGCCGGTCAGGCCGTGGTGCCCTATGATCAGTATCTTCACCGGTTGCCCGCCTATCTTCAGCAATTGGAAATGGAGAGCAACGGCAAGTCGGTCGATCGCGATGGCTGCGTCGTCGATTACGCCACCGCTCCGGTGATTTTCGGCGAGCCGGGCACCAATGCCCAGCACTCGTTCTTTCAATTGTTGCACCAGGGCAGCGGGTTGGTTCCGGTGGACTTCCTGTTGGCGGCCGAGAGTCACAATCCGTATGGCGAGCATCATGCGATGCTGTTGGCCAATGCGCTGGCTCAAAGTGAAGCCTTCATGCGCGGCCGAACCGCGGAGGAAGCGCGTGCGGAGCTGGAAGCCGCCGGCCTGCCGGCCGCGACGATTGAAACCTTGTTGCCGCACAAGGTCTTCCCCGGCAACCGGCCGAGCAATATGTTGCTTTATCAAAAGCTTGATCCCTACACGCTCGGCGCGCTGCTTGCGCTTTACGAGCACAAAGTCTTCGTTCAGGGCGTGCTCTGGAACCTCAACTCGTTCGATCAATGGGGGGTGGAGTTAGGAAAGCAATTGGCGCGCGCGATCCGCTCCGAGCTTACCGGTGGACCGGCCGCGCCGCATGACAGCTCAACCGCCGGTCAAATCGCGTGGCTGCGCGCGCGGATGAAGGTCGAGTTGGAGGGGTGACCGTCCGGCGGTTGCCCGACACCCTGATCAATCAGATCGCCGCCGGGGAGGTGGTCGAGCGGCCGGCGGCTGCGGTTAAGGAACTGGTTGAAAATGCGATCGACGCCGGGGCGACTCGAGTCGAAGTCACGGTGCGCGACGGCGGGCGCACGCTGATCACGGTCGTCGATGACGGTTGCGGCATGGATGCCGAGGATTTGGCGCTGTCGGTCGAGCGCCATGCCACCTCCAAACTGCCCGACGAGGACTTGAGCGAGGTCGCGACCCTGGGGTTTCGCGGCGAGGCGCTGCCTTCGATCGGTGCGGTCAGCCGCTTGGCGCTGACCAGCCGCCCGGTCGGGGCCGAGAATGCCTGGACGATTGCGGTCGAGGGCGGCGCGGTCGGTCCGGTCGGTCCGGCGGCGCATCCACCGGGAACTCGAGTCGAGGTACGCGATCTGTTTTATGCGGTGCCGGCCCGGCTGAAATTCTTGAAAGTGGCGCGGACCGAGCAGGACCATATCGAAGACGTTTTGCAGCGTCTGGCCATGGCCCATCCCGACATCGCCTTTACCTTTTCGGCCGGAACCGGATCGGGTGAGGGCGCTAAGGCCGTGTTTCGCTATCCGGCCGGGCAGGGCGAAGCGGAGGTGGCGCGACTCGAGCGACTGTCGGCGGTGCTCGGCCGCGCGTTCGGCGAAAACGCGGTGGCGGTGGCGGGACAGCGCGACGGCGCGGAGTTGAGCGGCTTTGCCGGTCTGCCGACCTTCAACCGGGCGACCAGCCGCGAGCAATATTTGTTCGTCAATGGTCGGCCGGTGCGAGACCGGCTGCTGTTCGGCGCGGTGCGTGGCGCCTATGGCGATCTGATGCCGCGCGACCGTCACCCGGCGCTGGTGCTGTTTCTGGAACTGCCGGGCAGCGAGGTCGATGTCAACGTGCATCCGGCCAAGACGGAGGTGCGCTTTCGCGACGGCTCGTCGATCCGCGGCTTGATGGTCGGCGCGTTGCGCCGGGCTTTGGCCGGGGTCGGGCATCGCACCGCCAACACCGTCGGGACCGCCGCGCTCGACGTGTTGGGGTTGACCCCGGAAGCGTTGGCCCCGAAAGCGTTGACCCCGAAAGCGTTGACCCCGGGGGGCGACTCGACGACCGGTTCTCGGCCGGTATCGTCTTCCCATGCGTCGCGTGCTGCTTACGGGCCAAAGACTTCTTACAGCATGTCCGAGGCGGGCCTGGAGTGGCAATCACCGCTGAGCCCGGCCGGGCGGCCGCTTGCGGAACGGGAAGCGGAGCGGGTGGAGCGGGCTCCGGCCGACTATCCGCTCGGCGTGGCGCGGGCACAGTTGCACAAGACCTATATTCTGGCCGAAACCGCCGATGGCGTCGTGGTGGTCGACCAGCATGCCGCCCATGAAAGGCTGGTTTATGAGAAGCTGAAGACGGCCTTATCGGGAGCCGAGGGCGGGCGTGTGCCGTCCCAGGGCCTGTTGTTGCCGGAGGTGGTCGAGTTGGGCGATGCCGGTGCACGTCGTTTGCTGGCCCGGTCGGAAGAGTTTGAGCGGCTGGGGCTCAGTCTCGAGTCGTTCGGCACCGGGGCGGTATTGGTACGTGCCGTGCCGGCTCTGCTCGGTCAAGCCGATGTCGGGGCACTGGTGCGTGATCTGGCCGACCAATTGGCGGAGTTAGGCACGGCCGCAGCGCTTACCGACCGTCTCGACGCGGTGTGTGCACGGATGGCTTGCCATGGATCGGTGCGGGCCGGTCGCACCCTGAATGCCGACGAGATGAACGCGCTGTTGCGACAAATGGAAGCAGGCATCCATACCGGCCAATGCAGCCATGGTCGACCGACCTGGATTGAATTGAAACGTGCCGACCTTGATCGCTTGTTCGAGCGGCGCTAATCAGGGGCCGGTATGATCACTCGAAATCATCACCGTCATCACCGTCGTCATCACCGCCATTAATGCGCTCGCGCAGTTGCTTGCCGGTCTTGAAGAACGGAATGTATTTCTCGGTAACGGTGACCGCTTCGCCGGTACGGGGATTGCGACCGGTTCGTGCATCGCGCCGTTTAACGGAAAACGCTCCGAAACCACGCAACTCGACCCGATCACCGCGTGCGAGTGCCTCGGTGATTTCATTAAAAATTGTCCGCACGATCTTTTCTATATCGCTTTGGTAGAGGTGCGGATTGCGCTCGGACAATCGCAAAATCAACTCCGACTTGGTCATGACCGTGATGGCTCCCTGCCGATAGGGTTAAGTATGATCCCGTATCCGAACGCTTCGTATTGACCCACCCTGCCAAATCGCAACCGGTCAGTCAAGGGTAAGTGCCTATTGTGAAAACACTTTTCCTGGGGAGCCGCTGATCGCTTCAGACACTTGGCTTCAAAGCCATTAATCACTAAGATAAGCCGAAGATCGGAACGTCCGGCCGAAAGGCGTAGAACGACGGGCCGGGTTAATAGGTTCGGGTTAATAGTTTAGTGATCAGATTCAGAGTGCGGCCGTAAACCGTACGCTTTCATCGGATCATGAGCGGGGGGGGACAATGATTCGACGGAGCACATTTGAGATAACCGTTGAAATCGGTGGCAAACCCGAGATTGAGGGAATTTACGAGGACGAAAAGTCCGCTCTGGTCCGGGCCGAATACCTGCTTCAGATGGCTAAATACACAGCCGTTCGAGTAACTAAGGTAAGCTCTCGCGGTACACCGGAAGTTATTTTTGAAAAATTTTATACAGGTCAAGGCAAGGGCGCGACGATTTCTTCTATTGAAGAAGCTTATGTATGTCAATCCGCATTGGATGTTTTTGGATTTGAAAGTCGACAAACGCTTCTGCGATTATTGCGCAGCTATTTTGACCAGCAGTTGGTTATTCCTTTAGAGCTGCTTCATAATTATATGCTGTTGCGCTATCTTGAGCGTGATCCGCTGCTGTTTAATCAAGCGGGGCATCGGCTGGCGGCAATCCAGGCCCGAGACATGAAGCAGCGCCCGATGGATCGCCACGACGCCTTGTCGATCTTATTCCGAGAGGTGCTGGCGCTTGCAAAAGCGGCCGACGAGTTTAACAAAGCGCGAGCGGAAACCTTAACGTATAAGGGCTTGTCTGCCTTGATTTCGGAGGTTGAAGAAACTCTGCCGTCGGAAGAGAGGGCGCGTGCAATTACCGGTGCGGTTTCACGGCGACTGGAAGAGGCGCGGGATTGGGGCCTGAAACTCGTGTCGGCCTGCGAGTTGTACGACGAGAATCAGAGCGACGCGGCAACCGATTTTCTCGACGGTCTGCTGGCGGAAATCATCGACGGCAATGAACCGGTGCGCACCATGATCGGTTATGCCCCCGATCTGGCGTCCGCCCTGGAGTCCATGCTCGCGACCATTGAGGGAATGTGGGACGATCGTCTGCCCGGCACCCCGGCTCTTCAAAAGTTAAGTGACATCATGGCCCATCGGCAATTGCCGCGGGTGCGGGAAGCGCTGCTGACCCGGGTTGCCAACGCGATCAACGGTAAGGGGGCCATGACCAAGCTCGACCGGCTGGGGAATGCCGAGGCCTTTAAGCGGCTGGTGCGTCACTTGGTTGAATTCGGCGGGTTCAAAGGCGGGGTCGAGATGAGTTCGGCGCTGTCTCGGCGGGCCAAGGTCGTGCTCGGCAGCGGCGGCGAAGATTTATCGTTTGAAGGCACCGTTTCCATCCTTGCCAGTTTTCTGCCGAACCCCGGCGCCAAGATCGGGTTTCAGCTTGATTTGCTTTCTTCGGAATTCGGGCGTCGCAAAGCGGCCTATCTGACCCAAAATATTGCCGAGATGTTCAGCGGGTTGCGCAGTATTCGCGACTTCGCTCCCGATAGCGACATGAGTCTGTGTGAAGATACGGTGCGGGAGGATTTTCGCCGCCGTCTTTACCGAGCCGGTATTCCCCGCCGCCTTGCCGACGGCCTGATGCATAAATTATCCAAGATATCACCGTCTGGAGAGCCGGCGATTGCACCGGCAACCGAAGCGTTGGCGCTGCCTGCGCCGGTTGCGTCCGCGGGTCCGATATCGCGACTCGGGCGGCTGGAGCTGACCTATCGCGGTACTCGTCATATGGTTGATCCGGTGCAGACGCCGTATCAGATCGGCCGCAATGACACCTCTCATCTGGTTGTCACTTCGGGCACCGCATCCCGGGCTCATGCCGAAATTCAAGTGGTGGGTGAAGAGTATATTTTGGTCGATCACAGTAAAAATGGGACATATCTTCACGGTGACGATATGAAAACAATTGCCCTGCTTAATTCTTCGGCACCGATTAAAAGTAATGGCTTTATCAGCATCGGCACCGAAAGTAGTGATGGGCCGATCGATGAAAATGATGTGATCAGTTTCAAGTGCTTCGCGGCCATATAACAGGCGGTTCCGTTTACGCTAAGAATTCCCGGGTAATCCGCACCGCTTCGGCAAGGCCGACACGCTGGACCGCGACGCCTTCGGGGAAGGCGCCGTTGAGCCGGCTCGGCATGAGCGGATCGAGCAAAACGAACACCCCCATATCGTCGGCGCGGCGAATCAGCCGGCCGAACGCCTGCTTAAGCCGCAACCGGGTCAGCATGTCGTCATAGCCGCGCCCGCCGAAATGTTCCCGCCGGGCCTTGTGCAGAATATCGGGGCGGGGCCAGGGCACCCGGTCGAACACGATCAGATGGAGCGAGCGGCCGGGGACATCGACTCCGTCCCTGACCGCGTCGGTCCCGAGCAAACACGCTTGTTCTTCAGCCCGGAAAATGTCGATCAGGGTGGCAATGTCGAGCCCGTCGACATGCTGGGCGTAAAGCCGCAAACCGGCGGCGTCGAGCGGGTCGGCAATCCGGGCATGAACCGCGCGCAGCCGGGAAATCGCGGTAAATAATCCGAGCGCGCCGCCCCGCGCCGCCAGGAACAGTTCGCGATACGCGGCGGCGACTTGAACCAGATCGTCCTTGCGCACATCGGTCACCACCAGCACCTTGGTATGCCTGGGGTAATCGAAGGGCGAAGGCACGGTAACCCGCAAAGCCGGCCGTTCCAGATGCACCGCGCCGGTGCGCAACTCGGCCGCTTGCCAATCGCGCTCCGGATTGCCGCTGCCGTCGGTCAAGGTGGCCGAGGTGATGGCGATACCGTGGGCGGGCTCGACCACGGTATCGATAAACGGCAAAGTCGGGTCGATATGATGGCGGAACATGCCGACATCGACTTCGCGCCCGTCCAGCCGTTCCAGCCCGAACCAGTCGACCAGGCCCTTCGGAATCCCGGCCCCGAGCGATTGCAGCATCAAAATCCAGGGCCGAACGGTTTGATCGGTTCGGCGGGCCAAGCCGCGCGCCAGACTATCGAGACGGCGCCGTTGCTCGGAATCGAGATCGGCGGCTTCGTCATCCAGCATCGCGGTCAGTGCCGCGGACAAAGCGGTCAAGGGCTTGACCATCGCGGTCAGCGCGACCCACAGCGCGCGCGCAGCCTCAAGCACGCTCTCGTCGGGCGGCAAAGTTTCCGTTTCCAGGCTATAGGGCGAGTCGCGATCGCCGGAGCGGGCCAACACCTGACGGCGCACCATTTGTAAAAAGCGTTCGGTCGGGCCGGTCGGGTTGTCGCCGGCCAGGCGCATGCGCCAGCCATCGGCCGGCAAGGCCCGGGTCGCCTGCAACACGTCCTCGAGCACGGCCGCGGCAGGGTCTTCGCTCGAGAGCAATCCTTCCAGCCGGCGCTTCAGGCCGCGCGCGCGCCCGCCGGTGCCGGTGCGGCCGTCGGTATCGCCCAACAGCCAGCGCCGCAACTCGCGGGTTTCCATTCCGGTTAGATGCGCCGAAAATGCGCTGTCGGCCGCGTCGAAAACATGGTGGCCTTCGTCAAAGACATAGCGGGTCGGCAGACGGCCCTCGTCACCGGCGCCCTGCACCGCCTGAATCATCACCAGCGCATGATTGGCGATCACGATGTCGGCGCGGCGTGCCCGGCGGACGCTTTTTTCGATGAAACAGCGGTTGAAATGCTCGCAGCCGGAAAAGATGCACTCGCCGCGTCGATCGGCCAGCCCCAGAGTTGCCGCGCGGCCGAGCACATCGACCAGCCAGCCGGGAAAATCGGAACCCTGAAGATCGCCGTCCCGGGTCGCCGCCACCCAGCGCGCCAGAATGCCGAGCGCGATCCGATAGCGCGGGTCAAGCGCGCTCGAGCGCACCGCCTCTTCGAAATTCAGCAAACACAGGTAATTTTCGCGGCCCTTGCGCAGCACCACCTTGCGCGCCTTGGTGGTTGGCTCGGGGTACAAACGATCCAGCTCGCTATCGATCTGGTGTTGAAGATTGCGGGTATAAGTCGAAATCCAGACCGTTCCGTTATTCTTCTCGGCCCAAAGGCTGGCGGGGGCCAGATAGCCGAGCGTCTTGCCGACCCCGGTGCCCGCTTCGGCCAACACGACTGCGGGCGCGCATTCCTCTGCGCGCGGGGTGAATGCCATTGCCAGTGCATCGGCATAATCCGATTGCTGGGGCCGGGCTTCGGCGCCTTTTGAGCGTGTTTCGCTCCGGCCCGGGCGGCGCACCAGTTCGGCCAGACGGGCTCTGGCTTCACCCGGCTCGACCGCATGTTGACCGGGGGGCGGGGCGGGGGCCTCGATCGACCATTCCGGCAATCGACGGTACACTTGCAAGCCGCCATCGACGCTTTTTTTAGCCGGGCCGCCCGGTGCGCCCAGTGCGGCCAGCACCGCAGGGGCCCAGCGCCAGCCGACCGCGCCCAGGGTCCAGGCAAGCGCAAGCGGGTCCGAGCGGTCCTCGTCGCTCGGGCGACTCAATCGGGCCAACCGAGCCAGCAATACCTCGGTTGCGCGAAAGAGAGAAAGGGCTGAGTCTTCCAGACCTTCGGGAACCGGCAGCTCGAGCGCCTCGGCCAATCCGCGCGGGGTCGGCAGGCAAAACCGGGCCGGATGAACGAAGGCAAACAGCTCAAGAATGTCGCAGGTCTCGAGTCGATCGGGTGGCAGTCTCAGCCGGCGACAGAGCGCGGGGGCGTGACAGACCAGAATCGGCAGACCGAGCAGGCGCTTTCCGGCAGCGTCCAGCTCAAGCGTTTCCACGTCGCCGTCGGCGCCGACCAGGGCCAGTCGGCGCGGTCCCGCCGCCACCGCAGGGATGTCGGGAATCAGCAGACGGGACGGGGTAGGCTCCATGGGCAAATCCCGGTGTGAGTATCCGGTTAGATCATTAGCGTGTTGCCGAGCGCAAGGCTCTTTGCGGTTAATAATTTCGAACGGAGTACCGAAGCGCGGTTAATGCTAAAATGACGGCGAGATTGGAGTAGACTAAGCGGGTGGTCCCGAAGCGGCGAGCCGCTTACAACGAGCATCTTACGACGAGCATTTTAGACCATGGCGCTAACCGAGCAAATTCCAGAACGGCCGGAAGGCGGCGGTCCCGGACAGGGCGTCGGGGCGGATTTGATCGAGACTGCCCGCGGCATGCTGAAACGCGGCGATATCGCGCTGTCGATGGGCATCGTCGTGATCATCGTGGCGTTGATCCTGCCGATGCCGACCTGGATGCTCGACATATCGCTGTCGATCTCGGTCACCTGCGCGGTGATGATCTTGATGGTCGTGCTCTTCATGCAAAAGCCGACCGAATTCAGTTCCTATCCGACGGTTTTGTTGATCACGACCTTGTTGCGATTATCGCTGAACCTGGCCTCGACCCGCCTGATTCTGGCTCATGGTCACGAGGGCACCGATGCGGCCGGTCACGTCATCGAAGCTTTCGCGAATTTCGTGATGAGCGGCGATTTCGTAATCGGCATCATCGTGTTCGGCATCATCACGCTGGTTAATTTCAAGGTGGTGTTGGCCGGCTCCGGCCGAATTGCCGAAGTCGCGGCGCGGTTCACTCTCGATGCCATGCCCGGCAAGCAGATGGCGATCGACGCCGACCTGTCCTCGGGGTTGATCGACGAACAGACCGCCAAGGCCCGGCGTAAGGAACTGGAAGACGAATCAGCCTTTTACGGCTCGATGGACGGTGCCTCGAAATTCGTCAAGGGAGACGCGGTCGCCGGTCTCGCCATCATTTTCATTAATGTGATCGGCGGCATTATTATCGGGTCGTTGCGCCACGATATGCCGTTTCTTGCGGCTGCCGATACCTTCGTTAAACTGTCGATCGGGGACGGTTTGGTCTCTCAGGTGCCGGCACTGATCATCTCGATCTCGGCCGGTTTGCTGGTAACCAAGGCCGGCGTCACCGGGGCGACCGACAAGGTTTTGGCCAAGCAGATCGGCGGCTTTCCCGCCGCGTTCGGCCTCACCGCCACCTTGCTGTTCGCCATGGCCATGCTGCCCGGCATGCCGCCCTTGCCGTTCATCGTGCTGGGCGCCGGCGCGGCCTATGCCGCCTGGTATCTCCCGCGCAAACGCAAGGAGGAAGAAGCGCAAAAGGTCGCAACCGAAACCGAAGCCGTCGAGGCCGCCCCGGTCGCCGACGAGCCGATTGCAACCGCACTGGCAATCGACATGATCCGGCTTGAACTCGGCTACGGATTGTTGATGCTGATCAACCAGCCGGCGCCCGGCAGTCATCGTTTGACCGACCAGATCCGCGGATTGCGTCGCCAGATCGCCAATGAAATCGGCTTTATCATGCCGGCGGTGCGGATTCAGGACAATTTGCAGCTTGCGCCCAACTCCTATGTCGTGCGGGTCAAGGAAATCGAGGCCGGGCGCGGTGATATTCGACCGAATATGCTGCTGGTGATGGATCCGCGTGGTGACGCCATGAGCCTGCCCGGCGAACAAACCGTCGAGCCGACCTTCGGTCTGCCGGCGATTTGGGTCGAGCCGGCCTATCGCGAAGAGGCCTTGTTCCGCGGCTATACCGTGGTTGATCCGTCAACGGTGGTGACGACGCACCTGACCGAAGTCATCAAGGACAATATGTCGGAGTTGCTGTCCTACACCGAAACCCAGAAACTGCTTGACGAAATGGACAAGGAACACCAGAAGCTGGTGGCCGATGTCATTCCTTCGCAAATTACACTGGGCGGGCTTCAGCGCGTGTTGCAAAATTTGTTGGGGGAACGTATTTCGGTTCGCGACATGCCGGCGATTTTGGAAGGCATTTCGGAAGCCTGCGGTCAGACCCGCAACATCACGCAGATTACCGAGCATGTCCGCACCCGGTTGGCTCGGCAGATCTCAGACGCCAACACCAACGAGATGGGTTTTATCCCGTTGATTACATTGTCGCCGGAATGGGAACAGGCCTTTGCCGAATCGCTGGTTGGCGATGGTGACGACCGACAGCTTGCCATGGCCCCCTCTCAGCTGCAACAATTCATCACCACGGTGCGCCAGACCTTCGAGCGGCACGCCATGATGGGTGAAGCGCCGGTGCTGTTGACCAGTCCCGGCATTCGCCCCTTTGTTCGCTCGATTATCGAACGCTTCCGTCCGACCACGACCGTCATGTCTCAGAACGAGATTCACCCTAAAGCCAAAATCAAAACCCACGGTCAAATATAAAAAATGGCCAGATTTGAGCAATGATGCACCGCTTGCTATCCGACACCACCGTGCTTAGGAAGGACGGCCCGACGTGCGGCTGAAATCCTTCCATGCCCGGACGGTGGCCGAGGCGATGCGTCAGGTCCGGGCGGCATTGGGCGAAGACGCCATCATCGTGGCGACTCGGGAAGAGGAAGGCGGCGGCGTTCGTCTCACCGCAGCGATCGAGGAAGATGATTCGCCGGCGCCCGGTACCGATCAAGGCCGGCGTTCCGGCCGACCGGCGGCGCGGATCGAGGAACAGCCCGATGTCGGTCAGATCGTGACCGACACACTCTTTCGTCATGGTACTCCGGCGGCGATCTCGGAAAAGCTGTTGGACGCGATCGACGGGCGGGATATCGAAGATCCGGTGCTGGCGCTGGGCGCGGCGCTTGATTCCGTGTTCGGCTTTCAGCCCTTGATCGATGGCCGGGGCGAACGGCCGCTGATGCTGGTCGGGCCGCCCGGTTCGGGCAAGACGCTGGTGACCGCAAAGCTGGCGGCGCGCGCGGTGTTCGGCAAACGCTCGGTCGGCATTATCACCACCGACACGGTGCGGGCGGGCGGGGTCGAGCAACTGGCCGCTTTCACTCGGTTGATGCGGATTCGGTTGCTGACGGTAGAGGACGAAACCGCGCTGGCCGATGCGCTGGAGGTCAATCATGATGCCGATCAGGTCGTGATCGACACCGCCGGCCGCAATCCGTTCGACGCCGGCGACATGGACGAGTTGCGCCGTATGCTGGCGCGCTCTCCGGTCGAGCCCGTGCTTGTGGTGCCGGGCGGCATCGATGCCGTTGAAGCGGCTGAGATGGGCGCAGTCTTTCGCGCGGTCGGGGTACGGCGGGTGCTGGTCACCCGGCTTGATCTGACTCGGCGCTTCGGCAGCATTCTGGCTGCGGTCTATGAGTCGCGACTCAATTTTTGTGATGTCAGTGTTACTCCCAAGGTTGCCGACGGGCTGACCCCGTTGAACCCGGTTACTCTGGCCCGGTTGATGATGCCGGAGCAGGTGACTTCAGCCGGGGTCGGTCGTCGAACCGGAACCCATTCATGAGCGCGTGTCGAAAGCCGAGTGAACTGAGATGACCGATCAGGCATATTCCCCGCCTCCCTCGAACGTGAAGCCGATGCGCGGCCATAATGTCGTGGCGGTGGCCAGCGGCAAGGGCGGGGTGGGCAAGACTTGGTTCTCCATTACCCTCAGTCACGCGCTGGCGCGGCTGGGCCGGAAGACCTTGTTGTTCGACGGCGATCTCGGGCTCGCCAACGTCGATATTCAACTCGGCCTTACGCCCGAGCATGATTTGGGGCAGGTCATCACCGGCGCCATGACCATGGCGCGTGTGGCCGAGCGTTATGACGAGGGCGGCTTCGATATCATCGCCGGCCGGTCCGGCTCCGGCAGTCTCGCCACCTTGGCCAGTCAGCAATTGACCGGTCTGCGGAACGAGCTGTTCGACATGGCGCGCAGCTATGATTGCGTGGTGATGGACATGGGCGCCGGAATCGATCGCGTGGTCCGGCAGTTGGCCGGGCCGGCGGGAACCACTCTGGTGGTGACGACCGACGAGCCGACTTCGATCACCGATGCCTATGCTTATATCAAGGTTACCCGCGCCGCCAACCCGGCCGCCGATATCCGGGTCATGGTCAATCTGGCGCAGAATTCCAAGGAAGGCGAGCGGACCTACGGCACCATTCTGAAAGCCTGCCAAAACTTTCTGAAGTTTCAGCCGCCGCTGGCCGGCATTGTTCGGCGCGATATCAAAGTGCGCGAGGCGATTCGCCATCAAATGCCGCTGTTGATCCGCTCGCCGTCCTGCGATGCCGCCAGGGATGTCGAAGCGGTCGCCAAGGGGCTGGTGACCAGCGGCGCCTTGTAGAGGGTCTGGAAACGTGAGGGTAAATCGGTTATAAAGGGGGACCGGGACAGCGCTGGTTACGCCGCCCCGGCTCCCTTTAGGGCTTCGTGATCGTCAGGTGGAAAGATACCCACCAAAGTTTCACGTGAAGCACTAAAAGGAACGACGATGTTTTATCCATCGTACACTCCTTCAGTGATCGCCGGCCGGACCCCATCCGGCCGGTACACTGTTTCTACGATGAAGCGGGGTGCTTCTCCAAGCGGAGTTCGAGCCCATGGCCGCCATCGAGGCTCCGCCGCCACCGCCGGTTCCCCTCGGCTCTTCTTCCGGTAATGCGCCCGCCCCGGCCTCGGTCGGGGAAGTCTCGCTTGAGCAATTGCCCGAGCGCTTGAGCCGGGTTGATCGCCCGGTTCAGGTCTCGGGCACCGTGGTCGGTCAAACCGCCGATGGCGCCTATCGGGTGCGGACCGGAGCCGGTGAGGTGGTGGTGCGTTCGGCCGTGGCGTTGTCGCCCGATAGTCCGGTTACTCTTCAGATCAGTCCCGGACGTCCGCCGACTGCGGCCGTCGCCTTTGCCATACCCGCTCAGACGGTAAATGTGACCTTGCCGCAATTACCGTTACCCGGCTTTGCCGGGGCTGGACAACCGGTGGTCGCGACCGTGCTCGGTGCCTTGGCTCGAGCATCTTTGGCCGGAGGGGAGGCGGGAGCACCGGCTTTATCCCCAGGCACCGTGATTCCGGCCAGGGTGCTGGTGCCGGAGGGACGCGGTACTCGTCCGGGGTCCGGAGCGGGGGAAGCCGTAAGTCTGGACGGGCCCGGGCTCAGGCCCGGTTCAACGGTTGCGGTTCGCATTCTGGGAACCGATCCGTCGGGGGAAGCGCCGCCGCAAAGCGAAACCCGATCGGTCATACCGGCCGAGCCCCGGGACAAAGCCATGATCGGGCAGCGCCCCGTCCCGACCTCGAGTTCGCTCGGCGGCTTGACCGGCACTATTACCGGGGCGGGCGCCGACGGTCGGCCATTGTTGGCGACCCGGATCGGGACTTTGGCGCTGGCGACACCCGCCACGTTGCCGCCGGGACTGAAACTGAGTGTCGAGCTGGTGGATCCGCGCACACTCTTTACCGAACATCCTGCGGGCAATGCCCCTGGGCTAACTGCGCCCGGGCTGCCCGCGCTGGGAGAGGCTCTTACGGCCTTCGGTGGACCTGAAAGCGCGCTGGCCCGCTCCCTGTTAGGCTCGATCGTGCCGCAGCCAAATCGCAAGCTGGCGGCGGCGTTGACTTTTTTTCTGGAAAAGGCGCGGCGCGGCGATGCAAGCGGTTGGCTCGGGGAGGAAGCGGGCGCGGCGCTTGATCAAGCCGGGCGGCACGACCTGCTGGACAAGCTGGACGAGGATTTTCGTGGCTTGGCGCAGCGTGCCGAAGCGCAGCCGGGGGCCGAGTGGCATCCCTTCACCATTCCGTTGTTCGACGGCACCGGTTTTCAGCGCTTGGAACTGTTCGTACATGCGGTTCACGACGAGGATGAATCGGATACGTCCCGTCGTGGTGGCGAGCAGGGCAAACGCTTTATTCTGGATTTGGATTTAAGCCGGCTCGGCCCGCTTCAGCTTGACGGGCTGGTGCGCACCGGGCGCTTTGATTTGATTTTGCGCAGCCGGGATGCGCTGCCCGATCCCTTGCGCCATGATTTGCTGTCCGTCTTTGCCGATACGCTGGAAGCGGCGGGCTATAGCGGGGGGCTCAGTTTTCAGGCCGGGCCGCGGGCCCGGGTAAAACCGACCAACAATGCGGTCCGACGCGGCGGAACGGTAGTGACGGCTTGACATTAGCCCCTCACCCGGGGTGGTGTTGCGCTCTGTTGTAATACCGGCGGCGACTGCCGCCGCGCGCCGCGTGGCGCGAAGGCAAGCCCGCATCGCGGGCGCCCGCCGTCTGAGGGGGCTTGTGGTGTGTTAACAGAGCAAGCCATTGGTATAAAAGGATTTTATCAAACCATGCATCCCTATCGTAGCCATACCTGCGGCGCTTTGCGCCTTGAAGACGCTGGCCGGATCGTTCGCTTGTCGGGCTGGATTCACCGCAAGCGCGATCACGGCAATTTGCTCTTTATCGATTTGCGCGACCATTACGGCCTGACCCAAATCGTCGCCGATATCTCGCAGCCGGCCTTTAAAACGCTGGAGGGGCTGCGCCTGGAGTCGGTGATCATCGTCACCGGCAAGGTGGTGGCGCGCTCCGATGACACCGTCAATGACAAGCTGCCGACCGGCCGGATCGAGGTTCAGGCCGACGAAGTCACGGTTGAAAGTGTGGCCGAGCAGCTGCCGCTTCAGGTCAATAGCGACACCGACGCCGGGGAGGAAGCGCGGCTGCGCTATCGTTTCCTCGATTTGCGGCGCGAGAAGATGCACCGCAATATTCTGCTGCGCAGCGGGGTGATTGCGTCTTTGCGGCGGCGCATGATCGAGGGCGGTTTCGTCGAGTTCCAGACCCCGATCCTGACCGCCTCCAGTCCCGAAGGCGCGCGCGACTTCCTGGTGCCGTCGCGCAATCATCCCGGCACCTTCTATGCGCTGCCCCAGGCGCCGCAGCAATTCAAGCAATTGCTGATGATGGCCGGCTTCGACCGCTATTTCCAGATTGCGCCCTGCTTCCGCGACGAGGACAGCCGCGCCGACCGCTCTCCGGGCGAGTTCTATCAGCTCGATTTCGAGATGGCGTTCGTGACCCAGGACGATGTGTTCGCCGCGATCGAGCCGGTATTGCATGGCGTGTTCGAGGAATTCGGCGGCTTCCGGCGTGAGACCAAGCCGGCGATCACGCCGCCGCCGTTCCCGCGCATCGCTTTTGCCGACTCGATGCTGAAATACGGCAGCGACAAGCCGGACTTGCGCAATCCGCTGGTCATTTGCGACGTGACCGAGGTGTTCAAGCGTCCGGATGTCGAGTTCCGCGCCTTTCGCGGCGTAATCGACAAGGGCGGGGTGGTGCGTGCGATCCGGGCGCCCAAGGTCTCCGACCGGCCGCGCAGCTTCTTCGACAAGCTGAATGATTGGGCGAAGGGGCTGGGCGCGCCGGGGCTCGGCTATATCCTGTTCGAAGCGGCCGGTGGCAAGGGGCCGATCGCCAAATTCGTGCCGGCCGAGGCGCAACAGGCTCTGCGTGCTGCGGCCGGGCTGGAGGATGGCGATGCCGTGTTCTTCGTCTGCGATCAGGTCGCGGCGGCCAATAAGCTGGCCGGGCAGGCGCGGATGAAGATCGGCGAGGACATGGGCGTTTGTGAAAAGAACGCCTTCCGCTTCTGCTGGATCACCGACTTCCCGATGTTCGAGTTGAACGAGGAAACCGGCCGGGTCGATTTCAGCCACAATCCGTTCTCGATGCCGCAGGGCGGCTTGAAGGCGCTGGAAACGCAAGACCCGCTGACGATCAACGCCTATCAGTACGATATCGTCTGCAACGGGATCGAGCTGTCTTCGGGCGCCATCCGCAATCATTTGCCCGAGGTGATGTACAAGGCGTTCGCCATCGCCGGCTATGAGCCCGAAGTGCTGGAACAGAAATTCGGCGGCATGCTGTCGGCGTTCAAGCTGGGCGCGCCGCCGCATGGCGGCTCGGCTCCCGGTATCGACCGCATCGTGATGCTGCTGGCCGACGAGCCGAATATCCGCGAGATCATCGCCTTCCCGCTCAATCAGCAAGCCCAAGACCTGATGATGCAGGCGCCCTCTCCGACCACGCCGGAGCGGCTGAAGGAACTGCACATCAAGCTCGACCTGCCCAAACCGAAGAAAGTCGGCGCCTAAAGTTTCACATCCGCCCCGACCGCGTCGGCAATGGTTTTGAAGCCGTCGCGGTTGAGGAATTCGGGCAGGCGGCGCTTGATCTCATAGACTAGGCGCGGCCCCTGATAGACCAGCGCGGTGTAAAGCTGGACCAGCGAGGCGCCGGCGCGGATTTTGGCATAGGCGTCTTCCGGGCTGGCGATGCCGCCGACTCCGATCAACGGCAGTTTGCCGCCGGTATGACGGTAAATTGCCGCCAAAGCGGCGGTGGAAAGCTTGAACAAAGGCCGACCGCTGAGCCCGCCGGTCTCGGCGGCAATCGGTACCCCGTCCAGGCCGGGACGGGTGATTGTGGTGTTGGACACGATCAGGCCGTCGATGCCGGTTTCCAAACTGACCTCGGCCACCGCGATCAAATCCTCGTCTGTCAAATCGGGCGCGATTTTCAGTAAAACCGGGGTCGGTCGCTTCTCGCAGATATCGGCGCGGGCCGCCAGCACCCGGCTGAGCAACTCGGTCAGCGGGGCGCGGTCCTGAAGCGCGCGCAGGCCCGGCGTGTTGGGCGAGGACACATTGATCACCAGATAGTCGCAGATCGGGGCAAAGGTATAAACTCCGGCGACGTAATCGCTGATCGCGTCGGAGCTGTCCTTGTTGCGGCCGATATTGGCGCCGATAACGCCCGCCGGCTTACAGCGGCGCTTGCGATAGGCGGTCAGGCGGCGGGCAACGGCTTCGTGACCTTCGCTGTTGAAGCCGTAACGGTTAATCATGGCTTGCTGCTCGGGCAGGCGGAAGCAGCGCGGCTGCGGATTACCGGGTTGGGGCCGCGGGGTTACCGTGCCGACCTCGACAAAGCCGAAGCCTTGGCCCAGCAACGGCGCCATCACTTGCCCGTTCTTGTCGAAACCGGCGGCCATACCGACCGGATTGGGAAAGTCGAGCCCCCAGAGCCGTTGACGCAGCACCGGGTCGGAGGGACAGAGTGACCATGGCGCAAGCCCGGTTTCCAACAGGCGGAGGGTTGTATTATGGGCGCGTTCCGGGTCAAGCAGACGCAGCAGCGGACCGGTAATGGAAAACAGGTCGATCACGAAAACTCTCCCCCGACTCGGATGCATCGCAATATGCAACCCCTGCCCGGTATTCTATTGCAAAGCGCACCGAAATCGGAGGAAAAGAAGCGAAAGTGGCCGTTCCCGCTGCGGCATGGTCCTTGCTTTTACGGGTTACAGCAACCCGAGGGAGCCACCATGGTCATCAACGACAACAGCCCAAAAAAACAGAGCAAAGAGCTTTCATTTGCACTGGATATGGTCGAGGAATTCGCCCGGACCGGTATTATCGCGGTTTCCGTCGAACCGACCCCGGCCATGCTGGAGGCCGGCGCTCAAGCGGGCGAAATTTCCGAGGCGGCGGCGCGCAAGGTCTACCTGGCGATGCTCAGCGCTTTTTGACCGACCGCCAATTTCTTTTCATCCGAGCGCTTATAGACATAGATACCCAAAACGCCCAGCCCGACTGACCAGATGGTGCCCAGGGAGGCCATTGCGTTGACCACGCCGCCCGCTTGCGCCGGGGCGGTGACGATGATCCAGGCCAAGCTCCACATCTGAGCCAACCAACTGAACGCCATGATATAGCCGAAGGTCGGGCGCATGCGCCGAACATACGGGTCGTCGGACCCGACCTCCGCGCGCATGGTTTGGTTGATTTCGCGCAGGCCGGTCTGAAACTCGGCCGAGTCGAGTTCGGCCATTTTCTCGACGTGACGGTTGGCTTCGGCAACCGACTGCGCGGGTATGTTGCCGTTGGAAACCGCCGACTCAACGGCTTTAAGGGCGGTTGCGGCACCGGAGGCGATCGGATTATCGATCATGCCGAGCGCCGAGCCGACAACACGCACCAGCAACGGCAATCCGAGTTGCGCAAGTAAAGTGGGAATCATGGTCTACTCCTGGTTCGTGTAAAAGAGAAAATTGCCGATTTCGGCACAGGGCAAACGGTTGCGTGCCTTGGTCGGAAAGCTCATCCGGTGGTGGTACCAAGTGGCGCCGCCGGTCCGGTCCGGCAGCAGACCGGACAGTGCGCGCCGGGCAATCCGCAGACAGGTGTCGAACACCGGCTCGCCCGGCTGAACCGCCAACATGCGGGGATGATCGGGATTGACCGGGCTCCAACACGGGAATTGTTCGGTCGCACTTCGGACCTCGAGTACGGACCCGCCGGGGCCGAAGCGGTTGATGATCACCGCGGCAATCGCTTCCACGGTGCGGACCGGCTCGCTGCGTCCCTCGCCCCACAAGGTTCGGGCCAGAACGTCGACGGTGAGATCGCGCGGACCGCCGCCCGCTGGCGCGAACACGACCGACGGGGGCGGGCAGGCCGGCAGAGCCGGGATTAAGGCGGGGGCGGGCATCAGCGCCCCCCTTCGGAAAGAAGACCGCAGCTGAACTCCAGCTTGGCTTCGATCCGCAGCAGATAATCGGTCAGGCGCTGCTCGACCGTCTTCAGGGTGTCGATGCCGACATAGGACTTCGCGACCTCGACCTTGTAATTGGCCAGCATCTCGCGCACTTGGATTTGCGCGTTTTCAGCCCGTTGGCGCACCGCTTCCAACGCCTGTTCGGCGTCGCGCCGATGTCGGCTGATCAGCCAGAACAGCCCGCTGATGACGGGCAGTTCGACCGCCGTGATCCACCAGACCACGTCGAGAGTTTCACGCATGTTCTTCTCCGGGTTCGAGGCAAAAAAAATCCCCCGTCCGTTCGGGCGGGGGAATCCGGATTTCCGGATCGGGCCGCGACGGCGGCCCCGCGTGCACATGCGCGCGAAGCCAGCGTGGCGTATGAACGCCGCTTGGCCGAAGTTCTTCGGGCAAGTGCAAAAACTTAAGAGAGCGAGGCGACGAACGAACCGCCGCGCCAGCCGGGCGAGCGGGGAGGCCGGGACAAAGTCCCAAGCCGCACCGGTTCGGCTTTCAGACAACCGGCAACGGCATCAAGCCCGTCATCGCGGCCCTTGAAGCGGCCATCGGGGCGCCAGTCGCGCATTTCCCGAATGAAAGGCGTGTCCCAAACGCTGCGGTGGGCGTGCAAGGCGCCGGCGGCGAGCACGGTGTCGAAGGCTTCGACGATGCGCTGGTGCTTCGGCTGGCGCGAGGCGATTTCGACCACGGCGCAAGCGACCCCGGACAGCGCCAATTCCCGCCGCAGCAAGCCGGGCAGAAAGCGGCCGAGGCCGTTGATTTCCAGCGTCACCGCGGGCAGGAACAGGTCGCGGGCAAAATTGGCGACCAGTCGGCATTGCCGGGTGGCATGGTCGGTATCGATCGACTCCACCGCCGATTCCGGCGCGTTGAGATAGCGCACGCGGTGCAGATAATAGGCACCGCTCTCGTCGGTAAACACGGCGGCGATCACGCTGGCATCACCACCTTCGGCCCGGGCGCCGTAGGCCGGATCCCACCAGCAACTGGCCGAGACGAAGCGCTTGCCGTTCAGGCTGAGCACCGGCCGGCATGCGGCCTCGCGATACTCCAACTCGCCGTCATAGGGGCGGAGCAGGTCGGGATCGAGTCGGCCCTCACTGATGCTGACCGGAACCAGCAACATCTGACTTTGAAACTTGTTACCGCCGGTGTGGCGGCGAACCCGGGCGATGGCGTCGAGTGAAAAGCGTTCGGGCCAGACCGAATTACCCTCGGCGTCCAGGATCGGCACGACTTTTCGT
This sequence comes from Rhodospirillaceae bacterium, assembly GCA_037147415.1. Lineage (GTDB taxonomy): Bacteria > Pseudomonadota > Alphaproteobacteria > Azospirillales > Azospirillaceae > BOG-933. The sequence goes on along the minus strand of JBAWVF010000005.1, from coordinate 5,055 downwards.
CGGAAGCCGTCGAGAAAGGGCGCGCTCTCGCCGATTTCACGCCGAGCCTCCTCGGCATAGATGGTGTAATAAGTGTGCGGGGTGCCGACATAAAGCGTGGTGCCGCCCGGCACCAACACATAGTCGATTTCAGCCAGCAACTCGCGCAGATTGGCGCGTTTCGGGGCGCTGTCGCAGGTGTTGGGCACTTCGACATCGTCACAGACCACGATATCGGCGCGGCTGCCGGTGATGTTGGAATCGATGCCGCGCGCCAGCATCGACGGGTCGCGCAGCTCGGCACTGCGCTTCACGGTAAATTGTTCCGAGGCCCATTGATCCGGCCGCGAGGGTTTAAGCCCGACCGTATCGGGATGACGCTCAATCAAGCGCTTGACGTTGCGGACCATCTTGCGGGCCAGGGCGAGATCGGCGGCCAGCACCAGCAAGCGCAGGTTGGGATTGCATGACAGCAGCCAAGCCGCGAACAAGCCGACCAGGGTCGACTTGCCGCAGCCACGAAAGGCCATCAGCAAAAGCCGATTGTCGCCCGCTTCGCGGCGCTCGGCCAGCCAGCCGGTGATGTCTTCGTGGACCTCGGGCATGGGCAAGCCTTGCTCCGCGGTCCATTTACGCACGAATTCGGGAAAACCGACCGGGGTGGGGTCGGCCACTGCCTTTCGGTCGGGCACGATAAATCTCCGATCGGGTTTAAGGATTGCGCGCGAGAATTTGCCAGGCCGAGCCGTTCGACATCGCGGTGACCGAATGGCCTTTTTCGGTGAGCGGAATCGACTCGCCATCCGGGCCGGTGACCCGGGTCGCGGTCACCGACACGCTGTTGCCGCTGGTATCGGATTTCTTGACGCTGACGGTACGGCCGACCGCGTTCGTCGCCGCCGGGTCGGGCAGGCGGACTTCGACCGCACCGCTCCAAGCACTGACCATGTACAGGTCTTGGCTCAGGTCGGGTTGAAACAGCCCCGCGCCTTCATGGTAATTGGCGTTGCCGGGCAAGCGGTTGGCGCCGGTAATCCACCAATTCGCGCCGTTGGAAACGACGGTAATGAAATCATAGCGATTGCCGAGCACCACCGCATGACCGTCGGGACCGACGCCGCCGCTTGCCTCGGTGACGGTGACCGGCCAAGCCGAGCCGTCAGTCTTCTTGATGGTGACGGCAAAGCCGTTGGCGTCCCCGGCCGCGGGCAGTCTCGCTTCGACCGCGCCGTTAAAGGCACTGACCAGCCACACCGAGTGGCTGAGATCGATCGCGACTGTACCGGCGGCCGGGGCATCGTAAAAGGTGGTGTCGTAGCGGAGCGCCTCGACGGTCAGCTCGGTGATCCGGGTCGGCATCAAGCGGTTCTTGGTCGGATAACCGGCATTAACGGCGGTGTAATGCCCGCCGGAAAGGTCGTAAATCGCCGGTCCCGCCGCGGCCGAGAACAGATTGATGATCGAGGTTTCAATCGAGCCGGCGTCGATTTGAACATTCGGCACCGCGCCGAGCGACTCACAATAGAGATTGACCAGCAAATTCTTGTCGGTGCGGGCGCCGAGCCGGAAACAAGCCAACGCATTCGGGTGAACATTGGCCTCGCAATCGACGAAGGCGTTGTTGTAGCGCCCGGCTTCGACATAAAAGCCGCTGCCCGACAGGGTCTCGCCCAGCGAATAGACCCGGACCGACAGGAATTTATTGGCGTTGGGCGTGTCGCCGACCCCGCTGACGGTCAACCAGACGCCATGAGTTGCCGGCTTGGCCACCAGCACCCGCACGATATTGTTCCAATAGCAGGGCCAGTCGGTGCGGGCGCCGCCGTCGAGCACCACGCCATAGCTCGGTTGCCACAAGGTCAAATCTTCGAGCGTGTTCTGGACGCAGGGTCCGGTCAGGCCGCACAGCTTGATGCCCGCTCGCCCGTTCTCGAGTCGGAGCCCCCGCACGGTGGCGTAACTGTCGGGTAACAGGATCAGGTCGAAACCGTTGCCGGCACCGACGAGGATCGATGACTGCCCGGTGCCGAACAGGGTTTGTCCGAATTTGACCGTGAGCGTGCCGCTGATCCGATAGCTGCCGGCCGGGATGAAGACCGCTTGATGTGCGGTCAAGGCCGCCTGGATCGCCAAAGTGTCATCGGTGACGCCGTCCCCGACCGCGCCGAAATCCTTGACCGAAACCAGATCGCCGAGCTTATCGCTGATCGGGCGGGCCGCGGCGCCGGTGCCGCTCGGGGTATAAGTCGAAAGCGCTTGCGCATCGACCGGCGCGGTGACTCCGGGATTGCCGTTGCTGTCGAACGAAAGCAACCGGTTGGCGCGCAGGGCGCGCCCGGGCAACTCAGCCGAAGCCGGCAGATCGGTGTCGGCATAATGCAGCATGTTCGCTTGATCGGCCGCGACCTGTTGCAGACAGGCGGTCAGGGTGTCCAACTCGGTATTGAGCGCAAGCGCCGAGAGCGGCCCGCTTTCCTGAAAATCGGTCACCCGCTCGATCGGCACCCGCCGGCTGAGCGTGACCGCGACACCCGGGCCGGGGGCGGTGGTAAACGTAACGGAGCCTCCGATCGACGCACCGCTGCCCGAGACGGTAAAGCCGGTCAGCTGCAAGGCGGCGTTCAAAAAAACTTCAAGGTCTTCGGAAGCAAAAATCGGGAATGAATAAGCAAAGACGGTTTGATGGCCGTCCGCAACATACCGGACGCGCGGAATCCCTCGCGCCATCTTGAGGTGTTCGGTCATGGTGAAATCCCTCAGCTAAAACTGTTCAGCCATTGCAGGCGCTGGCGCTCGGCTAGCTGCGAGCGTTCAAGCAAATTCTGCTTGGTGGCATCCTCGGCTTGCTGACTGAGCGCCTGAAGCCGCAATCGGTTGGCTTGGTCAGCGGCTTGGCGCTGTTGATCGGAATTGCTGATCTGGCCCAAGCGGATCGCCGCAGCCGAGCCGTCATTCGGGTCGATACCCTGACCGGCGAGCGAAACCGTGGTCTTGGCGGTGGCCTGACTGAGAGCCAGCCGTCGTTGCCGCTCGGCCTCATTGGCATCGAGTTGCGCCTGATCCATCCGGTTTTGTATGCCGGTGTTGGTGATTAAAGCGTCGGCGGCTTGGCGTTCATCCAGCTGTTGCATTTGCAATTGCTGCTCGGATGCCATCACTTCGGCGGCTTTTTGCCGTCGTTCCGCCTCTGCTTGAGCCTTTTCAGCCTCGGCTTGAGCCTTTTCCGCCGCACGTTCGGCGGCCTGTTGCTGTTGAAGCTGGAGCTTGGCCGCGGCGTTGTCGGCCTGTTGGTTCAGGCGGTCCTGCGTATTAAAGTAGCCATTGACCGCGCTGAACACCGGCAAGGCGGTCGAGACAATGGGGGCGATCGCGGCCATTACTCACATCCCTTCAGTTCAGTTGAAACCGACAACAAGGTGAACGCCAGCGGCGTATCCTGCTCGATCCGCCACACCGGCTTGGTCAGATCGCGAATCCAGCCGAGCGTGCGCAGGCAGCGGTCACCGGTCATCGGAATCGGCGGGGTATCGGGCAGCGGCGCCGGGCCGAAGCGGTGCATCGGCAGATCGAACAGGCCGTGGCCGAGATCAACCCGCATTGCCGCGGTGTCCTTCAGCCGGAAACAGGCCCGCACCAACCGGACCGGGGTTCCGACCTCCAGGTTAAGCCCGATCACATTGGGCGGCAGCGGCTCGATCGCGTGGGTGTAAGGCAGTCCGGCCGAGACGGTGCAAGCGGCAGGGTCAAGATGAATATGCCCGGCACTCACGGTTGCGGCCGGGCGGACCACCCCGTCGGCCACCACCGTGACCGAGCGGCCTTCCAGATGATCAAGGCCGCCCCAGCTTGAAACCGGCGAGGATACGGTGCCGCTCAGCGCGGCATCGAGGTTAAGAGTGTCGTCAAAGCGTTCGATGGTCCAGGCGGCGCCGCGCCTGACCAGAATATAGACTTCGTCTCCGACCACAGCGACCGATTGGACCGGGCCGTCGGTTTCAATGCCGGTCCAGGCGCTGACGCTTTCGGCGCGATAGACGGTCAATACCGCAAGCGAGCCGTCCTCCATCACGACGAACAGCAGCCGCCGGCGGGCGTCATAATCCTGATCGATCGGGGTTTTGATCAGGTGCCGGGCAAGCAGGGTTAAATCATTGGCTAGATAGGCCTGCTCGGTGATGGTGAACAGGAATTCGCGAATTTCCCGGCCATTGCGCGAGGCGAACAGGGTCGCGCCGTCAACATCGCGCGGCGCCACCGTACGGTCGACCGGGGAACCGACCCGGGTTTGACGATAAAGCTGAATATTGGCCGGGGTCAGCGGCACGCCATCGACCATCCACTCGGCGCCCGAGGTAAAGACTTGCAGATGGCGGCCGGAAAACACCGCGCGAATGGCGTTGACCTGATCCGACATGATGCCGAACTCGATACCCTCGTCATCAAGGCCGGTGCCGAGATCGAAATTCCACAAATCGGCGGAGCAGGACAACCACAGCCGGTTCGGTAAATCGCGTGAGCCGCCGATCACCAATCGATGCTGGTGAAAACAGGCGGAAACCGGCCAGCCGCGCACCGCCGAAAAGGATTGTTCGTCCCAATTGGCGGTTGCCGTGGTGCCCGACAGCGTTTCCTGACAGGTCGCGGTGACTTGCGTGGTCGAGTTCACCGCACTGACCAGAATCTGCTTGCCGCCGATCCGGAAACGCAGGCCGGCATGACCTTGAACGAACACTGCGGCCGAGGCTGTTACCGTGATTTGGCCGGCGGTACCGCTCGGGGTCAGGGTCACTGCGCTGTCCGCGAAGCGATAATAGGGTTGGCGTAACAAGCAACCCTCTGTCAGAAAGCTCCAGCCGGTCAGGGTCCAACTGGTCGAGCCGGTGCGGGTCAGCTTGCGCGGTGACACGTCGGGATGACAGATCAGCAGGGTGTCGGCACTTTGGGTCCAGTTGATCGCCCCGAGCTGGTCCGCAGTCCAGGGCGCCGCAACCGACGTAATGCGGACGTCGTTTTCATAAACATCGATCCATGCCTATCGGCTTGACGCACACACCCACTAGATATAGTATTTTCCAG